>JBQCIG010000171.1:0-12353 GCA_051953975.1 Solirubrobacterales bacterium | reverse complement strand
CCCGACATATATGGGCTGCACCTGCGGATCTCCGCCCCCCCGGCTAATATCTTCGCCGGCCTCGAGCTCGACGTCTCCTACCGCAAGGTCACCGACGCGGTGGGCGTCTACCAGGCCGAACTGAAACTGCCCTCATCGGTGCGCCAGTTCGACGTCGGCGCCTTCAGCTTCACGCTGCCGCTGCTGGCGCTCGCCGTCTACACCAACGGCGACTTCGAAGTCGACATCGGCTTCCCCTGGAACTTCGACTTCTCGCGCTCGTTCACCGTGCAGGGGATAGTGCCGCCCGCCATCCCGGTGATCGGCGCCGGCGGCTTCTACTTCGGCAAGCTCTCGGCCGAAACCGCCGGGTCGCACGTGCCGGCGACGACCAAGGGCAGCTTCAACCCGGTGATCATCTTCGGGATCGGCCTCCAGGTCGGCGCCGGCAAGACCTTCCAAAAGGGGCCGCTCTCGGCGGGGCTGACGATCACCGTCCTCGGGGTCGTCCAGGGGGTGGTCGCCCGCTGGCACCCGAACCTCCCGAGCGGGGAACCCACCTCTCCCGAACAGCTCCAGGAGCAGTACTACTTCAAATTGCAGGGGACGCTGGGGCTGGCGGCGCACATGTACGGGAGCGTCGACTTCGCCGTGATCAAGGCCAGCGTCGAAGTCAACCTCGAACTCAGGGTGATGATCACCTACGAGTCCTACCGGCCGATCCCGATCGAAGTCAACGCCTCGGTGGACGTGAGGGCCTCGCTCTCGATCGACCTCGGCCTCTTCACCATCCACCTGCACTTCAGCTTCTCGGCCTCGATTTCGGAGAGCTTCACGGTCGGCTCGCTCGAACAAGCCCCCTGGGACGAAGGGGCCGCCCTAGCGGCGCCGGCGCCCGACCTGGCGATGCGGCGGATGCGGATGCTCACCGCCCGCTCCGAGCTGCTGCTCGCCATCGCCGAGGGGAATGACGTCACACTCACCTGGTCGAACCTGCAGGCGGCGAGCACGCCGCTGGCGCTGCGCGCCTACATGACCCCCGCCTTCACCGTCGTCGGCGACGGTGCCACCGCCCCCGCCCAGCAGAGCGCGGCTTGCGTCCTGCTCGCCTGGATCGAATCGGTCGATCCCAACGCCGCCCCGAGCGCGAAGGACACGAGCTTCGAGGCGCTGGCCAAGCAGGTGCTGCGCTGGACCGTCGCCGCCGCGCAGAGCGGGCCGGTGGAGGCGGGCGCGGTCGACGACCTCGTCGTCTCCGACGAGACCCTGGGGAAGATCCTCGCCCTCCTCGCCGATCCCGGGAAGCCGCTGCCGATCAAACCCGCAGATGCGAACACCTTCCTCGAACGCAACGCCAAGATCGACGTCGGCGCGCCCGGCGAGGGCAGCGCCACCGCGACCTACTTCCCGATGCCGCCCCAGATCGAACTGAAGGTCCCCCGGCTGGGGATCGGCCCCTACACGTTCGAAGGGTTCCATGACACCTACGAAATGGCCTACATCTCCTTCCTGCGGGACTACTTCTCCGAGCTCGACGTCCAGGTGGAAGAAGAGACGCCGAAAGCGCCGCAGGCGGAGGCCGACGGGACCACCTACTCGATGGCCAGCATCGTTTACGCCGAGTACTTCGGGATGGTGGCGCGCCAGATGGTCGAGGCCGCCCGCGAAGGGCTGCGCGACCTGAAGCTGCCGGTGCCGAGCGGCGAAGCGGTCGAAGCGACGGTGGCGGCGATCAACGCCGCCGGGGACCTCGCCAAACTCGGCCCGGGCCACCTCTACACCGTCTCCCAGCTGTTCGAAGCCAACGCCGGCCACCCACTGAACGCGGGGAAGACCTTGCGGATAGCCCGCCCCGTGGCGGCGGGCGACACCCTGGCGACGATCGCCGCCGCTTTCGCCGGGAAGTTCAGCACCCTCGAGCTCGCGACCGCGAACAAGGCCACCAAGGGCCTCCTGCTGGCGGGGACCGCGATCAGCTTCCCCGGCAAGCCGCCCTACGAAGTCAAAGTCGAAGATACGCTCGAAGCCGTCGCGACCGCGCTCGGTGTCTCGATCGCGGAACTGGTCGAAAAGCCGGGCTCGAACCTCCCCGGCGCCTCCCTCACCACGGGGTCGGCGCTGATCCTGCCGCCCACCTACACGACGCAGGAGGGCGACACGCTGGCGGCGGTCGCCGCCCGCTTCGGCGTGCCGGCCGCGGCCCTGGGGCTGCCGATCGCCGGCAACGGCAAGTGCACCGACCTCTTCGCCGGCGGCGAAACGCCGCAGGCGCAGTTCCTCGACGTCCCGCACCTGCCGCAGTACAGGCTCGGCGACCTGATCGAAGAGGCGAAGCGCTCGCTCGCCCTTCAGCGCCTCTCGGGAATGCTGGCGCGCTACTTCCTGCACGGCCTGCGGCTGCCCGAACAGGCGGACAAGAGCAAGGAGGCGGGGCTCTTCGCGCTGACCGGCCAGCAGCTGCCGCTGGGACAGAGCGCCGCCATCGAGCCCTTCGACATCGAACTCTCCTGCCCGGACACGGTCAGCTGGCTGGAGCTCACCTGAAGGAAGTGCGATGAGCAGCCTCAAAGTCGAAATCAAGGCCAAAGACGCCGAGCGCGCCGGCGAGTTGCTGAGCGCCGCCCAGGGCGCGGCGGGCATCGACCCGGCGGTGCTCGAGCTAGGGCCGCAGGACTCCTACCACCTCTCCTACGCCTCCTATCCGATGGCCGGCTCCACCCCCTGGGTCAGCAAGAAGGCGAAGGCGCCGGTGCTGCCCTACGGCTCCCCGCCGGCCGCCGCGGCACCGGCGCTGCGGATCTGGCAGCTCCCCGACAGCCTCGTCAACCTCCCGCGGGCGGCCGAGGCCTCCCCCGGCCCGCCGCTCCCCTGCTGCGAGGTGGGGATCGCCAGCGTCAGCGAGGCGAGCGGGGCCACCCAGACCGAAGCGGCGCCCTGTTACGGCTGGGCGACCCAGGTCGGCCTCAGCATCAAGAAACTAGCCGCCGGCTCCTCGCACCCGACCGCCTCGACGACCTACGAGCTGATCGGCGCCAACCAGTACGACGTCGTGCTGCTGGAGCGGATGCTCACCGCCGCGGGCCTCCAACTTCCCGACTTCTCGCTCGCGCAGATGATCCTCCTCCACGGCACGACCGCCGGGCCGAGCGGCCAGGCCGACGACGGCGACGGGGTGACGGCGTTCATCGCCCAGTCGAACCTCAGCACCGTCACCAACCCCCCCAACGCCGCCCGGGAGCTGGAGGCGACGCCCGCCGAAAAGACCCAGGCCCCGATCGACTTCGTCCGCCTGCTGTGGGAGTGCAGCATCACCCGCTCGGGCGGCTTCTACCTCTACTACTCCGGCCCGGAGGGCGGCAAGGGGCTGCCGGACGCGATCTTCAACGACAAGGGGGAGGCCGCCCTCACCCTGCTCCTCCTCCACGGCGCTCCCGCCGAGCCGGCGCGGCGCAACCGGGTGGCGAACTACATGAACGCCGTGGTCACCAGCGGCTACATCGACGCCTCTGCGACGGTGTACGCCGAAGCCCGCCCGCTACCCGCCTTCGCCAAGCCCTCGGGCGGCGACAGCCTGAAGTCGCTCGGCGCCACCTACCGGATGAGCGCCGCCGAGCTGGCCGCGGCGAACGAAACGGTGCCGCTGCAGGCAGCGGTGACCGTCAACGGCGGCAGCTACACCGTCACCGCGGGGCCGCCCGGCCCCGGCCGGGAGCCCCAGAAGCTGGCGCAATGGCTGGGGACGACGGTCGCCGAGCTGGAAAGCCGCAACCCCGGCGTCGACTTCACCACCAGCCTTCCCGCGCAGAGCACCCTGGTCCTGCCCGACGGGCTGCGGGTCGCCCCGGGGGCGGAAGGGCGCGCGAGCCTGGCGGCGATCGCCTCCTGCTACGACGTCAGCCTCGAAGCGCTGGCGCGCGACAACGCCGAAGTCGCCGGAGTCTTCGCGGGCGGGGAAATCGCGGTCGCCGAGCTCGTCACCCCGGGCTCGAAAGACACCCTCCGCGGCCTGGCGGCGACCTACTACATGGACCCCGTCCAGCTGGTCGAGGACAACGCCGAAGTCCCCCTCGCCGGCGGCGCCAAGCTCGCCGTCAACGGCGGCCTCTACGAGGTGCCGGCCGAGGTAGGCGCGGGGACGCTGCAGGCGATCGCCGCCCGGTTCGGGCTGAGCGCCGCGGCGGTCACGGCTGCGAACCCCGAACTGAACTGGAGCCAGGCGCAGCCGCCGTGGACCCTGGTCAACCTGCCCTCGCTCACCGCCACCGCCGGCACCAGCCCCGGCGCCGGCAGCTTCGGCGAGATCGCCGGCTACTACGGCGTGCGCCCGGCGCGGCTCGCCCTCGACAACGAATCCGTGCCGGGGCTGTTCACCGCGCCGCTGCGGGTGCGCGGCGGCCCGCTGGTCCGCCAGGCGTCCGGCAAGCCGGGAACCGTGACCTACGGATTGACCCGGACCGCGGCGCCGGCGGCCCAGAACGGCGATGCCAAGAGCGCCCTGGAACGGCTCTACAGCCTGCTCAGCTACCGGTTGCCGGAGGGGTCGAAGAGCTTCCCCGCGACCACCCCCGGCCCGCCGCTGGGACCGGTCACCGCGCCGCCCGCCCCCGGCGGCGATCGCATGCGCCCGCCCCAGGACGACGGGATCTGGCGCTACCAGAAGGCGGTCCCCTACGCCAAGCTCGCGTCGGCACCGAAGCCCGACGGGACCGGCCCCGATCCGGCGAAGAGCCCCTATCTTGGAATCGGCGGTCTGCTGCAGCTCGACCTCGCCTGGAATGACATCTTCGGCAACCGCGGCCTGACGCCGCTGAGCAACCCGGCGCTGAGCCCCGGCGCGCCGCTCAACCGCCCGCCCGCCCGCGCCCTCTACACCGATCCGGTCATCGGGCTCTCCGAATGGCCGAGCGTCGGGACCGACTACGAGATCGTCGCCGGCGGGGCCGGGCAGGCCGATCTGAAGATCGAGCTCGCCTTCGACCCCTGCACCTACCTAAACGAAGGCGAGCTCGGCTGCAAGCCGGCGCCCTCCGGCAAAGAACAGCTCGACCCGAAGACACGGGCCGAACGCGACATGGCGGTCTACGAACGGATCTGGTTCCAGCTCGAATCGGCGGTCGGCGGCGGCCTCGCCGTCGCGGTGGAAACGAGCCTTCTGCCCGAATCGCCGCTGAGCGTCGAGACCGGGCCGCTGAAGGCGTTCGCCGCGGAAATCTTCGCCTGGCTGGCGGCGCGCGCCGAAGGGAACGTGAAGCCGGCACCGACGATGGCGCCGATCGTGCTCCCACTCGACCTGGCGACGGTGGCGAGCCGCCAACCGAAGCAGATCTTCGAGCTGACCGTGGCGGTGAAGTTGAGCCGGCCGCCGGAGCTGGTCGACCCCGACCTGCGGGTCGAGGGCACGGCGGCGGGCAACGGCTCGACGATCCCTCCCCGTCGCGGCGAAGAAGATGGCTCCTACACCCTGACCTCGTTCGTCAAATCGTTCGAGCAGGCGATGACGGTGGCGGGGAGCTGGCGGATGAAGCTCGCCGCCGGGGTAGACCGCGAACGGGCGGAGCGGGCTGGAGCGGGCGCGCCGCTCTGGGTAACCCGGCTCGGCCTCGCCGCCGGGCAGCCCCTGCGCGTCGCGACCATGGACCCCGACAACCTCACGACCTACGCCCCGCGGCCGATCGCCAACGAACCGCGCAGCGAAGAAGTGACATTGAAGGAATACGAGAGCGGGAAGGGGCTGGTCGGGCCGGGCCAGCCGAAATCCTTCGCGGCGGTCGACCTCGACCAGTGGACGCAGCAGTTGCTCGCCGCCGTCGACGGCGTGCTCTCGCCCGACATCGCCACGGCGATCGGGCTGCTCGACGGCTACCTCGGCAGGCAGAGCACCCACCTGCAGGCGCTGGCGAAAGCGAAGGAGAAGCTCGCGGCGGCGCTGGCGGGCCTCGTGATCCCGGTGCTGGAGGCGACCAAGGGCGCCGATCCGCAAGCCGCTCGCGAACTCTTCAAACAGCAACTGCTGATCCAGCTCGCCAGCTTCTACACGACCGACGCGATCGTGCAGCTGGAAGTGGACGTCGCCTCCCAGTGCACCGACCCGAAGACGGCGGTGCGCCTCTTCGGCAACCTGAAGCAGACGCAAGACGAACAGCCCGTCACCCTCAGCGACCCGAAGATCACGATGGTCGAGGACGGCGGGCCGCCCGCCACCCTGACCTTCCTGCTCAGCACCGCCGCCGGCCACGCCGACCTGGCCACCGCCAAGGCGTCGGTCACGCTCGACCTCGCCTTCGAAGGGACCCACATCGAGCACCAGGTCGGCTACCTGCCGGGAATCGTCGGCTACCAGCCGTCCTCCTGGCTCTCCTTCCTGCGCGCCGAAGAATCCGAACCCCTGAACCTCGCCCTCGGCAAGATCGAGGTCCCGCTCGTCCTCCGCAGCTTCCCCACGCCACCGACGATGGTGGAACAGACCGGGACCCAGACCGTCCCCGACCGACCCGGCCAGCTGGCGCTCGAAAAGACCCTGGGTTGGAACTACGGGCTGGACTACGCCGAGCCGATCCACTACCTGCAGGACACCGTCCACCTGACGCTGGAGTTCAACCACCAGGGCTCCACCGGGGCGCCGGGCCCCGACGCGACGGGCGGCGACCCCTTCCTGCCGCTGGCCCAGTTCATCACCAGCTACCCGGCGGTCGAAGCGGACTTGGAACGGTTCTTCACCACGGTCCAGCCGGGGAAGATCGACTCGAAGACGGCTGAAATCGCCGACGTGGCGCTCACCACCTTCACCGAAATGGTCGAGGCAGTCGCCGCCGCTCTTCTCAGTGGCCTCTCGGTGAACGGCGTCCGCCCCGGCGCCCTGCCGGCGGCGAGCTACGAACTGGCGATCAGCGAAGCGACGGCCCTCCGCAACAGCCGCAAAAACCCGAAAGAGCAGATCACGACGCTACAGGTCACGGTCGCCGACCTGGAGGGCTTCGGCAAGCCGATCCTGGTCGAAATCCCCGGTTGCGAAGCCGAACCGCTGAAAAGCGACAAGGCGCCGCCCAACGCCGGCCATACCTACGCCTACGCCTATGTAGACGAGGAGACCGAAGACTGGCTGGAAGCGGCGAAGGGCGAGATGATCGCGCCGCGGCTCGTCTCGGCTCCGGACCTGAACATCCTCGGCCTGCAATCGGGCTGGGCATCAGCGTCGATCAAGCGCAACGAAAACGCCGCGCCGCCCTTCCACTACCAGACCCCGCCCGTCTTCTTCGCCAGCCAGGTGTTCCCAACCAACACCTACACCCAGTCGGCGATCGACGTGGCCGCGATCGGAGCGAGCCCCCCCTCCCCGCAGCAGCGCACCCCCGAGCAGCACCTGCAGGCGCTGTTCGCCGCGCTCTTCGCCGCCGCACCGGAAGGCGAACAGACGATCCAGCTCGAGTGCCGGTACGGGTACCAGCTCTCAAAAGCAAAACTGGACCGGATCGAGCTCCCGGTCTACCTGCTGGCGCCGACCACCGTCACCCCCAAGCAGGATCTCGTCATCCCCTCCGGCGGATGCCCCGCCGCCCGCACCGAAGGCCGCCTCGTCTGCCGCCTCGGCGGCGCGATCCGCACCTGGTGGGAAGCGAACCGGCCCAGCGAAACCAGCGGCAGCTTCCAGTTCGTCGTCACGGTGATGTCGCAGCTCACCAGCCAGCCGCTGATCGTGCTCGGCAACCTCGAGCTCGGCGCGCAGTGGATCTCCTGGTCCTGATCTACGCCGCGCGGGAGAGGCCGTCGCCGCAGCGCGGCAGCTCGACCAGCCGGCCTTTCCTGGCGTGGACCGGCTCGGACTCGGCGACCGAGAGGACGACGTAGCCGTAGCCGCACTCGCAGGCCTCGCGCTCGACGGCGTCGAGGTCATCGACGATCACCTCGGTTTCCTCGCCGCAGGACGAGCAGACGACAGAGACGACAAATAGCTCCATGACGCGATGGTGGCGAGGCGCCCGGACGGATCAGGGCACAGCCGCCACCACTGCAACGGGATTGTCATCCGCCGGCAGATCGGCGGTCTCGAAATGGGTCGTGTCGAGGCGCGCGTGGCGGCCGATCAGGCCCAGGAACTCATCCGCCGGCTCGAGGAATCCGATCCTGGGAGTGCGGTAGTGCATCGGGACGACCCAGCGGGGGCTCAGTTCCTCGACGATCTTGGCGGCCTGCCGGGCGCCGATCGTGGGGCCGCCGCCGACCGGGAGGAAGAGGAGGTCGATTTGGCCCAGCGCCGCCCGCTGCTCGGGGCGCAGCTCGCCCTGGCCGAAGTCGCCGAAGTGGGCCAGGCGGAGGCCGTCGAGCTCGAAGGCGAAGATCGTGTTCGGTCCGCGCTCGGTGCCGGCGACCTCGTCGTGCTCGGAGGCGATCGCGAGGACCTCGCCGAGCGGCGAGGCGAGCCGCCCGGCGGTCGAGCGCAGCACCGCCGGCTCGCCGGCGATCGCCTCCACCCCGTTGTGGTCGGCGTGCTCATGGGTGACCAGGACGAGGTCGATGCCCTCGGTCGCGATCGGCGGGTAATCGAAGGCAATCCCGCGGGCCCGGAGGCCGGAGACATCGCCGAAGGGGTCGATGAAGACGTTGCCCTGCGGCGCCCGCAGGGAGAAGGCCGCCTGGCCGTGCCACTCAACTCGCATGCTGTTCCTCCAGGTCGGGGATTCCTCGTGGCTGCCGGGCCGCTTCCTCGGCGTGGTGGTAGCGCCCGCCGCGCAGCATCGAGGCCGCGGCCGCGACCAGGCAGGCGACGATCGCGAAGATGAAGGCGGCGTCGAGCCCGTCGCGGAAGGGGCCGGAGATCAGGTTCGGGAAGAAGCCGGCGCCGGTGAGGACCGCGTGGGCGTGGGCGGGCAAGGCCGCCAGCGTTTCCGCCCCGACCAGGTGCTGGACCGGGTTGTAGCCGAGGAAGGCGGCGAAGAGGACCGAGATCGGCGGCGCCTGCGCGGCGTGGTGGGCGGCCGCCGCCGACACCCCGTGGGCCTGCAGGCCGCTGCTCAGCGTCGCCGGCAGGCTCGCGGCGAGACCGACGATCAGCAGGGTGAAGAAGATCCCGACCGAGAGCACCTGGGCCGAGTTCTGGAAGGTCTGGTTCATGCCGCCGCCGGCGCCGCGGTCGCCCGGCGGCAGGCTGTTCATCACCGCCGCCCGGTTGGGCGAGGCGAACATCCCCATGAAGATGCCGTTGAGGAAGAGGATCGCGGCAAAGAGCGCGTAGGAGAAGTCAGTCGGCAGCATCATCAGCAGCCCGAAGCTGAGCGCCGCTCCGAGCATCCCGCCGGTGGCGAAGGGGCGAGCGCCGAAGCGGTCCGACAGCGCCCCGGACACCGGCCCGGCGATGAGGATGCCGAGGGTCAGCGGCAGCATGTAGATGCCCGCCCAGAGCGGCGTTTCGGTGAAGTCGTAGCCGTGCAGCGGCAGCCAGATCCCCTGCAGCCAGATGATCAGCATGAACATCAGGCCGCCGCGGGCGATCGCGGCGAGGAAGGTCGAGAGCGTGCCGAAGGTGAAGGCGCGGATGCGGAAGAGCGAGAGCCGGAACATCGGCTCGGCGACGCGGGTCTCGATCAGCGCGAAGGCGACCAGCGAGGCGACCGAGCCGGCCAGCAGCGCGATCACCCGCGGGCTTCCCCACCCCGTCGGCGAGCCGCCGTAGGGGCGGATGCCGTAGGTGACCGCGACCATCACCAGCACCAGGCCGAGGGCGAAGGTGACGTTGCCCCACCAGTCGATCGCCGCCCGCTTCGGCTCGCTGCGCTCCTCCAGTTTCAGATAGGCCCAGACGGTGCCGAAGAGGCCGACCGGGACCGAGATCAGGAAGACGAGGCGCCAGTCGACCGGCGCCAGCAACCCGCCCAGCACCAGCCCGACGAACATGCCGCTGACGCCAACGATGTTGTTGATCCCCAGCGCCATCCCGCGCTGGTCGACCGGGAAGGCGTCGGTGATGATCGCCGCCGCGTTGGCAAGCAGGCAGGCGCCCCCGACCCCCTGGACGATGCGGAAGACGACCAGGTAGGTGGCGCCGGCGCGGCCGGTCATCCAGTCGACCGTCAGCGCCAGCGAGGCGGCGGTGTAGATGACGAAGCCGAGGTTGTAGATCCGCACCCGGCCGAACATGTCGCCGAGGCGCCCGAGGCTGACGATGAGGACGCTGGAGACGACGAGGTAGCCGAGGATCATCCACAGCAGGTAGAAGCTGTTGGCCGGGACCAGCGGGTCGAGCTTGACCCCGCGGAAGATGGCCGGCATCGCGATGATCGTGATCGAGGCGTCGAGCGTCGCCAGCAGCACCGCCAGCGTCGTGTTCGACAGCGCGATCCACTTGTAGCGGTCGTGCGAGCCGGCCTCCGCGCGCGCGCTCATGCCGCCTCGGAGGCTCCCGCCGGGCGCAGGACCCTGCCGAGCCCGGTCCGCGGCGGCTTCGGCACCGCGAAGCTGGCCGCGGCGGCGAGCAGGCAGGCGGCGGCCGCGAGCAGGAAGGCGAGGGTGAAGCCGTGGTCGGTCGGCAGGCCGGCGGCGGTGGCGGTACCGGCGATCAGGCTGGCGCCGAGCTGGCCGCCGACCGAGCCGCCGAGCGTCCGCATCACCGTGTTCATCCCGGTCGCCACCGCGGTCTGCTCGGGCGAGACCGCCTCGATGATCAGGTTGGCGAGCGAGGCGAAGGCGAGGCCGATACCGGCGCCGAGGATCGCCGTGGAGACGTAGACGTCGGCGCGGGCGTCGTGGCTGACGGCGATCAGCGCGAAGGCGAGGGCGGAGAGCAGCGAGCCGGCGATCAGGGTCGGGCGGGCGCCGACCCGCCCGGCGAGGACGCCGGCCAGCGGGCTGACGATCAGCATCATCATCGTGCAGGGCAGGAGAAAGAGGCCGGCTTCGGTGACCGAGGCGCCGAATCCGTAGCCCAAGCTGGGCGCGGCCTCGGTGAACTCGGGGAAGAGGATGAACGAGCTGTACATCCCGGCCCCGACCAGGAAAGCCGCCGCGTTGACGGTCCAGACGCCGCGGATCCGCATCATCCCCATGTCGACGAGCGGCTCGCGGACGCGCTCCTCAAAGCGGACCCAGACGACCAGGACGACCAGCGCAGCAGCGATCAGGCCGATCACCCGGGCATCGCCCCAGCCCCATTCCGCCGTCTGCGTGATCCCGAGCAGCAGTAGGACGAGCCAGACCGAGAGCAACGCCGCCCCGCCCCAGTCGATCCGGCCCGGCGACTTCACCGGCGACTCGGGGACAAAGAAGATCGTCGCCATGGTGGCGACCGCGACCGCGATCAGCGGGAACCAGAACAGCCAGTGGTAGTCGAAGGCGGCAATGATCGGCCCGGCGAGGACGATCCCGAGGCCGCCGCCGATGCCGAGGATCGCCGAGATCATCGCGATCCCCTGCGCCGCCTTCTCGGGCGGGAACTCGTCGCGGATGATCCCGAAGGCGAGCGGGAAGATCGCGCCGCCGGAGCCCTGGACAACGCGGGCGAAGATCAGCATCCCGATCGAGTGGGAGATCGCGGCGAGGAAGGAGCCGAAGGTCAGCACCGCCAGCGCCACCACCAGCGTGTGCTCCTTGCCGAACATGTCGCCGAGCCGGCCGACGATCGGCGTCAGCACCGAGGCGCTGAGCAGGTAGCCCGTCAGCAGCCAGGCGGTGGCGGTCGCCGAGGCGTGCAGGTCTTCCTGGATCGCCGGCAGGGCCGGCGCGACGGCCGACTGCAGCAGCGCGTAGGAAGCGCCGCCGAGGGCAAGCACGGCGAAGGTGATGCCGTAGTGCTGGCGCGCCTGCTCTCGACCGGGGTTGTCATCATGTGATGACATCAATGGGCGTCCAGGCTAACAAGGTGCGCCGTCCGCACGATTCGGAGGCGAGCCGGCAGGCTCTGCTGGAGGCGGGAACGGCCCTCTTCGACGAGGTCGGCTACGAGCGGGCGACGACGCGGGAGATCGGCGAGCGCGCCGGCGTCGACCCGGCCCTGATCGCGCGCTATTTCGGCGGCAAGGAAGGCCTCTTCCTGGCGGCGCTAGCCGAGGGGCCGGGGGCGCAGAAGCAGGGGCCGGAGGACTTCGCGCCGAAGGCGCTCCTCGCCTTCCTCCTCGAGCGCTGGGAGGAGCGCGGCCACGGACCGGTCAGCCGCGCCCTCACCAGCCCGAACCCGAGCGAGGACGTTCGCGCCCTCGTCCGGGACGTGGTCGGCAAGCGGCTGGTCGCGCCGCTGGCGGCGGAGCTGGCCGATCGGGGCGCCCCCGAACCCGAGCTGCGGGCGGAGTTGGTGGTGGCTCTGGCGCTAGGGGTCGCCGTCACCCGCGCCAACAGAACCCTCCCCGGTCTCGCCTCCGCCAGCCTGGACGACGTCGCCGCCGCCCTCG
>JBQCIG010000170.1:0-9086 GCA_051953975.1 Solirubrobacterales bacterium | reverse complement strand
CAAATCACCCCTCCGAACCCAAGGACCTAGAGGGCTTCCTTGAAGAGGCGAGTACCCATCTCTTCGACGCGGCGGCTGCGTTGAAGACCGATCCAGGCTTCGTTCCGCGGCTGGCTTCGCCCGGATTAGCCGCGACGTGGTCTTCGAGCATGTGAAAGTGGAGCTTGAGGACGCGCGCGGGGGCATCGAGACCGAGGATCTGTGGCAGTCCTTCGACGCGCTTGAGTCGACCGCCCCGATCAAGAGGCTGACCCGGGCGGGATTGTTAATCAAGCTGCGGGCCCTGGGCGCATTCATTCTTTTCGGCCGTACCTGGCGCGACGACGAGATGACCGCCGACGATTTCTTTCCCGAGGGAGTCTGGCAGCAGGCGCGCGACAGTCGGATCTCTGCGACCCTCGAAAAGGAGCTCGGTTTTGCAAACAAGCAGATCGCCCACATCACCCTGACTCGCCCGCTGCCGGAGGACATTGAGGTCTATGCAGGCAACGCCCGGTCCGAGTTCGACCGGATCCTTACCTTGTTCGCCCAGTTCGACCGCGAGGTCGACATTCGGCTTTTGCCTCAGTGGTGGCCCGAATGGTTCATTCCGTTCAGTGAGGGGACGCGACGGATCGCTGAATGACCAGCGCCCTCGGGTCTCATAATCGGGGGGCCCGCCGACAGCACCCTCGACATGGAGATGAAATACCCGGACGCTTCCACGCAGGAGACGACAACTGCTTGAGCGGTGTAAGTTTGTCGAGCAGAGGCAGAGGAAAGGGCTCAGAACTTAGATGCGGGTGCTCGCAGATGTTCGGCCGACGCCGGAGCAATTGTCCATTCTGCAGGACTATCGACCAGGCTTCGTTTTAATCCGAGGCGCTGCAGGAAGCGGCAAGACGACGACTGCCGTCCTGCGGTTGCGTCATGTGACGGGGGTCTGGGCCAACCAGAAGGATCGCGAAGGCGATGAGTCCCCCGTCAAAGTCCTGGTTCTCACCTACAACCGAACGCTTCGAGGCTATGTAAAAGAGCTAGTGGAGCAGCAGATCGAGATTGACCGCTTTGACCTGAATCTCTCGACGTTCGGGAAGTGGGCTCGCGACCTTCAGGGCCGCCCCGACATGCTCAGTGACTACCGCCGCTCGATCAAGCTCCAGCAGCTGGGATTCGGGCTCGGATACCAACCAGAGTTCTTGGTCGACGAGGTCGACTACGTACTCGGGCGTTACCTCCCCGACCAGATCACTCAGTACTACGTCGATCCTAAACACCCGCACTACGAGCGCCGTGGGCGTGGTCCGGCGCCGCGGGTGAACCGCGAGCAGCGCCAGCGAATCGTCGTCGAGGTGATCGAGCCGTACATCGCCTGGAAAGAGGAGAACGGCTACGTCGACTGGTCCGACATCGACCTCCGCATGGCGCAACGCGATCCGGCGCCCGATGAGAAATGGGACATCGCCGTGGTCGACGAGGCCCAGGATTTCTCGGCGAACCAAATTCGGGGTCTCACCCGGCACCTCGCCGAAAGCCACTCCACGACCTTCGTCCTCGACGCCATCCAACGGGTCTACCCGCGGGGCTTCGGCTGGCCTGAGGTGGGGGTCGAGCTCACCCGAAGTCATCGACTCCAGCACAACCATCGCAACACGAAACAGATCGCCGCCTTCGCACTGCCCCTGGTCAGGAACCTGCCCCAGGACGACGATGGCACCCTGCCGGATTTCGAGAGCTGCGAAGACCAAGGCGAGGTTCCGCGCGTCGTCAAAGGTCGCTTCAGGCAGCAGATGGGCTGGGTGGTCAACGCGATTCGGGAAAAGCCCGAGGGAGAGTCGACCGCACTCCTCCACGCGAAGGGTGGCGGTTGGTTCGACTTCGTCGTACAGCAACTACGCGCCGCAGACATTCCGTTCGTCGACCTGCAGAGGCGTGAGGAATGGCCCCAAGGCGACGAGCAGGTCGGCCTCAGCACGCTTCATTCCGCCAAGGGCCTTGAGTTCGATCACGTCTTCATCCTCGGGCTCGCCGCCGAGCAGATGCCGCATGGACCGGAGGAAAACGACACGCAGTTGAACAACCATCGCCGTCTTGTGGCGATGGCGATCGGCCGTGCCCGCAAGACCGTCACTCTGACTTATAAGCCCGGGGAGGAGTCAAAAGTCGTTCATCTACTCGACCCGAATACCTATGTCGAGGTAAACGTGTGACGGCGATCGCCGAGATAGTGGACCGGCGAGGGATCGCCAAGATCCTTCACTTCACGACGAACAAAGGATTGACGGGAATCCTTGCGGAAGGCGCCGTCCTGCCGCGAAAGCGCCTTCCCGAGCACAAGTATCTCGAGCACGTCTACGAGCCGAACGCCGAGACCCGCAAGGACCTACGTTGGCTCGATTACGTAAATCTTTCGATCAGCCGGATCAATACGGAGTATTTCGGGCACTCCTCCAGATGGCATGCCCATCAGGATCTTTGGTGGTGCGCCCTGGCATTCGATCCAGCGATCCTCTCCGACGAGGGCGTTTTCTTCGCAACTACCAACAACATCTACACCGGCTGCCAGCGCGCGGGGGGAGTGAATGGGCTGGAAGCGCTCTTTGAGGAGAGAGTGCGACGGTGGTCCGGAAATATTGTGGAGCGGCCGGAGGGCATGCCGGAAGAGCTGACGACCTGCCCACAGGCCGAGGTTCTCTATCCGGGTCCCCTGTCGCTTGACCGGCTGCTCAGAGTCTACGTGGCGACCGGGCCCCACGCGGACATCGCCTCCTCCAGCTGCGACATCCTGTTGCGGTCCGATGAGTCGCCCGACGAGAAGAGAAAGATCCCAATCCTGATCGATGCCAGCGTCTTCGAGTCCTGACAAGAAGCGACTACGCCGGATCAAAGCGTCGGCGCTGTGGGCGGCGTGCGGTGACGCCCTCGGATTCATCACGGAGCTGGCCGATTCCCGAGGGGTTGCGAGACGAGGCGTCGCGCTGCCGGTCAATGAGCCGGTCCCTTGGCATCGGCGGGTCGGGGGACGCTTCGGGCCGACTGTCGAACTGCCAGCCGGAAGCGTCTCGGACGACACGCAGCTGCGACTCGCGACTGCGCGCTCGATACGCGGTGACGGGGTCTTCGATGCCGAGACCTTCTCCAAGATCGAGCTGACCGTCTGGCCGGCGTATGCGCTGGGCGCCGGGCTCGGCTCGAGAGAGGCCGCGGCCAACCTACGCCGTCGTGACGTCACCTGGGCGACCAACTTCTTCGAGGGAAAACGCTCGACCTACGTGAACGGCGGAGGGAATGGCGCGTCAATGCGAGTCCAGCCGCACGTCTGGGCGTCGGGCGGTGATGGGAGATGGAGGACTGACGTCATCGTCAACTCGGTGTGCACCCATGGGCACATGCGCGGGATTCTCGGTGCACTCTTTCACGCTACCTGCCTTGATCGGGCACTTGAGACGGCCAAAGTCCCCGAGCCCGACGATTGGGAGGAAGCCGCCCTCTCCCTAGCGGACGCCTCCGAGTTGATTCGATCCCATGACCTACTCGATCATCTCTGGCTCGGCCTCTGGGAGAAAAGGAGCGAGACTTCGCTCGAGGATGCGGTCGCCATAGTTATTGCGGAGCTTCGCGAGGAACTCAAGGCGCTCCGCAATATCGGTAAAGGTGCCGGAGGCTACGAGGACGCCGTTGAGGCGCTCCGTGCATACCGATCCGAGGAACGAGGCTCTGGCATCAAGACCTCGATTCTTGCCGCGGTAGCCGCCTGGCTTTTTCCTGAAGATCCAGCAGCAGTTTTAACGACCTGCGCCAACCGGCTCGGGACCGACACCGACAGCATCGCGACGATGGCTGGTGCCTTGGCAGGCGCGGCAACGGAGAACGAGCCGGAGCTCGCCTTGGTCGAGCGGCCATATATCGTCCGCGAGGCAGAGCGCCTTTGGGCCATCGGAGAAGGCAAGTCCGTACCAAGCTTTCCCTATCCGTCGATCATGAGCTGGAGCCCGCCTCGCTATCAAATCGACTGCGTGGGAGGCGGTGACGAAGGGTTGGCCGTAGCCGGCCTCGGCCCCATCCACTCGTCAGAGGAAAAGCCCGCACCGTCCGAAAACGCAAGCGATGAGTGGATTTGGGGTGACCTATGGTTCGGCCAACGTGTCCTGATCAAGCGGCGGCCTCGTCCGAAGTCGCTGCCACAGTCGCAAGTCGTGAATCCCGCTGATCGCTACCTCACCGCAAGCCTTCTCGATGCGCCGCTGAGGCAAGAGCGGAACGGCGGGGTTAAATCTCGGCGCACCTCGGACCGGCAAGCCTCCCGTGGGGGCCGCAAGGGATCCGAGCCCTCCCATCTAGGGCAACAGACTCTCCATGAGATTACGGATGAGATCATCGCTGGCGGGTTTGACGCCGAGACGATCGGGCAGGCGCTCATCTATCTGGCTGAACGTGACAACGGCATCGAATTGTCAGGGCAGTACGCGACGATCCTCGCCAAGGCACTTCTTTCCCGGCGGGACCGCGGGCGACGTCGATAGATCGACGCGATGAGCAGCGGCCGGGATCAGCCCGCGCGCATCTCCACCTCGACGTCTGACCAAGAGAGGCTCGGTTCGCTCCGCGCCAGTTTGACGGCGTGCAGGTCCTCCTCAGACAGTTCCTCGTCGTCATAAGGAGCGGCATCCAGCTTGGCCGCCACCGGGTCCTGGGCACGTCGAAGCAGAATCGCCGCAGCGGGCAACGACTCGTCGGGGAGAGCATCCACAAGTCGATGTAGCTCAGTCCTGATCATCGGCATCAACGGTACCGCTGGCTAACCCAAGGTTCAGGCGTTTTCCTTGGGATAGCCCCGGCGCAACCAAAGCTGCCTTGGGATGCAAGACGGCGTTTCCAACCGACCCCCGAAATTTCAGGCACTTTTCGCCAGAAGTGCCCGACTCGCTGCATATCCCTGCATATTTCACTTTCTGCAGCATCTCCAAGACCATCAGAAAAGTGCTGCAAATCAGCATGTTCTGACGACTTTGTGCTCAGCGACCTCCTTGGATCGCACCCAGGAGGTCGGCGGTTCGAATCCGCCTGGCTCCATCGCCAGAAGTTCCCTGCAAGTGCGGAACTTCTCCATTTCCAGGGTTTTTCCAACCGGCCCTGAATCGCGCTCCATTTCGGCACGAGTGGCTGAAGTCGCGCGGATGCGCGGCGATTTCGGGGTTATTCCGGCTTGCTTTCGGGCGGCGGCGGAGCTACTACGGTCGCTCCCCCGATAAGACAGTGCCCCCGCCCTGCTATAACAGCCGGGGGCGTGGCACAGGAGGCTGGACCCCCGATGTCGCATCTTCGTGCCACCCCACCCCATCTGCTCAGCTCCTAGCCTCCAACTCCCGACCCCGCTTCTGGATGAAGGCCCCCGTCGCCCCCGCCAGAGTGGCGATCACGGTGATCGCGTAGGCCTCCATGAAGAGGTCGAGCGCCCGGGCGCCGAAGGAGATCGGGTCCTTGATCGAGGAGGAGACGGTAAGCAGCTGGGTCGAGGTCCAGAAGAAGGCGCTGCCCAGCGTCTTGATCTCGGTCTGGGCGGCGTGGCGCTCGAGAAAGTAGGCGAGTACGGCGCATACCACGTCGACACCGATCGTGGCGAGGGCAATGACCGTGAGGTGATCCCGAAAACGTCGGTGGGTCGGCGTCGCCGCTCGAAACACAGCCCGAAGCTCAGACCCGGCGTTGCGAAGCACCCGCATCGATGGAAGTCTCGATGCGTTGGCGGACGTCAGGCCGGGCCGGTCGCTACCCGTCGACGACGAAGCCCTGCAGCGGGCCGAGGATCGCGGCCGAGCGCCGCGAGACCCCACGCAACTCGAGCAGATGGTGGGTGGCGGCCTCCCCCCGGCTCCGGCGTTCTAGCTGCTCCCGGGCAATCGGCTTCCAGAGCTCGTCGACGACCCGGGTCGGGTCTCCGCCGACCGCCCCGATCGGGCGCTCGAGATGCTCGGCCCAGAGACGGAGCCTGGTGTCGCGCGCCAGGGTGGGGTCGCAGCTGACGACGTTCATCTCGGAGTCGTTGAAGAGGGAGTGCTCATTTAGGTTTGCCGAGCCGACCGTGAGCCACGCGTCGTCGACGATGCCGATCTTGGCGTGGACGTAAAGCGGCCCGGAGAGGCCGCCCGTCCGGCTCGAGAGAGTCGCCGCCAGAAAGCGCCCGGCGCCGTCGTCCGCCTCGGCGAGCAGCGCGAGCTGACCGCGCGTGTCGTCGGCGCCGTTGTTGGGCTTGGCCGGCAGCAGGATGACCAGCCGGAATCGATCCGATGGCGGCTTGGTGAGCTTGTCGACGAGGATCTCGACCACCTGCGGCGCCCAGAGGAATTGATTCTCCAGGTAGATCAGCGAGCGGGCCGAGCGCAGGGCTCGCTGATAGCTCTCGAGGATCGTGAAGTCCCCCTGCGGTAGGAAGTCGTAGATCTTCTCGGGCACCGTGCGAACGACCTGCACCTCGCGATCTCCCTCCGGCGTCGCAGGCGTCGACCGGGCAGGGATCTTCTCCCCGGTGACCGCCTGCCAGCGCGAGGCATAGTGAGCCGAGACGTCGGCGACGGCGGGACCGCTGAGACAAGTGGAGGCGTCGTGCCAGCCGATGTCTCCGCGGGCGGGATGCTCGCCCGTGTCGAAACGATCACCGCCGAGCGAGGTCAGGTCGATCCCGCCGACGAAGGCGATCTCCCCGTCGACGATCACCAGCTTCTCGTGGTGGCAGTGCATCGGCCGCTCGTGGGCGTCGAGGAAACAGCGGACCTTCGTGCCCCGCGTCAGCTCGTCTCGCACCTGGCGCATCTGCGCCCGTCGGGGTGAGAACACCGGCAGCGGCGCTCCGGCCCAGAGCAGCACCCGCACGGTGACCCGCTCGGCCAGCTCCGCGAGGAGATCGCGAAGCCTCCTGGCCGCGTCGTCGCGCCTGAGACCGAAGCTCGGGGTGATGTGCCAGCCGGCGATGTTGACTTCCGTGTGTGCTCCGTCCAGCGCTTCGGCAATTCTCGGCAGAGCCTCGGCACCGTCGATCAGGATCTGCAGCTCGCAGCCCGCCCGCGGCGGCGGCTGCCCAGTTGCCCAGAGTTGGCCGTCTGCAGGGGGTTCGAGTTGGTCGGTTCGGCCGACCCGCGCGAGACGGCGGCGGTGATGGGCGCAAACCGCCGCGTCGATGCCGCGACCGGTCCAGCGATCGAGTAGTTCGAGGGGGCCTCGACTCATCCTCCGATGACTACCCAGCCGAAGAGCACGGACAACCGCTTGGGCGAGATCTCAGGAGGAACCGCCTTCCTCAGCCGGTCGAGAGGCCCGGACGCCCGGTCCGGGCCCTGACCTCGCTCCAGGTCAGCAGTCTTCCGCTCGCCGGATCGATCACCTTGAAGCGGATCGCCCGCAGCCCGTCTCGCACGCTCAGCACCGGAACATCGTGGAAGATCGGGTTCTCGTCGTGGGCGCTCTGGAGGTTGTAGTTGGGGATCTTGGCGCTGAGGTGATGGACGTGGTGCAGGCCGATGTTGCCGGTGAAGAACTGGAACACCTTCGGCAGCTTCAGGTAGGAGCTCCCGCGCAGCGCCGCGGCGGCGTAGCTCCACTGCTCCGAGGTCTCCCAGTAGACGTCCTCGAACTGGTGCTGGACGTAGAACATCCAGACTCCCAGGGTGCCGGCGAGGATCGCCGTCGGCATCTGCACGAGCAGCCACGCCCGCGGGCCGAGGAACCAGACGATCGCGCCGATCAGGACCGCCAGCGCCAGGTTCGTGGCGATCACGCTGTGGCGCTGGCGGGGGCGCATCTTCTGCGACCAGATGCGAGGGCCGATCATCAGCGACCAGATCGGCCCGATCCCGAACATCACCACCGGGCTGCGGAACAGCCGGTAGCCCAGCCGCGACTTCCAGGGGCGGGCGAGGTACTCCTCGACCGTCAGCGTGGCGATGTCCCCGGTCCCACGCCGATCGAGGTCGCCGGCGGTGCCGTGGTGGACGGCGTGGTTGTGGCGCCAGTTCGCGAACGGCTGGAAGACGAGCAGGCCGGTGAAGCGGCCGAGCCAGCGGTTCGCTCTCCTGTCGGCGAAGAACGAGCCGTGGGCGCAGTCGTGGAAGACGATGAAGGTCCGCATCAGGAAGCCCGCCGCCGGGATCGCCAGGGCAAGGGTGATCCAGACCGAGACCTCGAGACAGAGGTACATCGCGACGGTCAGGGCCAGGTAGGGCAGTGCCGACGTCGCCAGGTCGAGGAGGCTTTGCCGTAGCGAGGGCTGCTCGTGCCGGGCTACGGACTCTTGCCAGTAGTGGCGGTCGGAGTCTGGATCGGCGCCAGGCGCGGCGGCAGTGGGTTGGGGAGTGGTGATCATGGTCGGCGGACGATATCGGCGATGCCTAAGCGCTTCTAAGGCAGCAAAACTGGTGGGCCGCATTGGACCTTCCTGCCAGATTGCGCAGGTCCCTAGATGCGGGCGAGCGGGACCGTCAGCAGCAGTTCGGTGCCGAGCCCTTTCTCGGTCCGAAGCTGCAGGCAGTTCGCCAGCGACCCCATGAGGATGAAGCCGAGGCGCAGACTGCTGGGGCGCGTGCCGGTAGGGGGGCGGATACCGGTGCCCCTGTCGCGGACGACCAGCTTCAGCTCCTCGCCCTCCGCCGCCATCTCGACTTCCATCGGCCGGTCCGGCGCGTCCCGCGGGTAGGCGTGGCGGACCACGTTCGCGCAGGCCTCGGAGACGATCGTCTTCAGGTCATCGACCCTGGCCGACGGCATCCCCAGGCACTTCGCGCGCCGCGCAACCTCGTCGCGGATACGGCCGACGTTCTGCGGTTCGGCAGCGAGCCTGAGAGATAGAGGAGCTGTCCTGAGAGATAGAGGAGCTGCCTCGTGGACCATGCCCACCGCCTTTGAGATCGGGAACAAAGCTCGGCACTCCTGAATTACCCAAAAATCGGGAAAAGAACCGGCGCCGGCTCTTCGCTCCGGTCTTCTTCTAGCCTGGCGCCGGCGGATTCCCACGAAGGGAGCGATTCCGGCGGAGCGGAGATCTGCTGCTACCGTGGAGCGGTCGGGTTCGGCCGATTCGCCGCCCGAGAGGTTCCGTTTCCTCCTCGTGCTTTGTC
>JBQCIG010000169.1:0-16854 GCA_051953975.1 Solirubrobacterales bacterium | reverse complement strand
TGTTGAGGATCTCGTCGGCGTAATCCTCGGCGCCGAGGCGGATTTCGCGCTCGCGGGTGCGGGCGTCCTCGACGATCTCGTCGGCGGCGCGCTCGGCCTGCTTGGTGACCTCCTCGTCGGAGATCAGGCGGGCCTGCTGCTCGCGGGCCTCGCGGACGATCCGCTCCGCCTCGCGTTTGGCCTCGGCCAGCATCTCCTGGCGCTCCTTGACGATCCACCGCGCCTGCTTAATCTCCTCCGGGATCGTCGCGCGCATCTGATCGAGGAGGTCGTAGATCTCCTCTCGATCCACGCGCACCTGATCCGTCAAGGGGACGGGACGGGCGTTGTGGACGACGTCGTCCAGCTTGTCTATGAGGACCAGAACGTCCATTTGCAGGTCGTAAGCCTACGTGTATGCGGGGTTTTTGGTGAAGAAGGGGTTATCGGGGGCGTTTTTTGCAAGCCGTCGCCCAGGTTGGACGGACTGGTTCGCACAGCCTACCTATCGTCCAGGCGGTCAGCCAGCGCCGCGGCTACCGCCGGTGGAACGAGGTCGGAGACGTCGCCCCCGAAGGTGGCCATCTCCTTCACCCCGGTGGACGAGAGGAAGCTGTAATGAGGGGAGGCGATCACGTAGATGCTCTCTATACCCGGATCGAGCTTGCGGTTGAGCTGCGCCATCTCGAACTCGTACTCGAAGTCGGAGATCGCCCGCATGCCCTTGACGATCGCCTTGGCGCCGTTTTCGCGGGCGAACTCGACCAGCAGGTTGGCGAAGATCTGCACCTCGACGTTGGCCAGATCGGCGGTCGCCCCCTCGATGAACTGCTTGCGCTCCTCGGCGGTGAAGAGCGTTTTCTGCTTGCGGATCGGGTTGTTGACGACGCCGACGACGACGCGCTCGAAGACATTCGAGGTGCGGGTGATGATGTCGAGGTGGCCGTTGGTGACCGGGTCGTAGCTGCCCGGGCAGACGACCGTCCCGTTGCGCTCGCTCATCCCGTCGCCTTCCGGTAGACGGTGACGTCGGCGGCGCCGTAGCGGCGCTGGCGCAGCGGCTCCAGCGAGTCGATCCGCAGCGGCCGGCGGGCGCCGCTCTCGACCACGGCTCGGCCCTCCTCCGCGAGCAGCTGGGGCAGGTGGTTTTCGAGGTCCTCGGTCACGCGGTCGGCGAGTCTATACGGGGCGTCTACCAAGACGAGATCGAACTTTCCCGCTGCAAGCGCTGGCGAAACCTGGCCGAGCCAGCGACCCACGTCGGCGCGGACCAGCTCGACTTTCTCCTCCAGGCCGAGGCGCTGGACGTTGCCGAGGGCGGGCCGGGTGTCGCGGTCGACGAGGACGGCGGAGGTGGCGCCGCGCGAGAGCGCCTCGATCGCCAGCGCGCCGGTGCCGCAGTAGAGGTCGAGGACGCGGGCGCCGACGACGCGCTCGCCGAGGGCCGAGAAGATCGCCTCGCGCACACGGTCGGAGGTCGGACGCACCTTCCAGCCTCTAGGGGCGACCAGGCGCTGGCCTTTCAGCTCGCCGGCGATGACCCTCATGACGGGCGGGCGCTCATAGCGGGATCGGGTCGGCGGCACCGGCGCCGAAGCGGTTGCGGGCGGCCTCGAGCAGGGGGCCGAGGGCGGGGTCGGAGAGGGAGCCGTGGCGGCGCAGCAGCGCTTCGATCTCGCGGCGCGCTTCGATCAGCTTCGGGCCGTCCTCCGGCAGCTTGGCGACGGCGAAGCGCGGCAGGCCGCTCTGGCGGGTGCCGAGGATCTCCCCCTCGCCGCGCAGTTCGAGGTCGATCTCGGCGAGCTTGAAGCCGTCGCCGGTCTCGGCGACCGCCTGCAGCCGCCGCCGCGCCAGCTCGCCCGCCTCTTCGGCGAAGAGCAGACACTGGCTCGGGTGCTCGCCGCGGCCGACCCGTCCGCGCAGCTGGTGCAGCTGCGAGACGCCGAAGCGCTCGGCCCCCTCGATCACCATCACGGTCGCGTTGGCGACGTCGATCCCGACCTCGATCACCGTGGTCGAGACCAGCACGTCGGTCTCGTGGGCGGCGAAGGCGCGCATCGCCTCCCCCTTCTCGGCCGAGGGCATCTGGCCGTGCAGGAGGCCGAGGCGGAACTCGCGCAGCTCGCCCTTCCGCAGCCGCTCGGCCTCAACCGCAGCAGCTTTGCCGGCGACTTTCTCCGACTCGGTGACCAGCGGGCAGACGATGAAGGCCTGACGCCCCTCGCGCAGGCGCCGCCGCAGGAACTCGAAGGCTTCGCCGCGCTGCTCTTCGGCGACGAGGCGCGTCTCGACCGGCTGGCGACCGGCGGGCAGCTCGTGCAGCGGGGTCGTATCGAGGTCGCCGTAGGCGGTGAGCGAGAGCGTGCGCGGGATCGGCGTCGCGGTCATGTGGAGGACATGCGGCGCCATCCCCTCCACCCCCTTCTCGTCGAGGGCGCGGCGCTGGCCGACGCCGAAGCGGTGCTGCTCGTCGACGACGCAGAGGCCGAGGCGGGCGAAGCGGACGGTCGGCTCGATCAGCGCGTGGGTGCCCAAAATCAGTCCCAACTCGCCGCTGGCGAGTTGGTCCAGGGCTCGACGGCGAATCGGCGCCGGCGTCGCCCCGGTCAGCAATGCGAAGGGGATCGCCTCTTCGGCGAGCAGCTTGCCGAGGGTGATCGCGTGCTGCTCGGCGAGGGTCTCGGTCGGCGCCATCAGCGCCGCCTGGTAGCCCGCTTCCAGCGCCCGCAGCATCGAGTAGACGGCGACCACGGTCTTGCCGGAGCCGACCTCGCCCATCAGCAGCCGCTGCATCGGCTCGCCGGAGTCGAGGTCGGCCTCGATCTCGTCGAAGGATTTGAGCTGGTCGCCGGTCGGCTCGAAAGGCAGCGACTCGAGCCAGCGGCCGACCAGCTCGCCGGGCTGGCCGAAGCGGGGCGCCGGACGCGCGGTGCGGTGAGTGCGCTTGCGGGTGGCGAGGAGGGCCTGGTGGAGGAACAGCTCTTCGAAGCCGAGGCGCTCGCGGGCTTCGTCGAGATCGTCTAGAGACTCCGGGAAATGGACGGTGCGCAGCGCGTCGCCGACGCCGGTGAGTTTTCGGCGCGTGCGCAGCTCGGAGGGCAAACCCTCGATTGCGTTCGGCGCCAGCTCGACCGCCTGCTCGGCCCAGTCGCGGATTTGCGCGGGACGGATCGCTTCGGTGGCTCCGTGGACAGGGACCATGGCCTCGGGCGGCGGGTCCCGTCGCGAGCTGATGGGGGACGCCTGCGCTGGATGCTCGGCATCCCCCACACTCGCGCCACCCGCCGCAGGGTCGTGCTCCGGTCGACGTCCTTGATCGAGGAGCTCCCATTCACGGACCGCTAAGCCTCGGCCCGAGTATTTACCCGTGAGCAGAAGCTGGGCACCTGGCTCGAGCTTCTGTGCGATCCAGGGTTGGTTGAACCAGGTGGCCCTTACGTGGCCGGTCTCGTCGCCGACTTTGACGCTGACCATGCGCAGGCGGCCTTTGCGGAAAGGACGGGGTTGGGAGCCCAGGACCTCTACCTGCACGGTCGCGGTTTCGCCGGGTTCGAGGTCGCCGAGCTGACGAATCCGCAGGTCACGGTGGCGGCGCGGAACGTGGTACAGGAGGTCGCCGACGGTTTGGATGCCGGCCGCGGCGGCGGCTTCGGCGGTTTTTGGGCCGATCCCCTTCAGCGAGCCCAGGCCGGCGGCGAGCGCGCTCGGGCGCGGCCAGTGGACGGGAGCCTCGAGCAGGTCGGCACGGCCGAGCTCGCGGGCGCCGGCGAAGGAGCGCGCTACTGGGCGGCCAGCAGCCACCACCAGCTCGGCTGTCCCCCCTCATGGGTCTCGACCTCGACGCCGTCGGGGACGTGGGTGTCGATCTCCTCCAGCGCGATCGGGGCGCCCTCACCGGCGATCACGGTGATGATCTCGGCCTCCCTGGCGAGGTGCTGCAGGGTCTCGTCGAGGGTCGAGCCGGCGCCGCCGTGGGCGACGATCTCGCCGTCGACGAAGCCGACCGCGTCGCCCTTCTTGAAGTTGCCCTGGGCGTCGTCGCGGGCGGCCGGGGCGATGCCGCCGGTGACGAGCCCGTCCAGCGCCTCCCCCAGGCGTGCGGCGTTCTCCTCCAGCGAGCTCTCGGGGTCGAGCTCGACCAGCGCCAGCAGGCTCGCCTGCTGCGAGGTCGCCGGCACCACCCGCGCCGGCTTCTCGGAGAGCTCGCAGGCGCGCTCGGCGGCCATGATCACGTTCGAGGAGCTGGGCAGGACGAGGACTTCCTCGCTGGGGACGCTGTGGATGCCGGCGAGGAGCTCGTAGGTCGAGGGATTGAGCGTCTCGCCGCCGGGGACGACGTGGGCGCCGAGCTCGCCGAAGAGGCGCTGCAGCCCGTCGCCCGCGGCGACCGCGACGACGCCGGTGCGGCCGGCAGCGCCCAGCCTCGCGTCGCGTTCGGCGACCTGCTCGCGCATGTCGGCGACGTCAAGGTTGGTCACCTTCCCGACCCCGTCGAAGAGGGCGACCGCGGCCTCGGGCTTGTCGGTGTGGACGTGGACCTTGAGGGTGGCGTCGTCGCCGACGACGAGGACCGAGTCGCCGAGCCCCTCCAGCCGCGGCAGGTACTCGCGGTTGCTGAGGCCGCTGCCGGAGACGATGAA
Organism: Solirubrobacterales bacterium; assembly: GCA_051953975.1. Taxonomy (GTDB): domain Bacteria; phylum Actinomycetota; class Thermoleophilia; order Solirubrobacterales; family 70-9; genus VAYN01. The sequence continues at coordinate 12,235 of JBQCIG010000169.1, read as the reverse complement.
GTTGGTGCAGTAGCGGTAGCGGCTGTCCTCGTGGTGGGGCAGGCTGCGGCGCGGCGGCTCGTGGCGCGGGACCTCGGGCAACTCGGCCCCGTCGCCGCGCAGGCCGGCGACGACGCCGGCGAGGATGAGGACGAGGCCGTGGCCGCCGGCGTCGACGACGCCGGACTCGCGCAGCACCTCGAGCTGCTCGGGGGTGCGGGCGACGGCGCGCTCGCCGTCTTCGATCGCCCGCTCCAGCACCCGCGCGAGGACCGCGTCCTGCTCCTCTTCGGAGGCCTCGCGGGCGAGCCGCTGCTGATCGACCGAGAGGTGGGCGAGCTGGCGGGCGAGCGAGTGGGCCATCTCGCGGAAGACGGTCAGCATCGTCCCCTCGGCCGGTTCCCGCACCGATTCGTAGGCGGCGTCGGCGGCGCGGGCGAAGGCGCCGGCGACCAGGGTCGGGTCGACCAGCTCGCCGGGCCGGCTGGCGAGCTCCTCGGCGGCGCCGCGGACGATCTGGCTGAGGATGACGCCGGAGTTGCCGCGGGCGCCCATCAGCGCCGCGCGGGCGAGCGCCTGGACCAGCTCGGTCCGCCCCACCTCGTCGACCGACTGGCCGTCGAGGCGGTCGAGCTCCTCCATCACCGCCCGCAGCGTCATCGCCATGTTGTCGCCGGTGTCGCCGTCGGCGACGGGGAAGACGTTGAGGTCGTTGACCTCTTGGCGGCGCGCCTCCAGCGAGGCGTAGGCAGAGCTGATTACCCGCCGGAAGCGGGCGATCGAGGGATCGGGCATCACCGCAGAATCTATTCCCCGGGCGCGACGTGAGCGTCTTCACACCTACCCGCCTCTGGCATTGGTACGGTGACCGCTCCAATGCGTCGTTTCGCCACTTGGACCACCAGTCACCGCAAGACGGTCATCGTCGGTTGGATCGTCGCCCTGATCGCGATCGGCGGGATCGCCGGATCGGTCGGGGCCCACTTCACCGAAGAATTCAAGCTGCCCGCCTCCGACTCGAAGGAAGCCTTCGAACTGCTGGAACACAAGTTCCCGCAGCAGTCCGGGGAAGCGGCGCAGATCGTCTTCAAGGCCGACCAGGGGATCGAATCGCCGGCGGTGAGGCAGAAGATGGAAGGGGTCTTCGCCCAGATCGAAAAGTTCCCCCACGTCAGCGAAGTCGCCAGCCCCTACGTCAAGGGCGGCGCGGCGGCGATCAGCGAAGACGGCAAGATCGCCTACGCGACGATCCAGTACGACGTCCCCAACAACAAGCTGGACAAAGAAAAGACGCGGGAAATCATCGACGTCGCCAAGGGGGCGGCGGGCAACGGCCTCGAAGTCCAGCTCGGCGGCAACACGATCCAGGAAGCCGAACAGGAAGAAGGCGACTCCTCCTTCGGGATCGGCCTACTGGCGGCGGCGATCGTCCTCCTCCTCACCTTCGGCTCGGCGGTGGCGATGGGGCTGCCGCTGATCACCGCCCTCTTTGCGCTTGGGGTCGGGCTCAGCCTGGTCACCCTCGGCACCCACGTCTTCAACACCGCCAACTTCGCGATCGTGCTGGCGGCGATGATCGGGCTCGGCGTCGGCGTCGACTACGCCCTCTTCATCCTCACCCGCTTCCGCAACGGGCTCGACGAAGGGCTGGAGAAGCAGCAGGCGGCGATCAAAGCGGTCGACACCGCCGGCCGCGCCGTCCTCTTCGCGGGGGTGACGGTGATCATCTCGCTGCTGGGCATGTTCCTGCTCGGCCTCAACTTCCTCTACGGGGTGGCGATGGCCGCGGCGCTGGCGGTGCTGTTCACGATGATCGCGGCGCTGACGCTGCTGCCGGCGCTGCTGACGATCGCCGGCAACTGGGTCAACCGGCTCCGCATCCCCGGGCTCGGGACCGGCTCGCGGAGCATCGACGAAGGCGGCTGGTGGTTCCGCTGGAGCCGCCGCATCCAGAGGCGTCCGTGGCTCGCGGCCGCGCTCTCCGGCGGCTTCCTGATCCTGCTCTGCATCCCCACCCTCTCGCTGCGCCTCGGCACCAACGACGCCGGCACCGAACCGCCGGGCAAGACCACGCGCAAGGCCTATGACCTGCTGGCCGAAGGCTTCGGGGCGGGCTTCAACGGGCCCTTCGTGATGGTCGCCTCGCTGCCGGGCAAGGGCCAGGACGAAGGGCTCGTGCAGTTGAAGAAGGCACTCGAAGGCGAAGAAGGCGTCGCCGCGACCACCTCGATCACGCTCAACCCGGCTGAAAACACCGGCGTCTTCCAGGTCTACCCGACCACCTCGCCGCAGAGCGCCGCCACGACCGACCTGCTCGACCACATCCGCGGCAGCGTGATCCCGCCGATCGAAGCGAAGACCGGAGCGCGATTGCACGTCGGCGGCGTCAACGCGATCTTCGAGGACTTCGGCAACGCGATCGCCGAAAAGCTGCCGCTCTTCATCGGGGTCGTCGTCCTGCTCTCGGCGCTGCTGCTGATGACCGTCTTCCGCTCGATCTGGGTGCCGCTGAAGGCGATCGCGATGAACCTGCTCTCGATCGGCGCCGCCTTCGGGCTCGTCGTCGCCGTCTTCCAGTTCGGCTGGGGGGCGAGCCTGATCGGGGTCGACAACACCGGCCCGATCATCTCCTTCTTCCCGATCTTCCTCTTCGCGATCGTCTTCGGGCTCTCGATGGACTACGAGGTGTTCCTGATGTCGCGGATCCACGAGGAGTGGGAGCACCGCAAGGACGCGAGCGAAGCCGTCACCCAGGGCCTCGCCCTGACCGGCCGCGTGATCACCGCCGCGGCGGCGATCATGGTCACCGTCTTCGCCTCCTTCATGCTCGGCGAAGAACGGATCATCAAGCTCTCCGGCCTCGGCCTCTCCTCCGCCGTCCTGATCGACGCCGTCGTCATCCGCACCATGCTGGTGCCGGCGATCATGCAGCTGCTCGGCAGGCGCGCCTGGTGGTTCCCGAGCGGCTTGGACCGCCTGCTCCCGCGCCTGCACGTTGAGCCGGAGGAGGGCGATCCCTCCCCCACCGGCGAGCACCCCGTTGTCGCCTCGGTCGGCAGCGGCGCGGATAGCTAGCGAGTCTCGGCGGCCTGCGCCAAAGCTCGCGCCACGTCCGCGGCGACGCGTTGCGGCTCCTCTTCGAGCTGCCGTTCGCTGAAGCGGAGGACGGTGTAGCCGCGCTGCCGCAGATCAAGATCGCGGGCGCGATCGTCCTGGAAGGCGATCGAGCCGCGGTGGTAGACAAAGCTGTCGACCTCGACGGCGACTCGCTGCCTCCGCCAGACGAAGTCGACCTCCCAGCGGCCGATCTTGGTGTTGGTTTCGGGATGGGACAGGCGGTAGTGGCGACAGAGCGCGAGGAAGTCTTCCTCGAGGTCGCTCTTCGAGCGCTTCCTCTCCGCTCCCCTCAGTCGAATCCCTTTCAGCTCCGCCTGCCTCCGCGCGCGACGTAGGAGGTGCGGCGGGACGCAACCGTCGAGATCGTCGATCGTGCGCTGGATGGTGGTGACGGGGATGTTGTGGCGATGGGTGCACATGTGCCCTCCCTCTGGCCCTCCTCTAATTGCTGAGGTGGAGGGCGAGAGGGAGGGCACTCGGTGGAGGTGGATTCCGGAGCGACGCTTACGGCCCGTGGTTGACGGCACGGAGACATGGATGGGACCGTTGATCGGCCGCAGAAGCTCCCAGAGCCCCGCCGCGGAGTGGTGACTTAGAACCGCCCCCTCACCACAAGCGAGAACTGCGGCCATCCAGCGACTGCGGTGAGTGGGAGCACGGTGGCCTACCGCATAGACGCCGCGATGGAGGCGGTGCAGTTGACCGCGTTGCACTCGTCCTACAGCCGCCCGTCGACTCAACCCCACCCCTTCGAGTTGCCTCAACGTGACAACTCCATGCTGCCGCGCAGCGATATTCGCCACCCGCGCGTCGAGCGTGTCGCTTTTGTTCCCCACGAGGTAACAAAGTCGACAGTCCCCTCGGACCCTCCCCCCTACCCAGCCTTTTTTCGAGGACTAAGCGGCCTTGGTGACCTTGTTGGCCTTGAGGCAGCGCGTGCATACGTATGCGCGGCGCGGAGTGCCGTCGTCGAGGATGCGGACCTTTTGCAGGTTCGGCTCGAAGCGGCGCTTGGTGGCGACCATCGAGTGGCTGCGGGACTGGCCAAAGGCCGGTCCCTTGCCGCAGCTGTGGCATACCTTGGCCATAAGGACGGTGGATGGTACAGGGTCGTCTTAGCGGCGGTCTTACCGCCGAGGTCAGCCGATCTGCCGCTTCAGCAGCGCCATGCGGGCCACGGTGAGCGCCGCGTTGCGGCCCTGGTCGCGCTTGTCACCACCGGAGCGCGCCAGCGCCTGCTCCATCGTCTCGCAGGTGATGACGCCGAAGGCGCAGGGGACGCCCGTCTCCAGCTGCACCCGCTGGATGCCGCGCGCCGACTCGGCGCAGACGAAGTCGTAGTGGTCGGTCTCGCCGCGGATGACGACGCCGAGGCAGGCGACGCCCGCGTAGCCGTTCTCGGCGAACTGCTTGGCGGCGAAGGGCAGCTCGAAGGCGCCGGGGACCGAGGTGTAGGTGACGGCGTCGGCTTGGATGCCGGCCAGCTCGAATCCCTGCCGCGCCCCGTCCAGCAGCCGCTGCGCCAGGTCCTCGTAGAAGCGGCCGACGCAGACGCCGAAGTGGAGCGGCGCCAGCGTCGCCTTCTCCTCCTCGCCGAATTCCTCCAGGAACGCCCCGGCCTCAGCCATCGGCGTCCTTGCCGTCCCTGGCGTCGCGCTCCTCCTCGTCGTGGATCATCTCCTCGTCGAAGGCGAGCCCCTGGTGGTGCAGCGAGTGCCCCATCTTGTCGCGCTTGGCGCGCAGGTAGGCCTCGTTGTGAGCGTTGGGGACCGACTCGATCGGCACCTGCTCGGTGACCGAGAGGCCGTAGCCCTCGAGGCCGACGATCTTTTTCGGGTTGTTGGTGAGGATGCGGATGCTGGTGAGGCCGAGGTCGCCGAGGATCTGGGCGCCGATCCCGTAGTCGCGCAGGTCGGCGGGCAGGCCGAGCTTGAGGTTGGCCTCGACCGTGTCGGCGCCTTCCTCCTGCAGCTTGTAGGCGCGCAGCTTGTTCAGCAGGCCGATCCCGCGGCCCTCCTGGGAGAGGTAGAGGAGGACGCCGCGGCCCTCGCGCTCGATCATCGAGAGCGCCGCTTCCAGCTGCTCGCCGCAGTCGCAGCGCATGCTGTGGAAGACGTCGCCGGTGAGGCACTCGCTGTGGACGCGCACCAGCACGTCCTCCTCGCCGTCGACCTCGCCCTTGACCATCGCCACGTGGTGTTTGTCATCGACCAGCGAGCGGTAGCCGACGGCGGTGAAATCGCCGAAGACGGTCGGCAGCGCGGTGTCGACGACGCGCTCGACCAGCTTCTCGGTCCGCCGCCGGTAGGCGATCAGGTCGGCGACCGTGATCATCTTCAACCCGTGCTTCTGGCAGTACGGGACAAGGTCCGGGACGCGGGCCATCGTGCCGTCGTCGTTCATGATCTCGCAGATCACGCCGGAGGGATGGAGCCCGGCGAGGCGCGCGAGGTCGACGGAGGCCTCGGTCTGGCCGGCGCGCTCCAGCACGCCGCCGTCTTTCGCCCGCAGCGGGAAGACGTGGCCGGGCTGGACGAGGTCTCGCGGCGTCGCCTGCGGGTCGATCGCGACCTGGATCGTGTGGGCGCGGTCGTGGGCGGAGATGCCGGTGGTGACGCCTTCGCGCGCCTCGACCGAGACCGTGAAGGCGGTCTGCAGCGGCGCTTCGTTCTTCGCCGCCATCAGGTTTAGGCCGAGCGCGTCGCAGCGCTCCGAGGTGAGCGAGAGGCAGATCAGCCCGCGCCCCTCCTTGGCCATGAAGTTGACCGCCTCCGGCGTCGCGAACTGGGCCGCCATCGTCAGGTCGCCCTCGTTCTCGCGGTTCTCGTCGTCGCAGACGACGACCATGCGGCCGGCGCGGATCTCCTCAATCGCCTCCTCGATCGAGGCGAACGGGCTCTTCTCCGTCCCCGCGCTCTCTTGTCTCTGGGTCTCGGCCATCTGACTCACGCCTGCTCCTTTCCGGCGAATGGTGCCACCAATCGCTCCACGTACTTCGCCACGATGTCGCACTCGACGTTCAGCTTGCTTCCCGGCTCGACTTCGCCGAGGTTGGTCCGCTCGAGCGTCTCGGGGATGAGGGAAACCTCGACCCAAGACTCGCCTAAATCCGCGACCGTGAGGCTGACCCCGTTGAGGGTGATCGAGCCCTGCGGGACCACGTAGCGGAGGAGCTGGGTGGGCAGCTCGAGACGGAGGCGGCGCGCGAAGCCGTCGTCCTCCGCTGAGACCACGGTAGCGACGCCGTCAACGTGCCCTTGAACGATGTGGCCTCCGAGGCGATCCGAAGCCTTCATCGCCAGCTCAAGGTTCACGCGGTCACCCTCTTCGATGCCGTCCAAGGCAGTGAGGGAGAGCGTCTGATTCATCGCCTCGGTCTCGAACTGACCGTCAGCGACAGCGGTTGCGGTGAGGCAGCAGCCGTTGACGGCAATGGAATCGCCGGGCGCGAGTTGATTGGCGAGTTGGGTGGAGATGCGCATCCGCGCGCCATCGGTGGTTTGCTCGATCGAATCAACCGTTCCTATGTCTTCGACGAGGCCCGTGAACACCTCACCACTCCTTGAACCGCGCTCGGATCAAAGTGTCCTCGCCAACCCGCTCCGCAGTGGAGTCCAAAGCGGTGCCTCGCACGGGTGGCGTCGTAGGGGGGACCCCCTCCTGCCGCGCAGGAGGGGGTGGGTCCCCTGCGGCGACAGGACCCGCGCGCCAACCACCTTCGTCAATACCAAGAAGCACTGGGGCGATGAAGGTACGCGATTCGTCAATCTGCCCGGCTGACAAGAAGCTGGACGCGAGGGTTCGGCCGCCCTCGAGGAAGAGGCTGGTGACTTCGCGGCGCCCCAGCTCGCGGAGCGCCGATTCGATGTCGGTGGCGACGATGGTTTCGGCGCCTGCGTCTTGGAGAGCGGAGACCCGGTCGCCAGGAGCGTCGGGGGCGGTGACGACCAAGACCAGCGACTGATTCAAGGTCTTCAGCAGCTGAGACTCCAGCGGCAGGTGGGCCTGGCGGTCGAAGACGACGCGAATTGGTTGACGCGCCCCATCGATGCGGGCGGTCAAGAGTGGGTCGTCGGCGAGGGCGGTGCCGATGCCGACGGCGATCGCGTCGGATTCGGCGCGCCAGCGGTGGACCAGCTCGCGGCTCTGCTCTCCGGAGATCCAGGGGCTGTCGCCGGGGGCGGTCGAGGTCCGGCCGTCGAGCGACATCGCCATCTTCAGGACGACCAGCGGCAGCCCGGTGCGGGCGTGCTTGCGGAAGGGCTGGTTGAGGCGGCGGGCAGCGGTCGCCTCGGCACCGGCGGCGAAGTCGACCTGGACGCCGCCGTCGCGGAGGATGCCGGGGCCGCGGCCGGCGGCCTTCTCACTCGGATCATCGGAGGCGATCACGACGCGGCTGATCCCCGCCTCGAGGATCGCCTCGACGCAGGGCGGCTGCCGCCCCTGGTGCGCGCAGGGCTCCAGCGTCACGTACAACGTCCCCCCAGCTGGATCCTCACCCCGCCGCCGACAGTCTTCGAGCGCCGCCCTCTCAGCGTGCAACCCGCCGAGCTCCGCATGGAACCCCTCGCCGATCACTTCACCATCACGTACGACGGCGGCGCCCACGAGCGGATTCGGACTAACCCGCCCCCTCCCGCCCTCAGCGAGGGCGAGTACGCGCCGTAGGAAATCAGTATCGGTGGCTGATTGACTCGTCAATCAACGAGGATTCTACCCTCTGGGCGGCGTAGCTACTTGGAAAGCGGTCCAAGTACCCTGGGCCGCCCCCACCCCCGTACCCCATGAAGCTGATCATCCAGATCCCCTGCCTCAACGAGGAGCAGACGCTGCCGCAGACCATCGCCGACCTCCCGCGCAGCATCCCCGGCATTGACGAGGTCGAGCTGCTGGTGATCGACGACGGCAGCACCGACCGCACGGTCGAGGTGGCGCGGGAATGCGGGGTCGAGCACATCGTCCGGCTGACCAACAACAAGGGCCTCGCCGCCGGCTTCCAGGCTGGGCTCGACGCCTGCCTCAAGCTCGGCGCCGACGTCGTCGTCAACACCGACGCCGACAACCAGTACAAGGGCGCCGACGTGGCGAAGCTGGTGGCGCCGATCGTCGCCGGCGAGGCCGACATGGTCGTCGGCGACCGCCGCGTCGGCGGCATCGACCACTTCTCCCCCAGCAAAAAACGGCTGCAGCGGCTGGGCAGCTGGGTCGTGCGCCGCGTCTCGGGGACCGCGATCACCGACGCCACCTCCGGCTTCCGCGCCTACAACCGCGAGGCCGCGCTGCAGTTATTGGTCGTCGACAACTTCACCTACACGCTCGAGAGCCTGATCCAGGCCGGGAAGATGCTGGTCGCGGTCGACGAGGTCGAGATCGGCACCAACCCGAAGACGCGCGAGTCGCGCCTGTTCGATTCGACCGGCGCCTACGTGCGCCGCAACGGCCCCGCGATCCTCCGCATCTACGCCCGCTACGAGCCGCTGCGCGCCTTCGTCACCGCCTCCCTCGTCGTCCTCGTGCTCGCCTTCGCCGCCTGGCTGCCGTTCCTGATCGACTGGATCTTCAACGGCGATAGCACCGGCCACGTCCAGTCGCTGATCCTCGGCGCCGTCCTCTTCATCGCCGCCGTCCAGCTCTTCGCCCTCGGCGTGATCGGCGACCTGCTCGCCGGCCAGCGGGTGATGACCCAGCGCGTCTTCGAGCGGGTGCGGCGGGTCGAGCTGGCGCTCGGGGTCGAGCCTTCCCACTACGAGCCGGGTAGCGAGAAGAGGGAATGAAGAGCTCCGCCGACTACGGCAAGACCGCGAGCTTCCTCGCGGTGGGCGTCGGGCTGACCGGCGTCATCACCTACGCCTACTTCCTGATCGCCTCACACGTCCTCTCCAAGCCCGACTACGGGCAGATCACCGTGCTCTGGTCGGCGGTCTTCATCACCATCTCCACCCTCTACCGGCCGATCGAACAGCTGCTCTCGCGCCACATCTCCGAGCGGCTGGTCAAGGGCGAACCGGTCGGGCAGCCGATGCGGGTCGCCTCGACGATCCAGTTCGGCCTCTCGCTCTTCTTCGCCGTCGTCGCGCTGGCGCTGCGGGGCCCGATCCAGAACAGCCTGCTCGAGGGCAACGAAGCCCTCTACTGGGTCTTCTTCACCTCGGTCCTCTTTTACGCGGCCAGCTACTTCGCCCGTGGCTTCCTCGCCGGCGAGCAGCGGTTCGGGCTCTTCGTCGCGATGATCCTCTCCGAATCGTGCTTCCGCACGATCTTTGCGGTGATGGTCGCGATCGGCATCCTCAGCGGCCAGTCGGCGGTGGCGATCGGGATCACCGCCGCGCCGGCGCTGAGCCTGCTGGTGGTGCCGTTCGCCTTCGCACGGCGGGCGCAAAAGGAGAAACAGGTCGCCCAGACGGCCGGGGCGGCGCCGGGCGTCTCGGCAGGCGCTGCAGACGAGGAGCCCACCGCCGAGTTCTCGCTCGCCCACGGCGGCGGCTTCGCGGCGGCGGTGCTGGTGATCATGTTCAGCGAACAGGCCTTCCTCAACGCCGGGCCGCTGATCGTCCGCGGCCTCCAGGGAGCCGCCGCAGCGGGCTTCATCTTCAACGTGCTGATGCTGGCGCGGGCGCCGCTGCAGCTCTTCCAGTCGGTCTCGACCAGCATCCTCCCCCACCTCACCACCCTCCACCACAGCGACGCCGAGGACGCCGAGCGCGAGTTCCACCACACGGTGCGGATGGTCCTGCTCGGGATCGCCGCCTTCACCGCGCTGGTCGTGGTCGTGGTCCTGATCGGCGGGCCGAAACTGATGCAGATCGCCTTCTCGAAGAAGTTCACCTACGACCGCGCCGGCCTGCTGCTGGTCTCGGTCGGGATGGGGCTCTACCTCTCCTCGGTCACGGTCAACCAGGCCTGTATCGCCCAGGGGCAGGTGCGGCGGGCGGCGGTGCGCTGGATCGCCTGCGCCGGCCTCTTTATCGGCTGGAATTTCGTGCCGCTGATCTCCGAAGAGTTCCGCCGCGTCGAGGTCGGCTTCCTGGTTGCCGCCGGAGCCCTCTTCTCGCTCCTCTACTACGTCTACCGCCATCCGCACGCCCGCGCCGAGGACGTGCCCCAACCCGGATCGGGCGAGGAGTTCGAGGTCCGGGTGGGAATGCTCGACGAGAACATCTAGGGGTGGGTGCCCCTCTGACGGAGGCTTTGGGTCAAGCCGATGACACCGATGGTCCCTTTGCAGACGTACGGTCTCCGGCAGAGGGGCACCCGCCCCCTCTAACGCTAGGGTCGCTCAATCGGCGCCCATGACGCCCACCTGATCCTGATCGCCGGGGTCCTCCTCGCCGCGGGGATCGCCGGCGCCCTGCTCGCCGACCGGGTGCGGGTCCCCGGTCTGCTGATCTTCCTCGCGCTCGGGATGCTTGCCGGCCCGGAAGGAATCGGCGGCATCCACTTCCACGATACCGAGCTAGCGCGGACGCTGGGGACCATCGCCCTGGTCCTGATCCTCTTCGAGGGCGGCCTCACCGCCGGCTGGTCGGAGGTCCGCCCCGTCCTCGGCACCGCCATCTCGCTGGCGACGGTCGGCACCGCGATCACGGCGGTGATCGCCGGCTTCGCGGCGAAGCTCCTCTTCGGGCTCGACACCCTGGAAGGGATGCTGGTCGGGGCCGCGGTCGCCGCCACCGATTCGGCCGCGATCTTCGCCGTGCTGCGACGCTCGACGCTGGAGAAGCGGCTCGCCCGCTCGCTCGAGGGCGAGTCGGGAATGAACGATCCGGTGGCGCTGCTCTTAGTGATCGGCTTCATCGAATGGATCCAGCAACCTGGCTACGGCGCCGCCGACATGGCCGGCCTGCTGGCGCTGAAATTGGGTCTGGGAGCGGTGATCGGGGTGGGGTTGGGCCGCCTGGCCGTGATCGCCCTCGAACGCGTGGAGCTGCCGAGTGACGGCGTCTACCCGGTTGCCACGCTCGCGATCGCCGGCCTTGCCTACGGGTTGACGGAGGTCCTCCACGGCTCCGGCTTCCTCGCCGTCTACCTGACCTCGCTCGCGCTCGGCTCTGCCCGGATCCACGCCCGGCGAACCGTCGTCGCCTTTCACCAGGGGCTCGGCTGGGTCGCTCAGATCTCCCTCTTCATCCTGCTCGGGCTGCTGGTCATCCCCGCCACCCTCGACGACATTGCGCTCGACGCCCTGGTCCTCTCGGCGATCCTGATCCTCCTCGCCCGCCCGGTCGCCGCCTTCATCGCCACCGCCTTCGCTCGCTTCGACGCGAAGGAGCGGCTGATGCTCGGCTGGGCAGGGCTGCGCGGGGCGACGCCGATCTGGCTCGCCACCTTCCCGGTCGTCGCCGGGATCAAAGAGGGGAACGACCTCTTCGCGATCGTCTTCTTCGTCGTCGTCAGCTCGACCCTGGTCCAGGGGGCGAGCTTCGAGCCGCTGGCCGCCCGGCTCGGCCTCACCACCGACGAGCCGGCGCTGCCGCGGCGGCTGCTCGAGTCGGGGCGGATCCGCCGCATGGGCGGCGACGTGATCGCCTACCGGCTGCCGCCGGGGGCGGCCGCGGTCGGGCACCCGGTGCGCGACCTCGACCTGCCGCGGGAGGCGCTGGTCAACGTGATCGTCCGCGACGGCAACGCGATCCCCCCGCGCGGCTCGACCGAGCTACGCGAGGGCGACGAGCTGCACATCCTCGTCCGCAGCGAGCTGCGCGACGAAGTCGAGGCGCTGACCGAGCGCTGGGCACAGGGGCCGATCGGCCGCCCCAGCCCGCCGCCACTGCCCCGCCGCGCCGCCTCCCAGGTCTTCACCGTGCGCCCGGCCCGCAACGATGGCGAGCTTGGAACGGAGATCGACGGCATCCCGATCGTCACCGTCCTGCGCAGCCGCAGCGAGCGTGGGGCCCACCTGGTCGCCCTGGCCGACGGTCGTTACGCCGTAATCGGGACTGGTCTGGTCGCGATCGGCGGTCGCCGCGGCCTAGCCGACTGGTGTGCCCGGCGGGCGGAACATCCCGACACGGACTCGGCTGACCGCGCTTGGTGGCAGGAGGTAACGGGAGCGTTGATCGCGCGTGGTTGAGGGGAGGGGGGGGGGGGGGGGGGGGGGAAGAAAAAACCAAAAAAAAAAATGGGGTTTTTTTGTTGGTTT
>JBQCIG010000168.1:0-2696 GCA_051953975.1 Solirubrobacterales bacterium | reverse complement strand
ACCGAGCGCGGTCAGGGAATATTTGTTATGATAATTTAGTTCTCACTTTTCGCCTCCATCTCCATCTTTTTGCTGGACACCGCGATGGGCACGGCTCCCGCCGGCGCGGCGCCGACTGCGCCCAGCGGCGCCACCGGCCCGGTCGAATCGACGCTGGGCGCGACCACGACCCTGGTGCCCTCCACGCAGGCTCCAGCCTGCGCCAACGGAATTGACGACGACGGCGACGGCCTGGTCGACATGGAAGACCCGGACTGCGAATCGCCCACGGATCCGACCGAGGAACCTGTCGCGACGGGCGAACCGACCGAAAGCGAAGCGGTCCCGACGCCATCTCCCTCCCCGGGCCCCGGCGGAGGTCATCACTCCGGCGGCGGCCTGCAGGAAGGCACCGGCATCGTCGGCGGCGGGGGCGGCGGCTCCCATGGCAAGGGCGGAGCCCATCGCAACGACGAACTGACCAACCCCGCCGCCGGAGTTGGCTCCGGCGGGGTGAGCGCCCCGAGCGCCAACGGCGGCGGCGAGCAGCCTCTGCCGAAGCAGGCGAGCAACGGCGGCGCCGAGTTCTCACCCGGCGGCACCCCCACCGTCGCCAACCCGACGACGACGATCGCCCCCTTCGGCCCGGCCCCGATCGGCGTCCCTAACTTCGTCATCGACTCCTTCGAAATCCCGCCCTTCCTGCTGCCGATCTACCAAGCCTGCGGCACCGAATACGGGATCCCCTGGGAGGTGCTCGCCTCGATCAACAAAATCGAGACCGCCTTCGGCACCAACCTCAACGTCTCCAGCGCCGGCGCCGTCGGCTGGATGCAGTTCCTGCCCGCGAGCTGGGAACAGTTCGGCCTCGACGCCAACGGAGACGGCAAGAAGGACCCCTACAACCCGGTCGACGCAATCTGCGCCGCCGCTCATTACCTGAAGCTCGCCGGCGGCGACCACAACCTCTACAAGGCGATCTTCGCCTACAACCACGCCGACTGGTACGTGCAGGAGGTCCTCCTCTACGCCCGCGCCTACGGCCGCCTCCCCTCCGACCTGGTCGGCTCGCTGACCGGCCTCACCGAGGGCGCCCACTTCCCGATCGCCGCCAACGCCCGCTACGCCGACGACCTCGCCGCCCGGGCGGCGCTCAAGAACGGCAACGCCGCCGAATACGGCAACGCCGCCGAAGTCATCTCCTCCTCCCCCACCCCACGCGGGATCAACATCTTCACCAAGCAGGGCGCCCCGGTGGTCGCCGTCAACGACGGCGTGATCCGCAAGCTCGGGCACTCCGCCAAGCTCGGCACCTTCATCGTCCTTGAAGACACCTACGGCAACCGCTACACCTACGCCGAGCTCGGCCACCTGGTCCGCGACCGCCGCGTCGTGGTGATGCCGACCGGCAAGGAAAAGCGGGTCCCGGTCGAAAGCCAGAATCTGAGGCCAAGGCTGCGCGCCTACCCCGGCCGCGCCGAGGGCAAAAGCGGCAAGGCGGACGCGCGCAAGCTGCAGGCCGCGATCGCAGCCAGCGGCGAAGGCTCGCTGCGGGTCGGCTCGAAAGTGATCGCCGGCACGATGCTGGCCCGGGTCGCCCCCGGCAGCGAAGGCATCGACCCCCACATCAACTTCTCGATCCGCCCGGCCGGCAAGGGCGCGCCGCGGATCGACCCGAAACCGATCCTCGACGGCTGGAAGCTGCTCGAAGCCACCGCGATCTACCGCGCCAAGGGCAAGAGCCCGTTCGCGAAGCTGAGCGGCGCCGGCGTCCTCCTGCTCTCGAAGGAAGCGCTGCAGAAACGGGTGCTGAACGACAAGGGCCTCTCGATCTACAGCTGCGGGCGCGAAGACATCGCCAGCGGCAAAATTGATCGCCGCGTCCTGGCGGTGCTCGAGTACCTGCGCTCGAAAGGCTTCACGCTGACGATCACCTCGCTGGAGTGCGGCCACAGCCTGATGACCACCTCCGGCAACGTCTCCGAGCACTCGACCGGCGACGCGGTCGACATCGCCGTGATCGACGGCGTCCCGGTAACCGGCCATCAGGGACCGGGGACGCTGGTCGACCAGCTGATCAAAGACGTCCTCCAGCTGCAGGGACCGATGCACCCGCACCAAGTGATCTCGCTCGAGGACCTGCCCGGGGAAACCAGCTTCGCCCTGCCCGACCACTACAACCACGTCCACATCGGCTACCGCCCGCTCGAAGGCGGCGCCGAAGCCCAGTTCAGCGCCCTGTTGAAACCAGCCCAGTGGCAGCGCCTGATTAACCGCCTCGGCGAAATCGAAAACCCGAACGTACCGGTGCGGCCCTCGAAATACGCGGAACCGGACCGCAGCAACGGCGGCCTCGCCGCCGGCGCCGGCGACTGATTCGCGTCCGCACCGTTCCGTGGTTCCTGTGTCGTCGATAACCGGACAAAGGAACCACGGAACGGGGAGAATCGGGTCCTGACCCAGCTATTCGGATTCGTCCAGTTCGACTTCGCCGGCCCGCTTCCCCTGGCGGACGGACGCTTCCTGGCGCGCTCGGGGGAGGGCGAGGAGGAGAGCGTCCTCGTCCTCCAGCGGCTCGGGGCGCCCCCGCTGCGGGGGCGGCGTCGGCGGCGCAGCAGCGCGGCGGACCCCGAGCCGGCGCCACTCGCGCTCACCCGCGCCACCGCGATCAGGGCCTTCGCCCCCTTCACCGACGAGGAGGAAGCGGCGCGCTGGCT
>JBQCIG010000167.1:0-14152 GCA_051953975.1 Solirubrobacterales bacterium | reverse complement strand
CTCGGGTCCGCGGAGTGCACGCTGCTCAGTTTTCAAAGACCGCTGCGCCTCCGCGACGGGTCTCGCCGCTCTCAGCGCTTGGGGCCGCCGAAGCAGCCCCAAGAGGGCAAAGAAATATAGCACTGCCGAGGCTGCTTGCCTAGGGGGTGGCCCTCAGGCGGCAGAAGCGTCGCTTCCCCACCTGCAGCACGCGCCCGTCAAGGCTATCGATTTCGAGATCGAGCGGCTCTGCGGCCACCGGCTCGCCGTCGAGCTTGACCCCTCCCTGCTGCAGCAGGCGCCGGCCCTCGCTGCTGCTGACGCCGAAGGCACCGGCGATCAGGCGCGGCAGGTGGACGAGGCCGTTGCCGTCGGCGCTGTAGGCGCCGAGGTCGACCTCGGGCATCTCCTCCGGCGCGGCGTGCTCGACGAAGACGCGGTTGAAGTGCTCCTCGGCGACCGCCCCGGATCCCTCGCCGTGGAAACGGTCGACCAGCCGCCGGGCCAGCTCCCGCTTCGCCTCGTTCGGCGGCTTCTGCGGCTCCTCCTCGCCCAGCAGGAGGCGGTAGTACTCGGCCATCGCCTCATCGGGAACGCTCATCAACCGGCCGAACATCTCCTCCGGCGCGTCGGTGACGCCGACGTAGTTGCCGAGCGACTTGCTCATCTTCTGCACCCCGTCGGTGCCAACCAGGATCGGCAGCGTCATGATCGACTGCGGCTGCCGGCCGTAGGCGCTCTGGACGTCGCGCCCGAACAGCAGGTTGAACTTCTGGTCGGTGCCGCCGATCTCGACGTCGGCCTCGACCGCGACCGAGTCGTAGCCCTGCAGCAGCGGGTAGAGCAACTCCAGCGCCGCGATCGGCTGCTCGGCCGCCATCCGCTTCTGGAAGTCGTCGCGCTCCAGCAGCCGCGCCACCGTCGTCTGCGCCAGCAGCCCCAGCAGCGTCTCCGGCTCCATCCGCAGCCACTCGCTGTTGTGGCGGACCTCGGTCTTGTCGCGGTCGAGCAGCTTGAAGGCCTGCTCCTGGTAGGTGGCGGCGTTGGCCTCGATCTCCTCTGCCCTCGGCACCGGCCGGGTGGCGGAGCGGCCGCTGGGATCGCCGACCCGCGCCGTGAAGTCGCCGATGATGAGGACGACCGTGTGCCCGGCCCGCTGGAACTCGGCCAGCTTCTCGAGGACGACGGTGTGGCCGAGGTGGATGTCGGCCGTGGTCGGGTCGATCCCGAGCTTGACGCGCAGCGGCTTGCCGCTCTCGAGCTGCTCGGCGAGGCGCCCCTCGGGCAGCACGTCGACGGCGTTCCGCGTCAGATCCGACATCCGGGCAATGCTAGACTGCCGCCTTCGCTCGGCGGTCCGCGACGGACGTCGAGCCCTTTTTGTGTCGCCCTCACTCGATGGCTGTCTTAGGACTAAAGCGCCGGCGAAGCGACGGCGGTGAGATTCCGCCCCCGCCCCCGCCCCCGGTCTCCGCGACTGCGCCGGGACCACCGCCGCCCCCCCAGAAACCGAAACCCCGCCTGAAGAAGCTGCGGGTGCTCTTCGTGCTGCTCGGGCTCGGCGTCCTCGCCGTTGTCTCGATGGTCTTCGGGATGATGGCCGCGGTCTCGCAGGACCTGCCGGCGATCTACAACTTCGCCGAGTACAAGGCGTCGAAAAACAGCGAGGTCTACGACGACAACGGGGAACCGATCGGGACCCTGACCAGCAACCAGAACAAAATCCTCCTCAACTCGAGCCAGATCTCCCCCAACATCAAGAACGCGGTGGTCTCGATCGAGGACTCGCGCTTCTACGAACACGAAGGCGTTGACTTCCGCGGCATCGCCCGGGCTCTGATCAGCGACCTCGCCAGCCAGAGCGCCCAGCAGGGCGCCTCGACGATCACCGAGCAGTTCGTCAAGAACGCGCTCGAAGCCGAAGGCAGCCGCACGATCCTCGAGAAGTTCCGCGAGGCGGCGCTCGCCTACCGGCTCGAGCACCACTGGAGCAAGGACAAGATCCTCACCGAGTACCTGAACACGATCTACTTCGGCGAGGGCGCCTACGGGATCGAGGCCGCCGCCCGCACCTACTTCGGCGCCGCCCACCCGGGCTGCGGCACCCCGAGCGAGCCCTGCGCCAGCGTGCTCGAGCCCTGGGAGGCGGCGATGCTGGCCGGGATCATCGCCTCCCCCTCGGCCTTCGACCCCAAGGTCTACCCCGAAAACGCGCTCGGCCGCCGCAACCTTGTGCTGGAAAAGATGTACCAGCACGACTACATCTCCGAAGCGCAGATGCGGGAAGGGATGCAGCAGGCGCTGCCGGCGCCGAGCGAGATCGCGCCGCCGAAGATCGACTCCAAGGCCCCCTACTTCACCGCCTACCTGCGCCAGCAGCTGCTCGAACGCTACGGCGCCTCCAAGGCCTTCTACGGCGGCCTCAAAGTCAAGTCGACCCTCGATCTGCGCCTCCAGGAAAAAGCGGAAGAAGCGGTCAGCTCCTACATGGGCGCCCTGCCCGCCACCGCCTCGGTGGTCGTGATCGACAACCGCAACGCCGGGATCAAGGCGATGGTCGGCGGGCCCGACTTCGAAACCACGCCCTTCAACCTGGCGACGCAGGGGCGCCGCCAGCCCGGCTCCTCGATCAAGCCCTTCACCCTGATCACCGCCCTGGAAGAGGGGATCTCGCCGGAAACCGTCTACGAATCCGCCCCGCAGGAATTCCACTTCGGAAAACACGGGCGCGAAACCTTCGTCGTCCACAACGACGAGGACTCCTACCTCGGCTCCTGCTCGATCATCTGCGCGACGACCTACTCGGACAACTCGATCTACGCCCAGCTCGGGCTCGAAGGGCTGAAGGGAAAGACGGTCGAGGACCGCACCCGCTCGATCGCCTCCACCGTCCACAAGGCCGGCTACCGCGATCCGATCTCGACCAACCCGGCGATGGTGCTTGGCGGGCTGAACGAAGGCGTCTCCCCGCTCGGCTGGGCCTACGCCTACAGCACGATCGGCAACAACGGCAACCGCGTCAGCGGCAGCCTCGCCCACGAACCCGGCGACAGCCCCGTCGCCTTCACCGAAGTGACCGACAAGAACGGCCACGTGATCAAGGGCGGCGACAACGAAGTCATCCACCACCAGGTCTTCAACCAGGAAAAGATCGAAGAGGCGAAGAGCATCCTCGAAACGGTGGTCTCCAGCGGCACCGGCACCAATGCCCAGACGGGAGCTGAAGGCGAGTGGGGCAAGACGGGGACGACCGAGGAAAACCGCGATGCCTGGTTCTGCGGCGGCATCCAGAGCGAAGTCACCGCCTGCGTCTGGGTCGGCTACCCGAACACGACGACGCCGATGACCACCCTCTACAACGGCGGCCCGGTGATGGGCGGCACCTTCCCCGCCTTGATCTGGGCGAGCGTAATCTCCGCCTGGGAAGAAATCCAGGCCGAACGCGCCGCCGAACGGGCGGCGAGGAAGGCGGCGAAGGAAGCTGGCGAAGAAATCAAGGCGGGCGAAGGCGGCGAAAGCGAAAGCTACGAACCCTCGGAAGGCGAATACGAAACGACGCCGGAAGGCGAAGAAGGCGAATACGAAGCGCCCGAAACCGAATCCGCCCCGGCGCCGGAACCGACGCCCGAACCCGAAGCCGCCCCGGAAGTGACCCCCGAAGCCGCCCCGGAAGCCGCGCCGGCCGAACCCGCCGGCGGCGGGGGCGGCGTCACCGCCGGTTAAGTGGCGAGACCGTAAAAACCATCCTTGAAGAATGGTTTTTACGGTTTCGCGGTCAGGCCGGGACCGGTCGCGGTCGCGAGACGTAGCGACTGCCGGCGGCGCAGAAGCGCCAAGGCCGCTCGACCGCTTTGGTGATCCCGATCCGGGGACCGGCGACGATCTCCGGCGCCGCCCCCTCGCGCGGCGCCAGCAGGAAGGGCTCGCGGCAGAGGTCGCGCTCGTTGTCGCCGAGGTCGATCCCCAGCGCCTCGGTCAGCTTCCCCGGGCCCGAGCACAGCTCGGGGTCGGGCTTGGCGCCGCGCCGCTCGCGCATCGCCTCCAACCCGTGGGTCGGCTCCAGCGCCCGGATCAGCACCGCCGCCGCCTCCCCCTCCGGTTCGGCAACGGCGTTGAGGAGGCTGTGGATGCCGTAGGAGAGGTAGACGTAGGCGTAGCCGGGCGGCCCGAAGAGGACCCTGGTCCGCTCGGTCAGACCGACGTAGGCGTGGCAGGCCGGGTCGTCGGCCTCGTAGCTCTCGGTCTCGACGATGACGCCGCCGCAGCCCTCGTAAAGGAGCGTGCAGCCGACGAGCTCGCGGGCGACATCGTGGACCGAGCGGTCGAAGAACTCGCGCTCTAGGCGATCGGGCACGGGTCCTCTCTACCCACGCTCCTCCTCGATGCGCGCCTGCACCGCCGCCAGCGTCTCCCGCGCCTCCTCGAGCTGCCTGGCGAGCGGAGCCGAGCCGGTGCCGCCGGCAATCCGCTTCGACTCCAGCCAGCTGCTGCGCTGCAGCACCTCGTAGTAGGAGTCGTCGAGGTGCTCGGAGCGCTGCCGCAGCGCCTCCGGCGTCAGCTCGGAGAGCGATTTGCCGCGCTCGACCGCGTCGCGGACGAGACCGCCGACGATCCCGTGCGCCTCGCGAAAGGGGACGCCGCGGCGGACCAGCAGGTCGGCGACCTCGGTCGCGGCCAGCATCTCGTCGCCGGAGGCCTCCTCCATCCGCCCGCGGTGGAACTCGATCCCGTCGAGCATCCCGGCGGTGGCGTCGAGGCAGGCCTCGAGCGTGTCGATCGCGTCGAAGAGCGGCTCCTTGTCCTCCTGCATGTCCTTGCCGTAGGTGAGCGGCAGCGCGTGCATCACCCCGAGCAGGGTCTGGTAGGAAGCGGCGACGCGCGGGCTCTTCGCCCGCAAGAGCTCAGCCGAGTCGGGGTTCTTCTTCTGCGGCATGATCGAGGAGCCCGAGGAGAAGGACTCGTCGAGCTCGCAGAAGCCGAACTCGCTGCTCGACCAGATGACGATTTCCGACCCAAGGCGCGAGAGGTGCATCGCGCAGGTTGAGGCGGCGGCGAGGTAGTCGAGGACGAAGTCGCGGTTGGAGGAGCCGTCGATCGAGTTGTGGCTGACGTGGGCGAAGCCGAGGTCGGCGGCGACCGCCTCGCGGTCGATCTCCCAGTTGACGCCGGCCAGCGCCCCCGAGCCGAGCGGCATCACGCCGGCGCTGTCGAGGGCGAACTGGAAGCGCAGCACGTCGCGGGCGAGCATCCAGAAGTAGGCGAGCAGGTGGTGGCCGAGGTAGACCGGCTGGGCGCGCTGCAGGTGCGTATAGCCGGGCATCGCCCAGTCGGCGTGGGTCTCGGCCAGGCCCAGCAGCCGCTGCATCGCCGCGCCGCAGAGCTCGATCGCCCGCAGCGAGTGCGCCTGCACGACCATCGCTACGTCGGTGGCGACCTGGTCGTTGCGCGAGCGGCCGGTGTGGAGCTTGCCGGCGAGCGGGCCGATCTCCTCGCCGAGCAGCCGCTCGATCGCCATGTGGATGTCCTCGTCGGCGGGATCGAACTCGAACCCGTGCTCGCCCATGCGGGCACGGACGCGGTCGAGGCCCGCCTCGATTTGCTCCAGCTCGTCCGCCGTGAGGACGCCGATCTGGCAGAGGCCGCGGGCGTGCGCCTTCGACTGGTCGATGTCGTAGGGCGCCAGCCAGGAATCGAAGGCCAGCGAGCGGTTGAGGCGCCAGAAGCGGGGGTCCGGCTCTTTGCGGAAGCGCGACATGGGCGGGCGATTATGCCGCTAGAGGGCCTGGCCGAGGGCAATGGCGAGCTCTTGGCAGACGCGCTCCACCTGCGCCTCGCTCATCGCCGGGAAGAACGGCAGCGCCAGCGAGGCGGCCGCGGCGGCTTCGGCGACCGGGAACTGGCCCTCGCGGTAGCCGAGCTCGCGCAGGTGCGGGAAGAGGTGGATGCAGGGCAGGTAGGCCTTGGCGGCGATGCCGCGCTCGGCGAGGGCGTGGACGACCGCGTCGCGGTCGGCGCCCGCGGGCAGGCGGACGGCGTAGACGAACCAGCTCCGCGCCTCGGCGCCGCGGCCGGCGCTCGGCGTCTCCAGCCCCTCGATCTCCGCCAGGCGCTCCTCGTAGAGGCGGGCGACGGCGGCGCGGCGCTCGAGCAGCGAGTCGAGCTTCTCGACCTGGGCGACGCCGAGGGCGGCGGCGAGGTCGGAGAGGCGGTAGTTGTAGCCGAGCCGATCGTGGTCGAGCCAGCCCATGTCGACGGCGCGGCCCTGGTTGCGCTCCGAGCGCAGGCGGGCGGCCTCCTCGGCGTCGCGGGGGACGATCATCCCCCCCTCCCCCGTCGTCATCTGCTTGTTGGCGTAGAAGGCGAAGGTGGCGAGGTTGCCGCGGGCGCCGACCTTGCGCCCCTCGGAGTCGACCGCGCCGAGCGCCTCGCAGGCGTCCTCGAGGACGCCGAGGCCATGGCGCGAGGCCAGCGTCTCCAGCTCGGGCATCGCCGCCGGGTAGCCGAAGATGTGGACCGGCAGGACGCCGGCGGTGCTCTCCCCCACTGCTGCCGCCGCCGCGTCTGGGTCGAGGTCGAGCGTCTCGGGGTCGACGTCACAGAAGACAGGCCGCGCCCCCTCGTAGAGCAGGCAGTTGGCGGAGGCGACGAAGCTGAACGGACTCGTCACGACCTCGTCCCCCGGCCCCCAGCCCAGCATCCGCACCCCGAGGTGGAGCGCCGCGGTGCCGCTGGACACCATCACCGCGTCCTCGACTCCGAGCCAGGTCGCGAACTCGCGCTCGAAGCGCTCCCCCATCGGCCCCAGCGAGAGCCGGCCCGAGCGCAGCACCTCCAGCACCAGCGTCTCCTCGCGGGCGCCGATCTCCGGTTGGGCGAGCGGGATCTGCTCGCCGGAGCGCTCCGGGCTCACTGGAACGCGTACTCCAGCGAGTCGACCAGCGCCTCCCCGGAGGCCTCGATGATGTTCTCCGAGACGCCGGTGGTCCCCCACTCGCGCTCGCCGTCGGCGGAGTCAAGGAGGACGCGGGTGACCGCCCCGGTGCCGTGCGCTTCGTCGAGGATGCGGACCTTGTAGTTGGTCAGCTCGATGTCGGCCAGGTGCGGGTAGCGGTCGGCGATCGCCCCCCGCAGCGCCTTGTCGAGGGCGTTCACCGGCCCGTTGCCCTCGGCCGCCTGGAAGTAGCGCCGGCCGTCGAGCTCGACTTTGATCGTCGCCTCGGTGGTGACCTCGCCGTCGGCATGCTTTTCGACCACGACGCGGAAGCTCTCGAGCCGGAACAGTGGCTTATAGGCGCCCGCCTCGCGCCGCAGCAGCAGCTCGAAGGAGGCCGGGGCGGCCTCGTAGTGGTAGCCGCGGTGCTCCTGCTCCTTGAGACGCTCCACCGCCCGCATCGCCGCCGTGTCGTCGAGCTTCAGCCCGGCCTGCTCGGCCTGGGCGCGGATCGTCGCCTTGCCGGCGAGCTCGGAGGGGAGGATGTCGCGCTCATTCCCGACCGCGCCGGGCTCGATGTGCTCGAAGGTGCTGGGATCGGCGGCGACCCCGGCCGCGTGCATCCCCGCCTTGTGGGCAAACGCGTTGCGCCCGACGTAGGGACGATCCGGGTCGGAAGCCAGGTTGCAGAGCTCGTCCAGGTAATGGGCGGTTGGCGTCAGGCTCGCCAGTTGCTCGGCGCTCACCACGTCGAACCCCATCTTCAACTGTAGGGCCGGCAGGATTGAAGCCAGGTTGGCGTTGCCGCAGCGCTCGCCGTAGCCGTTGACGCAACCCTGGACGAGGCGGGCACCTGCCTCCACCGCGGCAAGGGAGTTGGCGACCCCGCACCCCGCGTCGTCATGGGTGTGGATCCCGATCTCGACCGCCTGGCCGATGGCGGCGAGAACGGCCGCCGTCGCCTCGGCGACGAAGCTCGGCAGGCTGCCGCCGTTCGTATCGCAGAGCGTCACGTTCTCGGCCCCGGCCCCGGCCGCCGCGATCACGCATTCGAGCGCGTAGGCTCGGTCTTCGCGGTAACCGTCGAAAAAGTGCTCGGCGTCGAAGATCGCGCGCTTACCCTGCTCGCGGCAGAAGGCGATCGAGTCGGCGATCATCGCCAGGTTCTCCTCGCGGGTGACGCGGATCACCTTGTCGACGTGGAGCGGAGAGCTCTTGCCGACGAGGCAGATCGCGGGCGCGAAGGAGGAGGTGAGGGCCGTCAGCGCCTCGTCGTCGGCGGCGGCTCGGTCGCGGCGGCGGGTCATCCCGAAGGCGACGATCGTCGCGTTTTCGAGCTCGACGTCCGCCAGCCGCTCGAACAGCTCGGCTTCCTTCGGGTTGCTGCTCGGGAAGCCGGCCTCGACGAAATGCGCCCCGAGCGCGTCCAACGCCTGTGCGACCTTGATCTTCTCGCCAACGGAGAGGGACATGCCGCGGCCCCCCATGCCGTCGCGCAAAGTCGTGTCGTAGAGCTTCACCTGTTCCATCTGCCTGCTGCCTTTCGAGTCGAAGAGATCGGGATGGGTCGTGGGACCCGCGTGCGCGGACATGCCGCGCCGGCCGCTTATGCGGCGGGGGTAATTCGCCCGATCGACTCCGACTCAGAGTCGTCAGCTGCCTCGACGAAGTCGAGCCACTCCAGGTACTCCTCCGCCTTGCCGCAGAGCGCGTCCTCGAACTTGGCCTGGACGTGCCGGGTGATCTCGCCCGGCTCGCCGAGCGGATGGTCGTCGATCTCGCGCACCGGCACCAGCTCGGCCGCGGTGCCGGTGAGGAAGACCTCCTCGGCCAGGTAGAGCTCGGCGCGCGCGAGGTCGCGCTCGACGACCGTGTAGCCGAGGTCGCGGGCGATCTGGATCACCGACTTGCGGTTGATCCCGTCGAGGATCGAGGCGACCTGCGGTGGGGTGACGATCTGTCCGTCGCGGACGACGAAGATGTTCTCGCCGGACCCCTCGCAGACGAAGCCGCGTTCGTCGAGCAGGATCGCCTCGTCGTAGCCGGCATTGGTCGACTCGGTCTTGGCGAGGATCGAGTTGAGGTAGGAGCCTGAGGCCTTGGCGTGCGGGATCGAGCCGCCGGGGCTGATCCGCCGCCAGCTCGAGACCTTGGCGCGGATGCCGCCGTTCTTGCTCTCCTCACCGAGGTAGGCGCCCCAGGGGAAGGCGGCGATGATCACGTCGACCGGCGCGTCTTTGGCGTAGAGGCCGAGGCTGCCGTAGCCGCGGTAGGCGAGCGGCCGGATGTAGGCGGAGCGGAGGTTGTTGCGGCGCAGCAGCTCGTGCGTGGCCTGGCGGATCTCCTCGATCGAATAGGGCAGCTCCAGGTAGTAGAGCTCGGCCGATTTCTCCAGCCGGTCGAGATGGTCCTGGTGGCGGAAGATCGCCGGGCCACGGGAGGTCTCGTAGCAGCGGATGCCCTCGAAGACGCCGGTCCCGTAGTGCAGCCCATGGCTCAGCACGTGGGTTTGAGCGTCCTCCCAGGGGACGAGCTCGCCGTTCCTCCAAATCAAATCGACCGGATCCATGTTGGGGAAGTATGCCCGATCAAACGCAGGGCTTCAGCAGGAAGACCGCGAAAGGTGGTCCAGTCCCCTACGAGAGGAGCCGAAACCGATGCGAATTCCCCGTCCCCAGCTGAACTACGCGAATGTGGTGGCGACGATCGCCCTGTTCGTCGCCCTCGGCGGCGCCGCCGTCGCCGCCGGCCTGCCGAAGAACAGCGTCGGCCCAAAGCAGTTGAAGCGCGGCGCCGTCACCTCCCGCGCCCTGCACCGGGCCGCGGTGATCAGCGGCAAGATCGCGCCGCAGGCGGTCACCGCCGGCAAGCTCGGCGCCAATGCCGTCCTGCCGGGCAACCTCGGCAAGGGCATCATCACCACCGAAAAGCTCGGCGAAGGGGCGGTGATCGCGAGCAAGATCAAGAACGGCGTCATCACCACCAACAAACTGAACAACGAAGCGGTGACGACGGGGAAGCTGGGCAAGGAATCGGTCACGCTCGGCAAGCTCGGCCCTGAAGTGGCACCCCTGCTGGGAACGCTGAAATCCGGCCAGACGCTACGCGGGACCTTCGACGTCGGCTCGACCGCAGCCGCGGCGGGCGACACCACCCGCGGTGCCGCCAGCTTCCAGTTCCCGCTGCTGAACGCGCCGACGGCAACCGTGCTGAAACCGGGCGAGACCAACGCCAACTGCGCCGGGCTCGGCGGCGGCAACTCGCAGACGCCGCAGGCGACCGGCGGCAACCTCTGCCTCTACATCACCGCCAGCGAAAACCTCGACGAAGCGGCGCCGCTGGCGGCGGAGAACAACACCCGGCTCGGCTTCGGCCTCGTCGCCAAAGCGAAGGAAGCGGGCGCCTACTACGCCTACGGGCAGTGGGCGGTGACCGCGCCGTAGCGGGCCCGGCCGCCGCGGGCGCTCAGGAGCCGAGCTCTTCGAGCACCGCGGCGGTCATCTCCGCGGTCCCGACCTCGACCATCTGCGGCACGTCGACCATCGGCGGCTGGGCGACGGTGCCGGAGGCGAGGTCGGGGGTGCGCAGGCCGCGCTCGAGGACGGCGTCGAGGGCGGCCGCCATCCGCCCCCCCACCACCGCCGGGCCGCGCCCGGGGCGCAGCAACAAAGCCCCCGACAGGAAGGTCGCGAGCGGGTTGGCGCTGCCCTGACCGGCGATGTCGGGGGCGGAGCCGTGGACCGGCTCGAAGAGGCCGGGGGCGCCCTCGGCGCCGAGGCTGGCGGAGGGCAGCATCCCCAGCGAGCCGGTCAGCATCGCCGCCTCGTCGCTGAGAATGTCGCCGAAGAGGTTCTCGGCGAGGACGACGTCGAAGTCGGCGGGGCGGGAGACGAGCTGCATCGCCGCGTTGTCGACCAGCAGGTGCTCGAGCTCGACGTCCCCGTAGTCGCCGGCGACGCGGCCGACCACCTCGCGCCAGAGGCGTGAGGTCTCGAGCACGTTGGCCTTGTCGACCGAGGTCACCTTGGGGGAGCGGGCGGAGCTGCCGGCGCGGCGCCGGGCGGCTTCGAAGGCGGTGCGGGCGATCCGCTCGATCTCCTCGACCGAGTACTCGCAGGTGTCGTGGGCGACGTCGCCGTCGCGGCCGGAGTCGCCGAAGTAGATGCCGCCGGTGAGCTCGCGGACGACGAGCAGGTCGGTGCCGCTAATCCGCTCCTCGCGCAGCGGGCTGGCGCCGACCAGGGCCGGGCTCGGCCGCACCGGGCGCAGGTTGGCGTAGAGGCCCATCCCCTTGCGCAGGCCGAGCAGGCCTTGCTCGGGCCGCGGCGCGTCGGGGTCGGTGGTGTCCCACTTCGGCCCGCCGACGGCGCCGAGGAGGACGGCGTCGGCGCTGCGGCAGGCGTCGAGGACCTCGTCGGTGAGGGCGGTGCCGTGCTCGTCGATCGAGCAGCCGCCCATCAGGTGTTCCTCGTAGGCGAACTCGCCCAGCGCGTCCAGCACCTGGCGCGCGGCGGCGACGATCTCCGGGCCGATCCCGTCTCCGGGCAGGACGACTATGCGCGGGGTGCCGTTCAAGGCTTCGGCACTTTACGCGGCCGGCGCCCTCGCCTCCATGTTGAGGCGGACGTAGTCGAGCACCAGCGGTTGCTCGGAGCGCGCGAGCACGGCTTCGGCGAAGGGCAGGCGCTTCTCCTCGGGGAGCTGGTCGAGGATCGGGCCGAGGGTGACGGTGGAGATGAACTCGAGCGGCTGGGCGGGCTGGACCGGCTTCGGCTGCAGCCAGCAGCGGACGTCGGTGAAGCCGGCCTGGCGCAGGCGCGCCTCGGTCTCCCCCGGGCCGGCGAAATTCCAGAGCCCTTTGGCCTGGGTCAGGTGCTGGGCGTATTCGGGGTCGGCGGCGACGGCGGCGATCGTCTGCGTGTGGGTGGCGACGTTGCCCTTCCCCCCGCACTGGGCGACCAGCCGCCCACCAGGCTTCAGCGCCGCGCGCAGGCGGGCGAAGAGCGCGTCGTGGTCGGGGATCCAGTGGAAGGTTGCGGTTGAGAAGACGAGGTCGACCGGCTCGGATAGCTCCAGCCGGGCCAGGTCGGCGACGAGGTAGTCGGCGCGCTCGCCGAGCCGCTCCTTCGCTTTCTCGACCATCGCCGCCGAGCCGTCGACGGCGATCACCCGGCCCTGCGGCAGGCGCCCGAGCAGCTCGGCGGTGACCCGGCCGGAGCCGCAGCCGGCGTCGACCGCGACCTCGTCGCCGCGCAGCTGGAGCCGCTCCAGCACCTCCATCCCCCAGCTGAACTGGGGGTCGGAGACGGCGTCGTAGGTCTCGGCGTCCCACTCGCGGGCGCCGGTGTTCATCGGCTGCTTGAACTCGTCGGCCATCGCGGCCTCCTTCGCTCTAGAGGCTGGTCGTTACCGGTCCGACCGAGGCGGCCGAGCCGGACTCGAACTGGTCGATCGCGCCCTCGTTTTCGAGCGTGATCCCGATGTCGTCCAGCCCGTTCAGCAGCCGGTGCTTTACCTCCGGCTCGATCTGGAACTGGAAGACGCCGGCGGCGCAGTTGACCGTCTCGTCGTCGAGGTCGATGCGGGCCTCCCCCGCCGCGGCGACGGCGCGGCAGTGCTCCTCATCCAGCACCGCCGGCAGCAGCCCGATCTTGGTGCAGTTCGAGTAGAAGATGTCGGCGAAGGAGGGCGCGAGGATCGCCTGGAAGCCGAAGTCCTCCAGCGCCCAGGGGGCGTGCTCGCGCGAGGAGCCGCAGCCGAAGTTGGCCCCGGTGACGAGGATCGGGTTCGGCTCCAGCTCGATCTCGCCGTCGCGGATCCAGTGGTAGAAGAGGAACTCGCCGAAGCCGGTCCGCTCGACCCGCTTCAGGAACTGCTTGGGGATGATCTGGTCGGTGTCGACGTCGGCGCGGTCCAGCACCGACACCTTGCCCTCGATCACGTCAATCGGCCTCATGCTCAGCTCCAATCCCTGATGTCGACGAAGTGGCCCTCGACGGCCGCGGCGGCGGCCATCTTCGGGCTGACCAAGTGGGTGCGGCCGCCCTTGCCCTGGCGCCCCTCGAAGTTGCGGTTCGAGGTCGAGGCGCAACGCTCGCCTTCGGCGAGGGTGTCCGGGTTCATCCCCAGGCACATCGAGCAGCCCGCCTCGCGCCATTCGAAGCCGGCGCTGCGGAAGACCTCGTCGAGACCCTCGGCTTCGGCGGCCTTCTTCACCTGCTGGGAGCCGGGAACGACCATCGCCTGGACGCCGCCGGCGACCTTGCGGCCGTCGATGATTTGGGCGGCCTCGCGCAGGTCCTCGATCCGCGAGTTGGTGCAGGAGCCGATGAAGACGCGTTCGGGGGCGATCTCGGTCATCGGCGTGCCGGCCTGCAGGCCCATGTAGGCGAGGGCGCGCTCGGCCACCTCGCGGTCGGCGGGCGCGTCCATCGCGGCGGGGTCGGGGACGGCGTCCGTTACCTCGACGACCTGGCCCGGGTTGGTGCCCCAGGTGACCATCGGCGAGATGTCGGCGGCGTCGATCTCGACCTCGGCGTCGAAGCTGGCGCCGGGGTCGGTCGGCAGCTCGCGCCAGCGGCCCATCGCCGCGGCGAAGTCCTCGGGCGCGCCGGGGCGCCCCCGCACCCACTCGAAGGTGGTGTCGTCGGGGGCGATCATCCCGGCGCGACCGCCGCCCTCGATCGTCATGTTGCAGATCGTCATCCGGCCCGGCATCGAGAGCGCCTCGATCGCCGGCCCGGCGTACTCGACCGCGTAGCCGGTCATGCCGCCGGTGCCGAGGCGGCCGATCGTCGCCAGGATCAGGTCCTTCGGGGTGACGCCGTGGCGCAGCTCGCCGGCGTAGTTGATCCGCATCGTCTTCGGCCGCTTCTGGACCAGGCACTGGGTGGCGAGCACGTGCTCGACCTCGGAGGTGCCGATGCCGAAGGCCAGCGCGCCGAAGGCGCCGTGGGTGGAGGTGTGGCTGTCGCCACAGACGATCGTCATCCCCGGCTGGGTGACGCCCAGCTCCGGGCCGATCACGTGGACGATGCCCTGGCGGTCGGAGCCGAGGCTGTACAGCTTGATGCCGAACTCCTCGCAGTTGCGTTCCAGCGTTTCGACCTGGACGCGGGAGAGCTCCTCGGCGATCAGCCGGGCGGCCATCGTGCCGTCGGTCGGCGTGTTGTGGTCGGCGGTCGCCAGCGTCTTGTCGGGACGGCGGACCTTCCTGCCCGCGAGCCGCAGCCCGTCGAAGGC
>JBQCIG010000166.1:0-4937 GCA_051953975.1 Solirubrobacterales bacterium | reverse complement strand
GACCTCCTCGACCTCGCGCGGGTAGACGTTGTAGCCGCCGCGGATGATCAGGTCCTTCTTGCGGTCGACGATGAAGAAGTAGCCGTCCTCGTCGACCCGGGCCATGTCGCCGGTGTGGAACCAGCCGCCGCGCATCGCCTCCTCGGTCGCCTCCGGCCGCCGCCAGTAGCCCTTCATGACGTTGTGGCCGCGGATCACGATCTCGCCGATCTCCCCCTGCGGAACCTCGTTGTCG
This sequence comes from Solirubrobacterales bacterium, assembly GCA_051953975.1. Taxonomy (GTDB): domain Bacteria; phylum Actinomycetota; class Thermoleophilia; order Solirubrobacterales; family 70-9; genus VAYN01. The sequence goes on along the minus strand of JBQCIG010000166.1, from coordinate 4,702 downwards.
TCCTCGTCGACGACTTTCATCTCGACTTCCGCCAGCGGGGTCCCGATCGAGCCGGGCTTGCGCGGGCGGCCGGGATGGTTGTTGCTGGCGACCGGCGAGGTCTCCGAGAGCCCGTAGCCCTCCAGCACTTCGCACCCGAACGCCTCCTCGAACCCGCGCAGCACCTCGACCGGCATCGAGGCGCCGCCGGTGATGCAGGTCCGCAGCGCCGAGGTGTCGTATTCCTCGCGCTCGGGGTGGTGCAGGAGCGCCCCGTACATCGTCGGCACCCCGTAGAAATGGGTGACGCCGTCGCGCTGCATGATCTCCAGCGCCTCCCCCGGCTCGAATTTCGGCAGCAGGGTCAGCGTCGCCCCGACCCGCAGCGAGGCGTTCATGCTCACCGTCTGGCCGAAGGAGTGGAAGAGCGGCAGGGCGCCGAGGACCACGTCGCCCCGATCGATCTCGCAGGTCGTGCGGGAGGCGATCTCGGAGTTGCGGGAGAGGTTGAAATGGGTCAGCTCCGCGCCCTTCGGTTTGCCGGTGGTGCCGGAGGTGTAGAGGATCACCGCGGTGTCTTCCTCGTCGGTGCCGGCGAGCTCGCGGTTGGGCTCGCAGCCGGCGAGGAGCTCGGCGAAGGAGCCCGGCTCGACCTCGATCAGCTCGGCCCCGGCGTCGGCGGCGCCGTCGCGCGCCTCCTCGCAGAAGCCCTGCCAGGCGAGCAGCAGCTTGGCGCCGGAATCTTCGAGGTAGAAGGCGATCTCGCGGCGCTTCAGCAGCACGTTCATCGGCACCACGACGCCGCCGGCGCGGAGGACGCCGTAGTAGGAGATCGGGAACTCGAGGACGTTTGGGAGCATCACCCCCACCCGGTCGCCCTGCTCCAGGCCCTTCGCGCGCAGCAGCGTCGCCAGGCGCGCGCTGCGCTCGTCGAGCTCGGCATAGGTCAGCTCCACCGCGCCGAGGCGCACGGCGGCGGTCTCCGGCGCCCCCTCGGCGCTCGCGGTGACGATCGATGCCAGGTTCAGTCCCATGCTCCCGCTCGGCAGTGTAGGGGGCAGGTGGCCAGCCCGGGAAGCCGGCGCAGGGTCACGGCCATCATCTAAGCTCGGCCGATGCAGGACTTGGGGGAGCCGCGCTCCTACCTCAGCGTCGACAAGGGGATCCCGGTCTTCTCCAGCGACGGGGAGCGGCTTGGCCGCGTGGTCGAGGTGCTCTCGGCGCCGAACCTCGACATGTTCGACGGGATCATCTTCGACACGACCGCCGGTCCGGGTGGCCACCGCTTCGTCGACGCACCCGAGGTGGACGAGATCTTCGAGCGCGGCGTGGTGCTGAAGATCGACGCGGCGGCGGCTCGGCAGCTGCCCAAGCCGGGAAAGAACCCCGGGTCGATCGAGGTCAGCGACGAGGACCTGACGGAGAAGGACCCGACCTTGATGGAACGGGCCTGGAACTTCCTCTCCGGCAAGGGCAACAGCTGACTAGGATGAGCGCCGTGTGCAGGAAGACGCCGATCCTCGCTGCCCTGGCGGCGCTGACGTTGGTGCTGGCGGTGGCCGGCTGCGGCAGCGGCTCGTCTAGTCCGACCACCTCGGGGTCGGGCGCGACCGGGTCCCAGGAAAAGAGCTCGGAAGAAGAATCGTCCTTCAAGGAAAACGCGGCGGGCGAATACATCGCCGAAACGAGCGAAGGCGTGCCGCAGGTGACCGTCCCCAAGGGACCGCCGCCGAAGAAGCTGGTGGTCGAAGACCTGAAGCAGGGGAAGGGTCCGGCCGCGAAGGCGGGAGACAAAGTCACCGTCCACTACGTCGGCGTCGTCTACTCGACCAAGGAACAGTTCGACGCCAACTGGGAAAACGAACCCTTCAGCTTCAAGCTCGGGGCCCAGGAAGTGATCCCCGGCTGGGACAAGGGGGTCCCGGGGATGAAGGTCGGCGGCCGCCGCAAGCTGATCATCCCGCCGGCGCTGGCCTACGGGAGCCAGGGTGTGTACCCCTCGATCCCGCCGAACTCGACCCTGGTCTTCGTCATCGAACTGCTCCGCGTGAAGTAGGGCGTCCAGCGCGATCGTCGTCCCGTGCCGCGCGCACCGATCGCCGAACGACTGACCGCCCAGGCGCTTGCCGGCGAGCCGTTGCGGTCGCCGGAGGCGGTTGCCGAGCGGCTGCTGGCGGTGCAGGGGCAGGATCCGCGCGGGGCGCGGCTGGCGGTCCGCGCCCGCAGCGAGGGGGTGACCGCGGCCGACGTCGACCGGGCGCTGAGCGAGGAGCGCTCGCTGCTGATCACCTGGCTCAACCGTGGCACCCTGCACCTGGTGCGCAGCGAGGACTACCCCTGGCTGCACGCGCTGACGACGCCGCCGCTGATGACCTCGAGCGCGCGGCGGCTGCGACAGGAGGGGGTCAGTCCCGAGGCCGCGGAGCGGGCGGTGGCGACGATCGAGCGGGCGCTTGCCGAGGAGGGCCCGCTGACGCGCCTGCAGCTGCGCGAGCGGCTCGACCGCGCCAGCGTCCCCACCGAGGGGCAGGCACTCGTCCACCTGCTCTTCCTGACGACGCTGCGCGGAATCGCCGTGCGCGGCCCGATGGCCGGCAGGGAACACGCCTACGTCCTCGTCCGCGACTGGCTCGGCGAGCAGCCGTCGGTTGACCGCGAGAAGGCGCTGGCCGAGCTGGCTCGCCGGTACCTGGCCGGCCACGCTCCCGCCAACGACCGCGACCTCGCCCGCTGGGCGGGGCTGCCGCTGCGCGACGCCCGCTTCGGGCTGGAGGCGATCGCCTCGGAGCTGGTCGAGCGCGCGGACGGCTTGGTCGAGCTGGCGAAGTCGCCCGCGCCGGCGCCGATCCCGCCGCCGCGCCTGCTCGGCGCCTTCGACCCGCTGCTGCTCGGCTGGACCTCGCGTGAGGAAGTCGTCGGCCCGCACAAGGTGCTGGTGACGATGAACGGCATCTTCCGCCCCTTCGCCCTCGTCGACGGCCGCGCGGTCGCGATCTGGCGCCTGAGGAACGGCAAGGTGACGATCGAGCACCTCGACGAGGTCAAGCAGAAGGACGCCGCCGCGCTGGAGGCCGACGCCGAGGCGGTGCTCGAGTTCCTCGGTCGCTAGAGGCGGGGCGGCATCTCGTCCGCCGACACAGGTGGCGCCGCCTGCCCCGGCAGCGGTTCGGCCTCCTGTTCCCAGACGTTGTTGAGGGAGACCTGGAGGTAGGCCGGGAGGGCGAGGGGGATGATCAAGTAGAGGATCAGCGCAAGCCAGCCGCTCACCGGCTCCTGCCCAGCGATCTGGGAGGCGCCCTGCACCCGCTTGGTCCCGCGCCAGTAGGTGACCAGGGGCGGAATCAGGATGAGAAAGCCCGGGACCAGCGCCAGTAGGGAGTTGACGGGATTCTGCCCGAGGTCATACTCCTTGGCTTCCCCGTAGGCCTTCAGCTCCTTGTTGATCCGGTACCACCAGATGAAGTGGTAGATGCCGAGCGTGACGATGGGCAGCAGGGCCACGGCCCAGGGGTTGCGCACCTTCACCCCATGCTCGGTGCCGCGAATTTTCATCTCGCAGGCCATCTCCCGCCTATATCTATAGATTCTGTCTAATTAATGAAGCGACTTATCGCCATTGGAGGACTATTTGTCTTGGTCGCGAGTCTTTGCGGCTGCGGCTCGGATGAAGCGACGACGAATGTGAAGGCATCGAAGGACTCGAATGAAACGACGATCAACGTGAAGCCGTCGAAAGGCGCCTTTGGGACGATTACATACGCGGCGGGTCGGACCGAAGCCGGGGACCGGACCGAACCCATTATTCACGTTTCGGGCGGACCTCCCCCGAAGAAAACCTTCGTCAGGGACATCGAGGTGGGGTCCGGCCCGGTAGCCCGCAGGGGCGACACGGTGGCCGTGTACTACCACGGGGTCAATTACAGGACCGGAGTGAAAGAACACTACAGCTGGGGGCCAGGATCGCCATTCGAATTTACCCTTCAGCTTTCGACTGCCTGGGAAAAAAGCATCGCAGGGATGAGGGCCGGTGGTCTTCGCGAGGCGGTGATTCCCTCGCGTCTCGCCTTCAAAGAAGGCGCGATCGACTACGTAACTGCACTGGTGGCTGTTAAACCGCCTCGGTAAGTAGAGAGGGAGGGCGGTCTCAGTCCAGCTTCGGGCTGCGCCAGGGCGCTTCCAGGCGCCCCACCAGCTCGTCGCCGAGGCCCTCGATCGGGACGCGGACCTGCTCCAGGGAGTCGCGGTCGCGGAGGGTGACGGTGTCGTCGTCCATCGTCTGGTGGTCGACGGTGACGCCCCAGGGGGTGCCGATCTCGTCCTGGCGGCGGTAGCGCTTGCCGATCGAGCCGCCCTCGTCGAACTCGGCGGGGAGGCGGCGGCGCAGGTCCTGGAAGACCTCGCGCGCCTTCCCCGGCATCCCCTCCTTGGAGACGAGGGGGAGGACGGCGACCTTGACCAGGGCCAGTCGCGGGTGCAGGCGCAGGACCGTGCGCCGGCGCCCCTCCACCTCCTCGACGTCGTAGGCGTCGACGAGGAAGGCGAGGGTGGCGCGGTCGGCGCCGGCCGCCGGCTCGATCACGTAGGGGACGTAGCGCTCTTTGGTCTGCTGGTCGAAGTACTCGAGCTTCTCGCCGCTGAACTTGGCGTGCTGGGTGAGGTCGAAGTCGCCGCGGTTGGCGATCCCCTCCAGCTCCGACCAGCCGATCGGGAAGAGGTACTCGAT
>JBQCIG010000165.1:0-5148 GCA_051953975.1 Solirubrobacterales bacterium | reverse complement strand
ACGCTCATGGGCATCGAGAGGTTGGGGGTAGCGGGCGTTCAGGCAACGGCCAGGCAGGTAGATCGGTTCACCTAGGCCCCGCGTGGCGCGTTTGGGCGCCTAAAACCCCCCAAACTCGCCAACCGCCGTGATGGAGACTCTCGAAACGCTCACCTACGAGACGGGTGACCGGGTCGCTCGCATCACCCTGAACCGGCCGGAGCGGGGCAACGGGATCACGCCGCGGATGCCGGTCGAGCTGGCCGAGTGCGTCGAGCGGGCCAACCTCGACCCCGCGGTGCACGCGATCGCCCTCGCCGGCAACGGCAGCGGCTTCTGCGGCGGTTATGACCTCGTCGCCTCGGCCGAGGGCGACATGAGCGAGCTCGGCGGGGGTGGAGAGGGAGCGCCGCCCGGCTCGCCGCTCGACCCGGCGACGATCGCCGCCAACCACGCTCCGAACACGAACTGGGACCCGGTCACCGACTACCAGTTCATGTCGCGCAACGTGCGCGGCTTCATGAGCCTCTTCCACTCCGACAAGCCGGTGCTGTGCAAGGTCCACGGCTACTGCGTCGCCGGCGGCACCGACATGGCGCTCTGCTCGGACCTGCTGGTGATCGCCTCCAACGCCAAGATCGGCTACCCGCCGGCGCGGGTCTGGGGCTCGCCGACGACCGCGATGTGGGGGAGCCGGATCGGCCCGATGCGGGCCAAGCGACTGCTGCTGACCGGCGACTCGCTGACCGGCGCCGAGGCGGCCGAGTGGGGGCTGGCGACCGAGGCCGCCCCGGCGGCGCAGCTCGACGGGCGCTTCGAGCGCCTGCTGGAGCGGGTAGCGCGGATGCCGATCAACCAGCTGGTGATGATGAAGCTGCTCGTCAACCAGTCGGTCCACGCGCAGGGCCTCGCCCAGGCGCAGACGCTCGGCACCTTCTTCGACGGCATCGCCCGCCACACCGAGGAGGGGCACGCCTTCGTCCGCCACGCCGCCGAAGCCGGCTTCCGCGAGGCGGTTCGCGAGCGCGACGAGCCCTACGGCGACCACGGCCTCGAGGGCTTCGGCCTCGGCTCCGCCGATCCCGAATAGGCTGCCGCGGCGATGAGCGACGCCCCGCACCCCAGCTCGGCGATCACCCCCGAGACCGTCCGCGACTTCCTCCCCGGCAGCTTCCCCGGTGACCTCGGGATCGAGCCGCTGGAGGTCGAGGACTCCCACGCCCGCGGCCTGATCGTCGTCGACCGCCGCCACCTCCATCCCGGCGGCTTCGTCCATGGCGGTGTCTGGACCGCGCTCGGCGACACGGTCGCCGCCTGGTCGACCTTCCGCAGCATCCCGCCCGGCCACAACTTCACCACGATCGAGCTGAAGCTCAACGTCTTCGCCGCCGGGATCCTGGGTGACGAGATCGAGGCCCGGGCCGAGCCCCTACACGTCGGCAAGAGCACGGTCGTGATCGAGGTGAGGATCGAGCGCCGCCGCGAGGGCATCGAGCCGAAGCTGGCGGCGAACCTGATCGTCTCCCAGTTCGTCTTACCGCCGCAGAACGCCTAGGCCGCAACCGGATTCAGCCGGCTCGCCTCGACGAAGTTGCGGAAGAGCGCCGCCTCGTAGGGGCGGTGGACGAGCGTCTCCGCGTGCCACTGGACGCCGATCAGGAAGGGCCGCGAGGGGTCCTCGATCGCCTCGACGGTCCCGTCGGGAGCGCGGGCGACGATCTTCAGCCCCTCGCCGAGCCGGTCGATCGCCTGGTGGTGGAAGGAGTTGATGTCGAGCTCGTCGGAGACCTTCACCTCGTCGTCTTCCAACGCGGCCGCCAGGCGGCTGCCCAGCTCGATGTCGATGCTGTGGCTCGTCTCGTTGCCGGGCGCGCTCTGGCGGTGCGCGATCTCCTCCGAGACCGCCGGCAGGTGCTGGATCAGCGAGCCGCCACGGGCGACGTTGAGTGCCTGGGTGCCACGGCAGATCGCCAGGATCGGGATTCCGCGCGCATCGGCGCAACGTGCCACCGCGAGCTCGAAGCGATCCAGATCTGGCTCCGTCGGTCCCAGCTCCGGATGGGGGGAAGCGCCGTAGGTATCGGGGTCGAGGTCGGGGCCGCCGGAGAGGCAGATGCCGTCGAGCCGGTCGAGTAGCGATCCGATCGCCTCCTCCGGCAGCGGCGGGACCACCATCGGCACCGCCCCGGCGGCCTCGATCGCGCGCAGGTAGGTGAGGCCGAGAACCATCTCGCGGACTTTCGGCTCGCTCTCGGGGGTCTGCTGGATCCGCTTCGGCTCCCGCACCTCCGAGGTCGTCACCCCGATCAGGGGGCGTTGCCGCCCGGCTCCATCCTTCATACCGGGGCATTCTCCACGACCCAGGTGTCCTTGACGCCGCCGCCCTGGGAGCTGTTGACGACCATCTCCCCGGCGCCCTGCGCGAACCGCGTCAGCCCGCCGCTCATCGCCGCCTCCCAGCCCGGCCCGCTGACGACGAACGGCCGCAGGTCAATTCGCCGCGGCCGCAGCCTGCCGCCGCGGATCGTCGGGTGGGAGGAGAGCTCGACCGGCTCCTGGGCGATGAAGTGGTCGGGCCGTCGCCGCACCACCCCGATCGCCCGCTTGCGCTCCGGTTCGCTCGCCCGCGGCATGATCGTGACGCCGTGGCCGCCGAAGCCGCCGCGGGGCTTGATCACCAGTTCGTCGAGCCGCTCCATCGCCTCCGCCCGGTCCGCCTCGTTGCTGAGGTCGTAGCTCGGGACCGAGCGCAGCAGCGGCTCCTCGCCGAGGTAGAACTCGATCATCCGCTCGACGTAGGCGTGAGTGAGCTTGTCGTCGGCGAGGCCGCTGCCGAAGGCGTTGGCGCAGCGCAACCGGCCGGAGCGCAGCGCCGGCGCCAGCAGCTCGCCGAGCTCGGTGAGGCGGCCGCCGGGCTCGGTCAGCCGGTCTGTGTCCTGGCGGCGGTAGATCACGTCGACCTGGCGCCGCTCGCGGGCGATGCGGGCGAAGAGCCGCCCCCGGCTCGTCTCCAGCTGGTCGGGCCTGACGATCGGCATCCCCAGCGCCCGGCCGATCCGCTCGTGCTCATACCAGGCACCGTTCTCCGGGCCGTCGGAGAGGACGACCGCGCACGGCTCTCCCTGTCGTTCGGGGGAGGCTGCGCGGATCGCCTCGCCGAGTTTCTCCAGGTAGCCCGCCAGCGGGCGCAGGGACAGCGGCGCCCCCAGCTCGGGCTCGACGATCTCGCGCACGGCGAAGGCGTAGGCCGCCCCCGACGGCATCCGCAGGTTGTCCTCCAGGACCCGGAGCTCGCCGTCTTTGTCGCGAACGAGGTCGAGGCCGGCGACGGTGGCCGGCGGCGCCTCCGCGTCAAGCAGGCCGTGCATCACCTCGGCGTAGCCGCTCGAGGTCTCCAGCAGTCGCCGCGAGACCACCCCCGCGTCGAAGATCCGCTGCGAGCCGTAGGCGTCGAGGAGAAAGGCGTTGAGCGCCCGCGTCCGTTGCCGCAGCCCCGCCTCCAGGCGCTCCCACTCGGCCGCCTCGATCAGCCGCGGCACCGGGTCGACGGCGATCTCCTTGCCCTCGCCGAAGGTGAGGCCATGGGAGGCGACCTGCCTCGCCACCCGCCGCCGCAGCTCCTCCAGGTCCTGCCCCGTCAGTGCCTCGATCAGCTCGGCGTAGTGCGGCCGCGGCTCGCCGTCGCGGCCAAAGGCCTCGTCGAAGCAGTCGGGTTCCTGTCGGTAATCGACTCCCTTCAAGCTCGCACGGCTTCTACCCGCTCCTCGGGGACTTCCAGCCGTTCGATCTGCGGCAGTCGCCACAGCACGCTGGCAATCGCCAGCCCGACGGCGGCGGAGAAGAGGGCGAGGAACCATTCCGGCGCGCTCAGCAGGGCCATGTCGAAGAAGTCGCGCAGCGGCGCGATCGCGAGGATCCCGGCGAAGACCGCACCCAGCGCCGCCACCATCGCCAGCATGTTGCTCTGGATCGCGATGTGCTCGCGGCCGGGGCCGCGCTCGAGCAGGAGGATGAAGCAGAGGCCGAGCACGATCAGCGTCGTCGTCGCCGCGGTCTGGCCGTCCTGGAGGCTGCCGCCGGCGACGGTGTCGACGAGGAAGAAGGAGAGGATCGAGCCGAGCGCCGTCGCCACCCCTGCCGGCACCGCGAACGCCGCCAGCGCCCGCAGCAGCCGGCCGCGGTAGAGCGGCCCGTCGGAGGGCGCCAGCGCCAGCACGAAGGAGGGGATGCCGATCGTCAAGAGGCCGGCCACGGTGAGGTGGCGGGGGAGGAAGGGGAAGGCGAAGCCGGGGACGGCGACGAGCAGGATCAGCGTCGCCGCGTACACGGTCTTGGTCAGGTAGAGGCGGCCGAGTCGGTGGATGTTGCGGGCGATCCGGCGCCCCTCGCCGACCGCCTCCGGCAGGCGCGAGAACTGGTCCTCGAGCAGGACGACGTCGGCGACGCCTTTGGTCACCTGCGCGCCCGAGCCCATCGCCACCGCCATCCGCGCCCGCTTCAGCGCCGGCACGTCGTTGACGCCGTCGCCGATCATCGCCACGTAGCGGCCGGCGGCGACCAGCGCCCCGACCAGCGCTTTCTTCTGCTCGGGCTTGATCCGGCAGAAGATCGTGTTGGCGAGCACCGCCTTCTCCAGCCCCTCCTTGTCCTCGGGCAGGTCGGGGCCCTCGATCACGCCCGCCTCGCGCGGCACCCCGACTGCGTAGGCGACCGCGGTTACCGTCGCGGCGGCGTCGCCGGAGATCAGCTTCAAATCGACTTCCTGCTCGCGCATGTAGGCGATCGTCTCCGCGGCATCGGGCCGTAGCGTCTCCTCCAGCACCACCAGCGCCAGCGGCGTCAGCTTCGGTGCGGCGCCGGCGGCGGGGTCGCTCGGCAGCGCCTCGCTGGTCTGGCCGAAGGCGACGACGCGGCGGCCGGCGCTGGTCTCCTCCCGCAGCTTCGCGGCCAGGCGCGGCGGCAGCGTCAGCGCCCCGGCCTCGGCGAGGACGTCGGGGGCGCCCATCACGTAGGTGGCGCCGGCGCCGCCGTCGAGCGAGACCCCGCTCCACTTCCACTCCGAGGAGAACGGCACCTCGCCCCGCACCCGCGCCGCCTTGCCTGGGAACTTGCGGGCGATCGTCTCGAGCGTCTTGTTGCGGTCGCCGGCGCTGGCGGCGAAGCGGCCGA
>JBQCIG010000164.1:0-7875 GCA_051953975.1 Solirubrobacterales bacterium | reverse complement strand
CGCGCACAGGCAGAGTGGAAGGTGGTCACCCACATCGCCCGCACCGAGCGGCCGACCAGCTGCCCGACCCGCTCGCGCATCTCCGCCGCGGCTTTGTTGGTGAAGGTGATCGCGAGGATCTCCCCCGGCCGGGCGGCGCCGGTGGCCAGCAGGTAGGCGATGCGGTGGGTGAGGACGCGCGTCTTGCCCGAGCCGGCGCCGGCCAGCACCAGCAGCGGCCCGCCCTCGTGCTCTACCGCCTCGCGCTGAGGGGGATTGAGGCCCGCGAGCAGGCGCTCGACCCGGTCGGCACCGGGCTCGGTCGGGGCTGCGGACGGCGGCGTGGGCGCCTCACCGGCCGCGTCGAACTGCTCCTGGAGGCTCACCCGCCGAGCATAGCCAGGCGCTCGGCGGGGCCTCCGGGGCGACTACCGGCCTTCGCAGCTTTCCGCCAGTTCGACGATCGGCTGCGTGTTGCCTTCGAGCACCAGGTTTTCGAGTTCTTCCTTCGGCGCTTCTTCCAGCCCTTCGACGATGCAGCCGGCGACCTGGGGTTCGATTTCCGGTTCTTCTTCGAGCTTCTTGGCCAGGGCGGCGACGAGCTGCGTCGGGTCGAACTTGGCAAAGCCGGTCAATTCGTTCAGCTTCCAGCTGCCTTCTTCTTCGACGAGAGCGACTTCGACCGTCTGGCCGTTGAAGCTGCCGCCTTCGAATTCGACGTCAGCGGTCGCCTTTTCGCCGTTGACTTCGACTTCGCTGACGTTCACCGACTTGGGGTTGTCTTCACCGTTCTTCGTTTCTTCTTCGCATTCCTTTTCGGCTTCCTTGCCGCTGCCGCTCGACGTCTGTTCCATGAAGGCCAGGGTCTGGGTTTCCTTGCAGGTGGCCGGGTCGGTGCTGGTGGCGGACCTTTCGATCATGCTGACGATCTTGTCTTCGTCGCTTTCGCCGCCGCCGCAGGCGGCGAGACCGAGCGCGAGGACGAGGACGGCGAACGGCAACAACAGGTGGAGCTTTCTCAACGGGGCGCCTTTCGGACGAGGGTCAGATGGCGCGGACGCTACCTCAGCCGCCGGCCGAGGAGCGGCCGGTGCGCGGCTCGATCTTCGCCACCTCGGCCGAGGGGCCGTTGCCGCCGTCGAGGCGGGCGAGCCGCGCTTCGAGGGCGCCGATCCGCTCCGAGAGCGCCTTGATCGCGTCGGCGATCGGGTCCGGCAGGTGGATCCAGTCGGCGTCGGGACCTTCCACCCGCTTGCCTTCGAGCTTGACCGGGTGACCGGGGTTGCCGACGACGGTGGCGCCCGGCGGCACGTCCTCGATCACCACCGTGTTGGCGCCGATCTTCGCCCCGTCGCCGACCGCGATCGGCCCCAGCAGCTTGGCGCCGCTGCCGACGGTGACGTTGTCGCCCAGGGTCGGGTGGCGCTTGCCGCGCTGGAAGCCGGTGCCACCCAGCGTCACCCCCTGGTAGAGGGTGACGCAGTCGCCGATCGCCGCCGTCTCGCCGATCACCACCCCCGAGCCGTGGTCGATGAAGAACGCTTTCCCGATCGTCGCCGCCGGGTGGATCTCGATTCCGGTGATGGCGCGGGTGAGATAGGCGATCGTCCGCGGCAGCAGCGGCACTTCCGCCTCCAGCAGCGCGTGCGCGGCCCGGTGGGCCAAAAGCGCCTGCACCCCCGCCCAGCTGGTGAGGATCTCGAAGGCGGAGACGCCCTGGGCGGCGGGGTCGCGCTCGCGCGCCGCCTTGACGTCCGCTCGAACCTCCTTGATCAGCCGTTTCCAGCGGTTCACGGTGAGAAGAAGGGTAGGGACATGTAGCGCTCGCCCGAGTCGCAGACGATCGTCACCACTCGCTTCCCCGCCATCTCCGGGCGGGCGGCGACCTCCAGCGCCGCCCAGATGTTCGCGCCGGCGGAGATCCCGGCGAGGACCCCCTCCTCCTGGGCGGCGCGCCGCGCCGTCTCCAGCGCATCCTCGTCGCTGACGGTCAGCACCTCGTCGATGACGTCGCGGTCGAGCACCTCGGGGACAAAGCCGGCGCCGATGCCCTGGATTTTGTGCGGGCCCGGCTTGCCGCCGGAGAGGACCGGCGAGGTGGCCGGCTCGACCGCCACCACCAGCGCCTCCGGCGCCCGTTCCCTCAGCATCCGGCCGACGCCGGTGATCGTGCCGCCGGTGCCGACGCCGGCGACGAAGGCGCCGACCTCGCCGTCGGTGTCGCTCCAGATCTCCTCGGCGGTGGTGCGGCGGTGGACCTCCGGGTTGGCGGGGTTGGAGAACTGCATCGGCGTGAACCCCTTGCGCTGCTCGCGGATCTCCTCCGCCAGCGCCACCGCCTCGTTCATCCCGCCCAGCGAGGGGGTCTCCCGCACCTCAGCGCCGTAGGCGCGCAGCAGCTTGCCGCGCTCGCGGCTCATCCCCTCCGGCAGGGTGAGGATCAACTCGTAGCCCCGCGCCGCGCAGACCATCGCCAGGGCGATCCCGGTGTTGCCGCTGGTCGGCTCCACCACCACCGATTTGCCGGGCGCGATCAGCCCCTCCTCTTCGGCGGCGTCGATCATCGCCACCCCGATCCGGTCCTTCACCGAGCCGCCGGGGTTGAAGTACTCGAGCTTCGCGCAGACCTGCCCCGCCAGCCCCTCCGCCAGCCGGTCGAGCAGGACCAGCGGCGTGTTGCCGACGACCGCCGAGGCCTCAGCTCCGATCTTCATCGTGGCCGAGAGCTAGATAGCCGCAAGCGGATGATCCGTCAACGTAGCCGTCGCAACGTGCAGAGGACCGCTCTGCTCGCCCTCCTCAGCGAGGTAGAGCGCAATTCCCTCTTGGAGAGATTTGAAAAGCTCATCCAAGGTGTCACCCGATGCGAAGCAGCCTGGCAACTCGGAAATGTCGGCCCAGTAGCTGCCGTCCTCGATATGAATGCGAGCGGTTAACTCCATGGCTGAAGGTCCTTCATCTTAACCCTGCTTGCCTGAGAATCGCATAGGCGAGTCCAGCCGGATAATCGCGCCCCCTGTGGTGAGGGAGGGTGATCGGGCGACAGCCCGCCTTGATCATCTTGATCTGATGCTTCCCACCCCGTGATTGCGTCCAGCCGTTCTTCCGCAACACCTTGACTGCCTTTTTTTGATTAAGCGTTCCCCTCATCTGCGTGCAACCGCAGATCTCCAAGGAACGGAGGCGCCCTCTTTCTCCCCCCTGCCCGCAGGAGGCTCAGCAGTGGCGAGCGCTGAGGTGTACTAGCGGGGGAGCCCAGGCCGGGACACGGCCGATCAGGCCTCCCCCCAGCGGAGTCGGATGCCCAGGGCTGCGCAGCCGGATGCGGACGAAGTGCGGCGGGACGCCCGGCTTGCGGGCGACGGCTACGAGCGATCCGCCCGCGGGCGAGAAGGAGGGCTGCGCGTAGCCGGTGCCGCGGGGGAAGATCCTGCCGCCGTGCGGGCCGCGGTTGGTGAGGGCGCCCATGTGGGCGCCGTCCGCCCGCATCGTGAACACGTCAGCGGCGGTGCCGGGACCGACGGTGAAGGCGATGGTGCGCCCGGAGGGGCTGAAGTCGGGGTCGGCTGCGGGCGCCCCGTCGCCCAGGCGCGGCGTCAGGTCGCGCCGGTCCGAGCCGTCGGGGCGGATCGAGCAGATGTGCGGGCGGGTGTATTCGATCCCCTGGCGGCGGTAGTGGGAGCACTGGAAGACGATCTGGCGCCCGTTGGGCGAGACCGCGGGCGAGCGATCCTGGGCCGGGGTTTCGGTGATCCGATGCAGATCGCCGCCGTCGAGATGGACCGAGTAGATGTCGCCGCGGCCGATCCCTTCCCCCGAGCGCGCGAAGGCGATGCTCTTGCCCGAGGGGAAGAAGGTCGGTTCGGTGTCGCTGACGCCCGGGCTGGCGACGGTCACCTGCCGCAGGCCGCTGCCGTCGATGCCGATCACGTAGACGGACGTGCTGAGCAGGCCCGAGGGGTCGCGCAGCGTGCGCGAGAAGACGACGAGCCGCCCGTCAGGGCGAGATCTGCGGGTCGCTGTCGGAGGGATCCGACGTCAGTTCCACTTCGGAGCCGGTAACGCCCGGGGTGAAGGCGCGCAGGCCCGTTGGCTCGAAGCGATGCCAGGAGCTTGGTCCGGTGCATGCCTCCAGGGTGACAACCGAGCCCGGCCCGATCCGGGACAAGTTTGGCCGGATCGGGCACCTGCGATTTCTAGATAAAGTACATCCCCGAGCCTGCCTCTTCAGCCTCGCGGCGGGCGACTTCGGCGATCGTCGTCTGGCCGAAGACCTTGCGCAGGGCGGCGACTCCTTCGGCCCAGATGCCGCCGGCCTCGTCGGCCTCGTCGCCGACTTTGCCGTCGAGAGCCTGGACAACCTCGAGGACGGTGATCTCCTCCGGCGAGCGGGAGAGCGTGTAGCCGCCGCGCATGCCGCGGTGGCTGGTCAGCAGACCCGCTCGCCGCAAGGTCGAGAAGAGCTGCTCGAGGAACTGCTCGGGGATCTCGCGGCGTTCGGCCAGCTCCTTGATCGGCACCGGCCGCTCGCCGGAGCGGGCGAGCTCGGCCAGCGCCACAACCGCATATCTCGACTTTGAGGTAATTGAGATCACGACAACGTTCTACCGCACCCCTCGGCTGGGTTAGGATCGGCTCGATGGGCACGGGAGGCCACCGGTGCCCACGTCTGCCCCCAGTCCGCCAATGATCGATCGGAAGCAGCCCTGAGCGACCGTCCACATTGCCTTGTGATCGACGGGCACCCGCTCGTCCGACTCGGGATCCGCGAGGCGATCGCCGACGGCTTCGTCGTCCACGAGTCCTCGACTCGCGACGAGGCGCTCGACCTGGTCCGTGACATCGGCGACTTCGACGTCGCGATCGTCGACATGCGCTGGCGCGGCAACGGCGACGGCAACACGATCACAGGCCCCGACGCGATCAGGATGCTCCACCGCTCCAGCCCGGCGCTGGGTATCGTCGCCCACGGCGAGATCCCCGAACGTCACCTGGCCAGCGCCGCGATGCAGGCCGGCGCCTGCGCCTACGTCGCCCGCACCGCGGGCCCAGCCGAGCTGCGCCGCGCCGTCGACGCTGCCGTCGCGCAAGAGCCGTTCGTCGATCCCAACGTCCCGCCCAAAGGCAGCCGCGGCAAGCTGACGCATCGGCAGCGGGAGATCCTGCAGCTGCTCGCCAACGGCGAGTCGTCCACCGTCGCCGCCCGCGAGCTCGACCTCAGCGAGGAGACGGTCAAGACCCACACCAAGAACGCCCTCGCTCGCCTCGGCGCCAAAAACCGCACCCACGCCGTCGCGATCGCCCTGCGCGAGTGCCTGATCGATTAGGTCAGATCCAGCCGCGGTCGCGGGCCATCAAGACGGCCTGGGCCCGGTCCACCGCGCCGATCTTGCCGTAGACGTTGTGGAGGTGGGTGCGGATCGTCGAGACCGAGAGGTGCATTTCGGTCGCGATCTGCTTGTAGACCATGCCCTCGGAGAGGTGGCGGAGGACGTCGAGCTCGCGGCTGGAGAGCGGGCAGGGCTCGCTGATCCGGGAAGCCTCGTGGGTAGTCAGCGGCAGCTCGTAGAGCAGGTCCCGGAGCGCGTCGGCGCCGAGGCCGCAGCGATCGGCGCTGACGCGCAGCCGCTCGGGGGCGATCGCCTCGCCCTGGCAGTAGTGGGCGACCATGTCGGCGGTCGCCACCATCGCCGCCAGTCCGTCGGCGTCGTCGGCGTGATGGCGCTCGATCGCGATCGCGATCCGCTGCGGCAGGTTCCAGCGGCGGGCGAGGACCCCGCCCACGAGGGCGTGGTCGATCCCGAGCTGCTCGCGTTCCTCGCGCAGGCGCTGCTCGGGGGTGCGGGAGACCGCGTCGAAGTAGACCTTGTAGCCGGGATGCAGGCGGGAGATCACCAGCCGCCCGACGTCATGCAGCAGCGCGGCGACCGCGAGCTCGTCGCGTTCGGCCCAGCCGACGACGCGGCCGATCCGGTCGGCGGCACGCTGGGTGGCGAGCGCGTGGACGCGGAAGCGCTCCGGCTTCAGCTCCCAGCCGCCGTTGGATTCGAAAAAGTCGAAGCTCGGTGCGGTGCCGGCGAGGGCGAGGACGCCGGCCGGCTTGAGGACTTCCAGGGCGGCGGGAATGCCGGCGATGCCGCCGGCGACGAGGCCGCCGCGGTTGGCGTGGCGCAGGACGGAGATCGCCAGCGAGACGTCGCCCTCGACCGCTTCGACGATCTCGCTGGGACGCGCCGTCTCGGCGGTGGCGGCGGCGATCACCCGCTCCCGCGACTCGACCAGGACGGGAAAGCGCTCGACCGCCTCGAAGGCCTCGGCGAGGCGGCTGCCCGGGGCGGCGGCGGCGCGGGATCCGGCTTTGGCGCCGTCGGAAACCGACACGCCCGTATGGGTCTGCGTGGTGGTAACGCTCATTGGTCCAACTCATCGGCAACAAACGGCCAGGGGTTTAGCCCAAGGTCCTTTTCCAACCAGGCTTCTTTTGGCCTGCAGGTCGTGCCTTTTCAGGCGGGGGCGAGGCGCCCGGCGGCGGCGCGGATCCGCTCCAGGGAGCGCTCCCGTCCCAGCACCGCCAGTGACTCGAAGATGCCCGGGGAGACCGAGGTGCCGGTGATTGCCACCCGGATCGGCTGGTAGAGCCTGCCCGGTTTGAGGTTGAAGCGCTCCAGCAGGGGCGCCAGCGCCGCCTCGATCGGCCCCGGCTCGAAGGGATCGACTCCGGCGAGCGCCTCGGCGGCGGTCGCGAGGAGCTCGCCCGTCCCCTCTTTCATCACCTTGGCCCACGCCTTCGCATCGTCGACCGGCGGCTCGAAGAGGAAGCGGATCAGCGGCCAGACCTCCCCCAGGGTCTGGGCTTTCTCCTGGGCGATCGCGCAGGCGGCCCGCAGCTGCTCGTCGGGCCCACGGCCGAGGTGGCGGGCGACCGCGTCGGTGTAGGCGTCGAGCGGCAGCTCGCGCATGAAGCGCCCGTTCAGCCAGCGCAGCTTCTTCTCGTCGAAGATCGCGGCCGATTTGCCCACGTCCTCGACTCGGAAGCGCCGGATCAGCTCCTCGGTCGACATCAGCGTGGTGTCGTCGTCCGTCCCCCACCCCAGCAGCGCCAGGTAGTTGCGCACCGCCGCCGGCAGGTAGCCGGCCTCGCGCAGCTCCTGGACCGAGGCGGCACCGTGGCGCTTGGAGAGCTTCTTGCCGTCCGGCCCGTGCAACAGCGGCAGGTGGGCGTAGCGGGGCGGCTCGAAGCCGAGCGCCTCCAGCACGAGCAGCTGCTTCGGGGTATTGGAGAGGTGGTCGTCGCCGCGCACCACCTCGGTCACCCCCATCTCGGCGTCGTCGACCGCGACGGCGAAGTTGTAGAGGACCGAGCCGTCGCGGCGGGCGATCACGAAGTCGTCGTAGCTGGCGTTGGGGAAGGCGACGGGGCCGTGGATCAGGTCGTGGACGACGGTCTCGCCCTCGTCGGGGACGCGGAGCCGGATCGCCGCCGTGGGCTCGTCGGTAGGAGTGCCGCGGTAGCCCTTGCCGGCCCCGTGCTCGGCCTTCCACGCCTCGACCTCCTTGGCGGCGGCGTGGTCTCGGTAGGCGTGGCCGGAATCCAGCAGCTGCTGGAGCGCCTCGGCGTGGCGGTCGGCCCGCCCCGCCTGGGAGACCGGCCCGATATCCCAGTCGAGCTCCAGCCACTCCAGAGCGTCGATGATCTGGTCCCAGTTCTCCTGGGTCGAGCGCTCGCGGTCGGTGTCCTCGATCCGCAGCACCAGCTCGCCGCCGTCGTGGCGCGCGGCGAGCCAGTTATAGAGTGCCGTCCTCGCTCCGCCGATGTGCAGCGCACCGGTCGGCGAGGGAGCAAACCTGAGACGGGAGTTATCGCTTGGCATGTTGATCGGAGCGCATGTTTCCACC
>JBQCIG010000163.1:0-10894 GCA_051953975.1 Solirubrobacterales bacterium | reverse complement strand
CAAGCGAGTATTTACTAAACAATGCGCCCGAAAGATGAGCTCCGCTGCGAAGAATCTCCTGGAGATCTTCGTCGAACGCTCTGACGCGCGTGCCACTTCGTTCCAAGCAGCTTCCGGCGCAGGCTTCCTTCCGGCCGCCCTCTTCTTGTCGAGAGCAGCGATAAAAAAACGCGGCCGCCCTATGGGCGGCCGCGTAGTGCTGAGCATTTTGCCCCGCTCACCTCGAGCCAGAGCGCATCAGCGAAATGTCACCTAGTCGACGTTCAGCGTCGCCGGGCTGGTGACTTTGTAGCTGCCTGTCCACGGAGCGGAGCTACCGCAGAAGGCGCCGCCACTGCCGCCGGTCCGCGGGATCGTGGCTTTGATGTCGAGTGTCGCGTTGCCACCGGTGGTGTTCGAGCCTGTAACGGTGCCAAGCGTGGTGTTGCTGGTGGTGAAGATGCACTGGACGCCGAGGTGGATCACTTCGACTTCCGAGCCGCTGGAGGACAGCGTGCCGTTGCTTTCGCCCGCGCTGGCGATCGACAAGCTGCCAGCTTTGAGCACTTTCACCGTGTTGCCGCTGTTGCAGGGGGTGAAGGTCAGGGACGTGATCGGACCGTCAGCGTTGCCAGCCGTGCCTTTTTCTTCTGCATTTGTGGTGTGACCTTCGACGGTCGATTCGCATTCGACATTGCCGAACGGCGCATCGAGGACGGCTTTGCCCTCCGAAACGGATTTGATCGTCGTTCCAGCCGCGCACGATTCCGAGCCGCATGTGAGGGTCGTCGCCGAGGCGCTACTAGCGCCGACGAATGCCATCAGGGCAGCCGCGGCGATGGCGGCGAGCCCGAGCATCTTGACGTACTTCATGTGTATTCCTCCTTGATCCGACGCGAGAAAGGCGCCGGAGTTGATTTCCCGGAGGAGTCCTACTCAGGGCTACTCATTTGGTCAAGGAAGACCGAGTACTCCCCGACTATCCGCTCAAGAAGGATCTCGCAATAGAGGGTTTCCCTGCAAATCGCGTTGGACTATTTTTCGCGCGTGCCAAAACGTGCAGGGCATCATTTGGCGCCTACCGCCTTTCCGCGGGCCTGCTTTTCGAGGCGCGGCACAAGAGCGCGGCGCATCGAGTCGGCGATCGCGTTGGCAAGAGAGACATCCCCGCCGAGCTCGACCTGATGACCATTACCGCCCCGAAGCCAGCGCAGCCAGTCGAGGAGGCCGCCCGTCGCCCAGGCATTCGGGTGGCCCTCGAGGCGGGATACGCAGGAGCGCAGCTGCCCTTCCTCGACGGCGACCATCACGCCAGCGAACTCGAGGTCCGCTCCCCGGCGCAGCTCAACCGCGAGGCGACACGTCCCTGAGGCGTCCCCGGGCAGGTCGAGAAGCGGCACCGCGAGCAGGAACGTCGCCTCGATCCCCGTCCTGCCCACCGCGGGAGCCTTATCGCCGAGATATCTACGTTCCCATCCGACCGAAGCGGTCAAAGGGGAGACCGCCGAGCGGAGCCACGGCGTCGCCTGGTACCGCGTGACCCTGCCGTTCGGTCCAGACGCCGGCTCGATCAAGCCGACCATGCGCATCGCCGTCAGCCGACGCTCGAGCGTCGGGTAGCTGACCTGGGGGATGAACCGATCCAGCTCGGTCAGCGAGAGGGGGCGGGCCGCGAGCGCCCTGATGATGTTGGCGGACCAGGCGTCGACGAATGCCTTCGTCGCGCTCTTGGCAGCGGTGCTCCCCAGCTCCAACGGACCGTCGGGGGCATCATGGAGCCAACGGCCCAGAACCTCTCCTACGGCCAGCAGCTTCTCTCCCGGTCGCGCAATCTTGTAGCTGACCGAGCCGGGGAAATCGTCTTCGCGGTGGCGCTCGATCACCCCCATCTCCATCAGATTGCGGAGGTAGGACCGCATCGTCGTGACCGGAGGATGGCCGACCTCGCGTCGCAGCTCAGGAAGCGGTGTGGGGTCCGCCCCTAGAGCCTGCATGACTTCGACATTCAGTGGAACCGCCAGGGTTGACAGAGCTTGAGCTCCAGGACGCATGCTTACCTCTCCCTCAGCACCGCGTCGTTTACGTATTCCGAGGTATTCAGTTGTACCTGACTAAAACCTAACGCCAACAGAGGCTGATGGCAAGCCACGCTCTTTTTGGCGAGCGCGAAAAATTGTCGATCGCCATTTACAGGCACTTTGAAGAGCCTAGCGCAGCCTAAGCGGCAAAACCAGACTAATCAGGTCCTTTGGACTGGGCAGATCGCCCAGGAAGGGGCGGCCCCCGCTCTGTTCGAAAAGGGCTTAAGTCTCCTGGTAGAGCGGGCCGTCGCCGCCCTCGGGCAGCGTCAGCCGACCGCCCTTGGCGGTGATCGCACCGCACTGGACGCAGTTGGAGGCGGTGACGTGGACGTCGACCTCGGCGGCGCCGTTTCCCAGCTGGTCCTCGGGGATCTCGTAGACCTGGGCCGGGCACATCGAGACCCAGGTCTGGGCGACCTCACGCGGCACCTTGGTCTGGATCCGCACGTGGTTGGGCGCGTCGTCGCGAGTGGCGTTGCCGGAGAGGAAGACCGAGTCGAGCTTGTTGAAGGTCAACTCGTTGTCGGGCTGCGGGTACATCTCCCCCGCCCTGCCCAAGTCGACCTCGATCTCGGAGTCGTGCTCCTGCTTCCAGTGGCCGCCGGGGAAAGCGCCTTTGGTCACGGTCATCGCCGAGGCGATCGCGCCCCCCATGAAGAAGCCCTTCGAGAACGGCTGGCGCATGTTGCGCGATTCTTTGAGGTCCTTCTCGATCATCGAGTTGCGGACCTTCTCCTCGTAGGACTCGAAGTTGACCGAGTCCGGATCCTGCTTGAGCGACTCGACAATCGATTCCGCCGCGTACATCCCCGCATGCATCGCGTAGTGGACGCCCTTCAGGGTCGGGATGTTGACCATGCTGGCCGCGTCGCCGGCGACAAGCATCCCCGGCACGGTCAGCCGCTTCGGCATTGCGAAGTAGCCGCCGGAAGGGATCGTCTTCGCCCCCCAGGCGACCCGCTTGCCGCCGTCGATCAGCTTCTTGATGAAGGGGTGGGTCTTGATCAGCTGCAGCGCGTCGTGGCAGCTGAAGGTGGCGTCGGTGTAGTCGAGGCCGACGACGAGGCCGAGGCAGATCTTGTCCTCCCCCATCGGGTAGATGAAGGTGCCGCCGAACTCGTTGAAGCGCGGCGACTTGCGCAGCGGCCAGCCCATCGTGTGGATGACGCGGTCGAGCGGCTCCTTGACCTCCCAGATCTCTTTCACCCCGAGCTCCCAGCGCATTGGGTCGGCGCCATGCATGTCGAAGTAGTCGTAGGCGGCGTAGGTGAGGTGGCCGACGGTGCCCTCGGCGAGCACGGTCGCCTTGGCGACGACGTCGGAGCCGGGCTCGAAGTTGGCGAGCTCTTCGCCCTCCTTGCCGCGGCCGCGGTCGCCGGAGCGGACGCCCTTGACGATCCGGTCCTCGACCAGCAGCTTCGTCGCCGCGGTTTCGCTGAGGATGTAGGCGCCGGCTTCTTCGGCTTTGTCGGCGAGGAAGCGGCCCAGTTTCGCCACCGAGGTGACGTAGTTGCCGTGGTTGCGGAAGCCGGGCGGCGGCGGCTTCAGCGGGAAGGCTTTGTTCTTAGTGAGGACGTAGACGGCGTCCTTGGTGACCTCCTGGTAGACCGGCCACTCCTCCTTCGGGAGGTCGGGGAACAGCTCTTCCATCGCCGAGGGCTTCATATTGGCCCCGGAGAGCAGGTGCGCCCCGGCGACTTTGCCCTTCTCGATCACCGCAACCGGGACTTCGCCAAGCTTCTCGGTCAGCTCCGGCTCGTTCTCGAGCAACTGCAGGAGCTTGTTGGCGCAGGCGAGCCCGGCCGGCCCGCCGCCGACGATCGCCACCCCGACCTCGATTCGATCGTCCGGCGCGTCGGTCGGCGGACCGATCACGTCGTTGGAATCGAACGGCGGCGGGAACTCAGCGGGTGCGACGGCGGGCATTGAGGCTCCTTTTTCTCTCAGGTGAATGATGTCCGGGGGGCTTTTGGCCCCCCGGAAACATCAGCCCTTCTTGGCTTTGATCGCCTCGGTCAGCTTCGGGACGATTTTGTGCAGGTCGCCGACGACGCCGAGGTCCGAGAACTCGAAGATCGGCGCGTTCGGGTCCTTGTTGATCGCGAGTATGTTCTCCGAGTTCTGCATCCCCACCTTGTGCTGGATCGCCCCGGAGACGCCGGCGGCCAGGTACAGCTTCGGCGCCACCGTCTTGCCGGTTTGGCCGATCTGGGCCGCGTAGGGGTACCAGCCCGCGTCGACGACCGCGCGGGTCGCGGCGACGGCGCCGCCCATCGACTCGGCGAGTTCCTCGCAGAGCTTGAAGCCCTCGGCGGCGCCGAGACCGCGGCCGCCGCCGACGAGGATGTCGGCGTCCTCGATGTTGACGTCGGCGCCGCGCTGCTCGCCGCGCTGGACCATCTTCGCCTTGGTCGACCACTCGGAGAGCTCGACGTCCACATCGACGACCTCAGCCGTGCCGCCGCTCTCGTTGGCGTCGAAGGCGTTGAGGCGGCCGATGATGATGCCGGGCTCGGAGACGTAGCCGACGTCGGCGATTTCCGAGTCCTGCAGGATCGGCCGCTCAGCGACCAGCTTCCCGTCCTGGACTTTGACCGCGGTGACCTCCATGGTCACGCCGGCACCGAGGCGGGCGGTGAGGCCGGCACCGATCTCGAAGCCGAGCAGGCCGCCGCCGAAGAGAGCGTAGGAGAACCCTTCGTCCTGAATCACCTTGGCCATCGCGTCGACGATCGGCTGGGCGAGGCCCTCCGGCACGTTCTTGGCGCGGTAGACCTTGGCGGCGCCGTAGTTGCCGAGCCCAGCGCAGGCGTCGTCGCCGACCTCGCCGACGACCAGGGCGGCAGCGTCACCGCCGACTTCGCCGGCCAGCTTGGCCGCCTCGGAGATCGCCCCGAGCGAGTTTTTGTTGAAGTTGCCCTCGTCGTCGTGGAGGGCGTAAACCAGGATCCCTGCCATTAGTGGCTCCTTTCGGCAGTCGGGCCCGCTTCCGGCCACGAAAACCGAGCGGGGCTAGGACGCAGGGAGCGTGGCGTGCCGGATGGCACGCGAGCGACTGAGGACGACGCCCCCGCGAAGGTTTGCAGTGAGTCGGAACGGGTCTGAGTGTCGGAAGGAGCCACTCAGATCAGCTTCCTCTCGTCGAGCCAGGCGACGATCTTTTCGACCGTCTCGTTGGTGTCCTCGTCCTCGATGATCTCCCCCGCTTCCTTCGCCGGCGGCGGGTTCAGGGCCAGGACCTTCGTCTTCGAACCGCCCTCGCCGACCAGGCCGCCGTCGATGCCGACGTCGCCGGTCGCCTTCGAGTCGAGCGGTTTCTTTTTCGCGCCCATGATCGCTTTCAGGCTCGGGTAGCGGGGCTCGTTGATCGCATCGCCGACGCTGATCACGGCCGGCAGCTCGACCTCGACCGTGTCGTAGCCGTACTCGGCCTGGCGCTCGCAGCGCAGCTTGCCGTCGGCGACGTCGATCTGGATCACCTGCGTCAGCGACGGCATCTTCAGGTGGTCAGCGACGACGGCACCGATCGTGTAGCACTCACCGTCGTCCGACTGCTGGCCCAGCAAGACCAGGTCGGGGCTCTCCGACTCGAGCACTTTCGCCAGCGCGTAACCGGTCGCGCAGACGTCGGAGCCGGCCAGCGCGTCGTCAGCGAGGTGGACCGAGCGGTCGGCGCCGAGGGCGACGGCCTTGTGCAGGGCGCGAACCGCTGAGCTCGGGCCCATCGTTACGGCCACGACCTCCTCGACCGGGATCGCGCCACCCTCCTTGATCTGCATGGCCGCCTCGAGGGCGTGCGTGTCGAAGGGGTTGAGATTTTTCTCGCCGCTGCGGTCCAGGCGCATCGTGTTCGGGTCGATGCGCTTCTGAACGGCGGCGTCCGGGACCTCCTTGACCAGGACGCAGATCTTCAAGTTCAAGCCTCCTTGGGGACGATTCTCGGGGTCTTTGCGCGGGCGGCGGATGCGGCTTCACAGGCCGTCGCGCGGCGCGATCTTAACGGTTGTCCGCGTTGACTGACGAGTCAATCAGGATCATACCCGCCGCGGCGGAACCTATGCACAGATCTGTGTCGAAGATCACGCTTCGGCGGCGTGGCGGGCGCTGGCGCGCTCGCGGATGAACTCGACGATGTCATCGGTTCCCGCCCCGGGGGTGAAGACCTCAGCCACCCCGAGCTTCTTCAGCTCGGGAATGTCGTCGGCGGGGATCGTGCCGCCGACGGTGACTAGCACGTCGTCGACCCCCTGCGCCCGCAGCAGCTCGACCACTTTGGGGACGAGCGTCATGTGGGCGCCGGAGAGGATCGAGAGGCCGACCGCGTCGGCGTCCTCCTGGATCACCGTCTCGGCGATCTGCTCCGGCGTCTGGTGCAGGCCGGTGTAAATCACCTCCATGCCGGCGTCGCGCAGGGCGCGGGCGATGATCTTGGCGCCGCGGTCGTGCCCATCAAGGCCGGGCTTGGCGACGACGACGCGGATCTTGCGTGCGGTTGCTGCCTCCATGCGGGCGAAACCCTAGCGTGCTGCCGTTCGTCAGTCAGAGACGGGGGCGCAGACGACGCGGAGCGGGAACCCTTCGCCGCGCCGCTACGCGTGAGGCGCCGAAGCCGGCGACCGTCGCCAGCAGCGTCACCGCGAGAGCGACCAGGCGGCGGCCGAGGCGCTCGAAGCGCAGCGTCTGCCAGCCCTCGGCACGGGCGATCTCGGCCAGCGGCGGGTCGGGGTTGACCGCGACCGGGTTCCCCACCGCGCGCAGCATCGGCAGGTCGGAAAGCGAGTCGGAGTACGCGTAGGACTTGGCCAGGTCGATGCCGTGGCTGGCGGCGAATTCCTCCATCGCCTCGACCTTGCCGGAGCCGTAGACGAAGGGGCCGTCGAGGCGACCGGTGAAGTTGCCCTCGCCGTCGACCTCGTAGCGGGTGCCGATGCCGCCGTCCATCCCCAGCACGTGGGCCAGTTGCTCGACGACACCGTTGCCGGCGGCGCTGACGATGAAGGTCGGCCGGCCGGCGTCCTGGTGCGCGTAGACCTCCGCCAGCATCGGCGGGAAGACGCGAGGCAGGATCGCCGCCATCACCTCCGGCCCCATCCGGTCGATCGTCTTCTCCGGCACGCCGCGGATCAGCTCCCGCGCCACCTTCAGCACCTCGGTGGTGCGCGCATCGGTGGTGCCACGCTGGCGGTAGCGCTGGTGCTCGACCGCCCAGCTGGCGAGCTGCCTGCGCCCGACGATCCCCTGCTTGGCGGCGATGCGGGCGAACTGCATCCCGCTCGACCCCGCCATCAGGGTCTTGTCTAAATCGAAGAACGCCGCAGCCCGCGGCACGGCTTCGCTCGCGGGCTGCGCGTCCTCCAAGTCAGCCCCCGTTGACCTCGACCACGATCGCGTCGCCCTGACCGCCGCCGGAGCAGATCGCGGCGACGCCGAGCCCGCCGCCGCGGCGGCGCAGCTCGTGGACCAGGGCGCCGACGATGCGCGAGCCAGAGGCGCCAATCGGGTGGCCGAGGGCGATCGCGCCGCCGTTGACGTTGACCTTCTCCTCGTCGACGCCGAGCATCCGCACCGAGTTGAGGGCGACCGAGGCGAAGGCCTCGTTGATCTCCCAGAGGTCGACGTCCTCGGGGCTCTTGCCGATCTTCTCCAGCGCCTGCTTGGCGGCGTTGGCCGGAGTTTTCGCCAGGTAGGGAAAGTCGTCGGCGACGGTGCCGTAGGAGAGGATCCGCGCCAGCGGCGTCTTGCCTTCCTTCTCCGCCCACTCTTCGGAGGCGACGACGATCGCGCCCGCCCCGTCGTTGACGCCCGGGGCGTTGCCGGCGGTGTGGGTCGCGTCCTCGCCGCCGATCGCCTTCAGCTTCGCCAGCGTCTCCAGGGTGGTGTCGGGGCGGATCGCCTCGTCGGCCTCGACGGTGCTCTCCCCCTTGCGGGACTTGATGGTGACGCCGACGATCTCCTCGGCGAGGCGGCCAGCTTCGGTCGCCTCGTGGGCGAGCCGGTGCGAGCGCTCGGCGAAGCGGTCCATGTCGACGCGGGTGATCTCGAGCTCGTTGGAGACCTCGCTCGCCTCGTTGATCATCTGCTTGTCGGTGAAGGGGTTGGTGAGCCCGTCATGGGTCATCGCGTCGAGGGCCTTGACGTCACCCATCCGGAAGCCGAAGCGGGCGTTCGGCAGTAGGTACGGGGCCTTGCTAATCGACTCCATGCCGCCGGTGACGGCGACGTCGGCGTCGCCGGCGCGGATCGCCATGTCGGCAATGCCGAGCGAGCGCATACCCGAGGCGCAGACCTTGTTGATCGTCTCCGAGGGGACCTCCTTCGGGATCCCGCCCTTGATCTGGGCCTGGCGCGAGGGGATCTGACCCTGGCCGGCCTGCAGGACCTGACCGAAGACGACCTGCTCGACCTGCTCGGGAGCGACGCCCGAGCGCTCGAGGGCGGCCTCGATGACGGTTCCGCCGAGATCGGTGGCATCAAGCGACGACAGCCCCCCGCCCATCTTGCCGAAGGGGGTGCGCGCGGTTCCGAGAATCACTGAGCTGGGCATCTACTGCCTTTCCTTTCAAGTTCGTGCGGCCTGGCCCCTGTCCAGCCAGGTCCGGGTGGTGAAGATACCGACAGGGCATAGACTCGCGGCCGATGAAGGTCGAGGTACGTCAGGGTCCGCAGCGGGAAACCAGACCGGACCTGGTGGTCATCGGTCTCTACGAGGGAGAGCCGGAACCGGCGGGGATCGGGAGTGTGCCCGGCGCGAGCGAGGCGAAGGGGGAGTTCAAAAAGCTGACGCTGCTGCACCCCGACGACCCGATGTGGATGCTGATAGTCGGGCTCGGGCCCCGCGAGGAGATCGACCCTGAGCGACTTCGCGTCGCCGCCGCGCTGGCCGCGAAGGAGGCGGCACGGCTGGAAGCCGGTTCGATCGCCTGGAACCTGCCGGAATGCGACGATGCCGCCGCTGCCGCCGACGCCCTGGTCACGGGGACGATCCTCGCCGCCTACCGCTTCGATCTCTTCAAGTCCGGAGGGGAGAACACGCCGCGACTCGAATCGCTGACGCTGCTGAGCGACCTCGAGCTGCAGGGCGTCGCCGAAGACGCGCGGATCGCCGCCGAAGCGCAGAACCGAGCCCGCGACCTGCAGAGCACCCCCGCCAACGTCGCGACGCCAACCTTCCTCACCGAGCGGGGCGAAGCGATCGCCGCCAGCGCCGATTCGCTCAGCGTCGAGGTCCTCGGCCGCGCCGCGCTCGAGGAGAAGGGGATGGGAGGCCTGCTCGCGGTCAGCCAGGGCGGGCCGCAGGAGCCGAAGCTGATCGTCCTCCGCTACGACGGCGGCGGCTCGGGGCCGACGCTGGGGCTGGTCGGCAAGGGCGTCACCTTCGACACCGGCGGCATCTCGCTCAAGCCCGGCCAGGGCATGCAGGAGATGAAGATGGACTTGTGGGGGGCGGCGGCGGTGCTGGCGGCGGTGGCGGCGATCGCCGAGCTGGGACTGCCGATCGACCTGATCGCGGCCGTCCCCGCGACCGAGAACATGCCCTCGGGGACCGCGATCAAGCCCGGCGACGTGATCACCCAGTACAACGGCAAGACGGTCGAGGTCAACAACACCGACGCCGAGGGCCGTCTCATCCTCGCCGATGCCCTCGCCTACGCGGTCGAGCTCGGCGCCGAGCGCCTCGTCGACCTCGCCACCCTGACCGGCGCCGTCCTGATCGCCCTCGGCTCCACCTACGCCGCGGTGATCTCCAACGACGACGAGCTCGCGGGGGAGGTGATCCGCGCCGGCACCACCAGCGGCGAGCTGACCTGGCGCCTGCCGCTGCACCCCGAGTACAAGGAGCTGATGAAAGGAACGGTCGCCGACCTCTCCAACCTGGCGAAGCAGCGCAAGGCGGGGACGATCACCGCCGCCTCCTTCCTCGAGGAGTTCGTCGGCGATATGCCCTGGGCGCACATCGACATCGCCGGCACCGCCTGGGACGTCGGCCGTGAGTACACCGGCAACGACGCCAGCGGCTTCGGCGTGCGCCTCCTGGTCGAGCTGGCGCGCCACTTCGCCGCCTAAGCCTTACCGGTCGCGCTGTCGGCGCTCACCTGATCTCGATCCTCCGCACGACGGCCGGGGCCTGCAGCGGCTGCTGCGACGCCGGGTAGTGCAGGTCGGCGCTGATCTCCGCCTCGCTGATCTCGATCTGCGGGCTCTTCCAGCGACGGTGGTGCCTATGTCTTGGGATCAGCCTCATTTCGGGCCTCCAATCGACTTGGTTGCATCAAGCAACTCTGGACAAGGCGAGCCTACCGCAGGTCAGTTGCTTGATGCAACCAAGTGTGCGAAGATCACACTGTGCTGCGTCGCGACTACCCCGCCGTCGACTCCTCGGTTGCCAAGGCCCTGGAGGTGATCGGCGAGCGCTGGTCGCTGCTGATCGTGCGCACGGTGATGCACGGCAACCGCCGCTTCGGCGAGATGCAGGAGTCCCTCGGGATCGCCCGCAACGTCCTCTCCGCCCGCCTGCAGCGCCTGCTCGACGAAGGGATCCTCGAACGGCGCGCCTACTCGGAAAGCCCGCCCCGCTACGAGTACTTCCTCACCCAGAAGGGACTCGACCTCTGGCCGGCCCTGATCGCCCTCCTGCACTGGGGCGAGCGCTACTCCCCCACCCCCGGCGGCCCCAAGCGCCTGATCGTCCACAAGGAGTGCGGCGGCACCGTCGGCGAGCGCGGCATCTGCGAGCGCTGCGGCCAGGTCCTCACCGCCCGCGACGCCAAGCAGGTGCCCGGGCCGGGGGCGAAGCTCGGTGCGGGAACCGCCGGCAACGGCAGCGCAACCGATTA
>JBQCIG010000162.1:0-3183 GCA_051953975.1 Solirubrobacterales bacterium | reverse complement strand
GTGGGCAGCCCCTCCAAACACCCCGCCCCATTCGGGGGGTGTGTTGTGTGGCGACACCCCGGCCCCACCCCCAAACCTCAGCCGTGCCGTTTGTGATGCTGCTTTTCTTCGCGTTCCTTCTGTTTGCGCCGTTCTTCTTCGCGCCGTTCCTTGCTGACCTTCTGCTGTTCCTTGCGGGTCAGCGGGAAGGGCGGCGCCGGTTCGCGGCAGGTGCGGCCGACGCACTCCTCCAGCCGAATCAACTGGGCGTGGAGGAAGGCGCGGATCGGGAAGTAGTTGGGCACGCGGACGATGTTGTTGAGCTCGTAGGGGTCCTTGTCGAGGTCGTAGAGCTCTTTCTCGCCGTCGGGCCACTCGATGTACTTGTAGGGGCCGAGGCGGATTCCCTCGTAGTCCTTCGGCGGGGCGACGATCGAGGCCTTGGCTTTCTGGCTGCGGCGCAGCTCTCGCCGGTCGCGCCGGTTGAGCCAGGCGGGACGCTTGTTGACGCTGGGCCCGCCGCCCGTCTTGCCCGCCGCGACGCTGGCAGGGGCCGCCGCCGGGCCGCCGCCGTTCTCTTCGACGTCGTTGGTCTCGACGAAGGACTCGAAGAGGATCGGGTGGCGGGTGCGCAGGCTCGGGTCGCGCAGGAACGGCACTAGCGACTCGCCGTCGATGCTCTTGTCGGCTTTCACCCCCGCCAGTTCGAGGATGGTCGGAGCGATGTCGATGTTGGCGGCCAGCTGGCCGCTGGTGGTGTGGGGCTTGATCCCCGGACCGCGGATCAGGAACGGCAGGTGCGTCGAGGGCTCGTAGGCGAGGAACTTGCCGCCGGTGAGCCGGTGCTCGCCGAAGAAGAAGCCGTTGTCCGAGGTGAAGATGATGTAGGTGTTGCGCAGCCGGTGCAGGGCCCCGAGCTCGTCGACGATCATTTTTACCCCTTCGTCGACCGAGCGCAGCGACTCCAGCGCCTTCTGGTAGTAGACGCGATAGGTGTGGATGTCGGTCGGCGAGAGGTACGGCGCTTCGCGGATGAAGCGGGGCTTGTCGTTGACGTTGCCCTCGTTGAACCCTTCCGAGCGGCCATGCGGGAAGGGCGCCCCGGCGAAGGTGTTGTAGTGGCGCGGCGCCGGCTCGGGCCCGGCGGGCTTGCGGAAGTCCCCGTGCGGGGCGGTGTAGTCCACCTGCATGTAGAAGGGCTGTTCGGGCGGCGTCCCCGCCAGCTCTTCGGTGGCTATTCGGTTGAAGACGTCGGTCTCGTACAGGCAGGGTTTGCCTTCGAAGGTCGAGGTCGGGCAGCCGAAGTAGTCGCGTTCGCCGTATTCGCGCGTTTCCCAGCTGCCGGAGTCGCCGAAGGGACCGTCGATGTGGCCGTTGTCGTTGAGCGTGTAGCCGTAGAAGTAGTGGTCGGTGTCGGCGTTGAGGACCGTGTGCCAGGCGCTCCAGCCGGGCGGCACGTCGGTGCCGTTGTCGAACGGTTCGTCGCCGTAGCCGTTGAGGAACTTGCCGATGTGGATCGTGCGGTAGCCGGCGCCCTGCAGCCAGGTGGCGATGTTGTGGGTGTAGGCGGCGCGCGCTTTGAAGCCGGTGTAGCCGCCGTTGGGAGGGACGTTGCCGCGGTCGTTGTGGTTGTGGGCGTAGCGCCCGGTCAGCAGGCTCACGCGCGAGGGACAGCAGAGCGGATAGGAGACGTAGTAGTGGCTGAAGGTCTCGCCGTGGTTGGCGAGCAGCGAGAGCGTGTACGGCATCGATTTGACTTCGACCCCGCCGACGTTGATCGCCGCATAGAGCTCGTCGAGCGTCTCGTCGTCGGTCTGGATGACGACGAAGTTGGGTTTCTGACTGGCCGACTGGTGGGCGCGCTTCCTCAGCGTCTGGGGCGAAAGCGGCGAGCTCGGCTTCACGCTGGCGCCGGCGCGGTGCAGGCCGGCGAAGGCGAGGCTGGTC
The DNA here is from genome assembly GCA_051953975.1 of Solirubrobacterales bacterium. Taxonomy (GTDB): domain Bacteria; phylum Actinomycetota; class Thermoleophilia; order Solirubrobacterales; family 70-9; genus VAYN01. The sequence continues at coordinate 1,257 of JBQCIG010000162.1, read as the reverse complement.
ACCAACGCCAGCAGGCTCGCCGCCAGGAACAGCCGCGCGGCCGCGAGGGCGCGCGAAGGACTGGGCTGTCGAGCGAAGGGGTGCATCGTGAGCTGGGGCGGCTGTACCCCGAAACCGGTGCCTCAGGCTTGAGTTGCGGCGTGAAAGCTAAAAGGCGCTCAGGACGCGCCCAGTTTTTTGACCGCTTCGCGGAAGTTTTTCACCGTGGCGCTGGGGGCTTTGCGGCCCTCCAGCTTCTCGCCGTGGCGGTTGACCCAGATCACCGGCACGTTCATTTTCAGCACCGGAGCGATGTCGGTCGCGTAGTTGGAGCCGATGTGGATCCAGCCTTTTTTGCCGCCGATCCGCCGCGCGCACTCTTTGAAGTGGACGGGATCGGGCTTGTAGCTGCGCACCTGCTGCGCGGTGACGACGAGGTCGAGTTCGGTCCGCAGGTGGCGGCGCGAGATCCCCAGCAGTTTGTCGTCGATGTTGGAGATGATCCCGACCTCGTACTTCTTCGCCAGCCGGTCCATCGCCGCGTTGGCCTCGCGGAAGGGCAGCCAGTAGGCGACGCTGGTGGGCAGGAACTGGGCCCGCGAGGGCTCGACTTCCCAGCCGATCTCGCCGGCGACTTTGACGATCGTGCGGCGCAGCACCTCCGCGTAGAGCTCATACGAGCCGGCCATGATTTCGGCTTGGACCTCCATGAAGCGCTCTAGGAACGGTCCCTCCTCGAAGCTGAAGCCGTCTTTGGACGCCTCTTTCTTGCAGGCCTCGACGATGCCTTTCTCCCAGTCGATGAGGGTGCCGTAGCAGTCGGTGGTCACCCATTTGATGTTTTTGAGACTGGGAAGGGCCATCTGAGAGCGCGGCATTATGTCATTCGGATAGTCTGCCGCGTCGCGCTCCCCCAGCGCCGAACCTCACATGGATCTCCTCGAGTACCAGGGCAAGCAGCTGTTCGCCAAGCACGGCATCTCCGTGCCCAGCGGCGAGGTCGCCGAGACCGTCGAGGAGGCGGTCGTCGCTGCCGAGCGGATCGGCTACCCCTGCGCGATCAAGGCCCAGGTGCTGATCGGCGGCCGCGGCAAGGCGGGTGGGATTAAGATCGCCCAGGACGCCGACGAGGCGCGCGAGCACGCCGGCGCGATCCTCGGCATGGACATTGTTGGCCCCCATGGCGAGGGCCCCTTCCGCGTCGAGGCGGTCTGGGTCGAGGGCGGCTCCGACATCGCCGAGGAGTACTACGCCTCGGTCATCCTCGACCGCGGCGAG
>JBQCIG010000161.1:0-6764 GCA_051953975.1 Solirubrobacterales bacterium | reverse complement strand
ACCCGTTTAAATAGCCGGTTTTTCGTCCCGTCGGCTAGAAGGGGACGGCAAATCTTGGCGGCGACTCGCATGGCTTGAAGGGACGAGCGGTCGTGGATGCGGAGGACGTCGGCGCCCTCGCGGACGGCCAGCGTCGCTGCCGCCACCGTTCCCCACTCGCGCTCGCGCGCCGGCAGGCGCCCCTCCCAGGAGCCGGCCAGGACGGCGCCGATGAAGTCCTTGCGCGAGAGCGAGACGTAGAGCGGCAGGCCGAGCGCGCGCAGCTCGCCGAGGCGGCGCATGATCTCCAGATCCTGCGCGGGGCTGAGGTCGAAGTCGAGTCCGGGGTCGATCGCGATCTGCTCCTCCGCCACCCCAAGGTCCCGAGCCAGCTCGACTCTCCCCTCGAACCAGGCCCGCAGGCGATCGACCACGTCGGCGTACTCGCGCCAGGGCCGATCGACCCGCGGCGGCCCCTCGATGTGCATCAGCACGTAGCCGCAGCCCGTCTCGGCGACGAGTTCGAACATCTCCTCGCAACCGCCGGAGATGTCGTTGACGACCTCCGCCCCCGCCCCCAGCGCCCGCCGCGCCACCTCGACCGAGAACGTATCCGCCGAGACTGGCACCGGCCCGTTAAGGCACCGGCCTCCAGAACCGGCGATCTCGCCATCGCGTGGTTCCTTTGTCCTGCTATGGCGGACAAAGGAACCACGCAACTCGGTGAGGAGCCCCTCCACCGCCGGGACCAGCGCCGCGGCCTCCTCCTCGGCCGGAACCGGCGGGCCCGCCTTTGCCGCCACGGCGCCGAGGTCGAGCATCTCGAAGCCGGCCTCGGCCAGCGCCAGGCCGTCGCGCACCGCCTGCTCGGGGGTGCCGCTGCGCGCCCCCTCGAACATCGAGTCGACGGTGACGTTGACGATCCCGGCGCCGAGCGGCCGGGACAGGTCGAGGTCCCGCTCGCCGAGGCTCCACCGTCGCATGCGGACGAGCTTACGCGTCGGCTGCGATCAGCCCACCCGGCGGACGACCGTATCCCTGCCTGCCCACCCGCCCCAGCGGGCGTATTCGAACTCGGCTTCCACCTCGAAGGCCAGCCTGCGCCGCAGCCGGAAGTTGCGCCCGTGGGCGCCGAGGGCTCCACGGCGTAGCTGGACCCGAACCTCGCCAACGTTGCCGAGACCGTGTAGGTACAGGATCTCGCCCCGGCGTCTGCGCCTGGGCACGGAGACGTGGACCTTGATCCTCTTGTCAACACCCCGCACCCGTAGCTTCGCTTTGAAACCCCGCGTTACCCGCAAGCCCGCGGGCAAGGTCAGGGAGAGGACATCGATCCCCGCCCAGTCGAGGTTCGGCCGCACCCGCAGGAACAGCGCCGGATGGCGCGAGCGGGGCCGCCTCAGGCGCAGCTCCACCTTTGCCGAGGCGGTGCAGCCAGCCTGGCGACGCTGCGCTTCCGACTGATCGCTGCAGGGGAACCTAAGAGTGACGAGGCCGTCTCTCCCGAAGCTCGGGTCGTAGCTGCCGTCCGGGTTGAGGCGGGCGACAAATGGGGCGAAGCTGGTCACCGCGCCGGCGACCAGGGCTTTCCCGTCGGGGAGCGGCGCGACTTGTTCCACCTTCCCGTCGAAGGTCGTGCCATCGGGCTTCGCGAGGCGCAGCAGGCCGCCGCTGCCGAAGCTGGGGTCGAGGTGGCCGTCGGCGGCGAAGCGGGCGAGCATCGGCTGCTGACAGCCTTTACACAAAGGCACTTTGCCTGCTTGTTCCCAGGTGCCCCACTGCGAGGTCCCGCCTGCGGCCAGGATGCCGCCGCTCGGCATCACCGCAACGTCTTCCACCCGGCTGCTCGCGGATTCCCCGTAGGCCGGAGGGGGCTCTCCGGCCGGCCTCTGGATCGGGGGAGCGACGAAGCCGCCTTCCCCAAAGCTCGGGTCGAGATTGCCGTCTTGGTCGAAGCGCGCGACCACGAACGTCCCCGAAGCCGTTCCGGCTGCGAGCAACTTGCCTTCGTCGGCGGCGATCACAGCGAAGGCGTTGTCCAGGTTGCCCTTCCTCGGGAAGGAAGGCCGCACGAGCCCGGCACCGCCGCCGAAGGACGGGTCGAAGTCGGCGCCCGACCCAGGCACGAACCTGGCCAGCAGGGGCTCGGTCAACCTGTTCCCCCCGTAGTTGTCGATCGACCCCGCCCCGATCAGCGATCCATCCGGCTCTTCGAGGAGATCGGAGATCGCCGCGAACGAGAAGGGCCCGGGTCTCGAGATGTGACCCACGGCTTCCAGCAGGCCGCCGTCGCTGCCGTAGCGCCGCACCCAGCTCTCGGCTTCGCCCTCGCCTAGCTGGCGGATCGCAGCGACCACGATGCTGCCGTCGGGACGGATGACGATTGCGCTCGGGCCGTAGTTGGCGAAGAGGGAGTGTTCCTGTTCCGGTTCGTCGGTGCCGCCCACCCCGCCGCCGGCAAAGCTCGGGTCCGGAGTGCCGTCGGGGAGGTAGCGGGCAAGGTTGGAGCCACCAACAGCGGCGCCGACGATGCGGCCGTCGGGCTGCAGCGCGAGAGCACGGAAGCCCGGCAGCCTGTGGTCGATCACGAAGCCGCCTTCGCCGAAGCTCGGGTCGAGGCTGCCGTCGGGGTTCAGCCTGGCGAGGGCGCCTGCTTCCGGCCAAGCCTTGCCGATGAGAACGATCTTGCCGTCAGGCTGAACAGCCATCTCCTGAGTCGTGGCCACTGCGGATCCCGGCAGCAAACCCGCCAGCGCCACGGCGCCGAGCAAGGCGCTCCAGATTCTCCTCGTCCTCCCCACGATCAATACGGTTAACACCCTAGTTGCCGCTGAGTTGTGTCTACACCGATCTCGACGGGACCCTGCTCGGGCGGGGCAGCTCGCTCTTCCGCGACGCCGAGGGCGGCTTCTCGCTGGCGCAGGCGCGGGCGCTGGAGGCCTGCCACCGGGCCGGGGCCGAGGTCGTGATCATGTCCGGCCGCCGCGAGCCGCAGGTACACGAGGCGGCGCGGTTGATGGGCCAGACCTCCTACATCTACGAGGCCGGCTGCGCCTTCGCGATCGACGGCGAGACGACGCTGATGACCGGCGAGATGGCGCCAAACGAGGAGGGGACGATCTACGAGCAGATCGAGGCGCGGGAGATCCCGAAGCGGCTCTTCGAGCATTTCGAGGGCCGGCTCGAGTACCACTCGCCCTGGCACCACGGCCGCGTCCTCTCCCACCTCTTCCGCGGCAAGGTCGACGTCGAGGAGGCGAACGCGCTCCTGCACGAGTGGGGCAGCGACGACCTGCGCCTGCTCGACAACGGCGCGATCGGGCGGCCGATGCCGGCGGTCGAGGGCCGCACCCACGCCTACCACCTGGTCCCGAAGCTGGTCAGCAAGGCGGCCGCGGTGGCCGGGCACGCGCGCGCCCGCGGCTACGACCCGGCCGACTGCATCGCCGTCGGCGACTCGGTCGAGGACCTCGAGGTGGCGAGCGCGGTCGGCCGCTTCTTCGTCGTCGCCAACGGCCCCGAGCACGACGCCGGCCTGCGCGCGGCGCTGCCCGCCTGGGACAACGTCACCGTCACCGAGGGCAGCATGGGCGACGGCTTCTACGAGGCGGTCGTCTCCAGCCTGATGGAGCGACGCTAACCGCCGACGGGACGAAAGTACCCCTCTATGGAGTGAAATCGTCCCGTCGGCGGGTGGGTAGTATCGGCCGCATGGAGCAGGCGACGGTCGCGGAGCAGGAGTACCTCGAGATCATGTTCTGGCTCGAGGAGGCCGGGCTGCCGATGACCGGCGCCAACATCGCCCGCGCGATGCAGCTCTCGCCACCGACCGTGCACGAGATGATCGGCCGCCTGGTGGAGGACGGCTACGTCGAGCGCCGGGCGGACAAATCGCTCACCTTCACCGAGTCCGGCCGCGAGCACGCCAGCTACATCGTCCGCCGCCACCGGATGATCGAGCGCTTCCTCACCGACGTCCTCGGCATCCCCTGGGACGAGGTGCACGAGGAGGCGGAGCGGATCGAGCACGCGATGAGCCCGGTTCTGGAGGAGCGGATGCGGGCGGCGATCGGCGACGCGACCACCTGCCCGCACGGCCACCCGATCGTCGAGGGGGTACGCGAGCAAGGCGCGCTTTTGGCCGACGTCGAGGTCGGCGCCGCCGTCACCGTCCTGCGCTTCGAGAATGAGGCCGAGGAGCTGCTGCACTACCTCAAGGACGCGGGGCTCCATCCCGGGCTGGAGGGCAAGCTCGCGAGCTCCGACGCCGAGACCGTCACCATCGAATCCGAGGACGGTGAGCACGTGGTCAGCCGCAGCGTCGCCGAGACCGTCTCGGTCCGCGCCGACCCGGCGCCGCCGCCACGGGCGGCGATCCCGGAGCAACTCGTGCTCAGCTCGGACCGCTACGGCCGCTAACAGCCATTGCGCGGTTCCTTTGTCCTGATATGGCGGACAAAGTAACCACGGAACTCGTTACTGCGGCATCGACATCGTCACGATCGGCGGTGAGGTCGGTTCCTCGCTGCCGCCCCGTGGCTCTTCGGTGACCATCACCGCCTCGACGCCGCTCATGTCGGCGATCGTGGTCGAGGCGCGGCCCTCGCGGTCGGGGACGAACAGCGCCGGGACCGGTTCGACCTCGCCTTCGCGCCGGACCCAGGCCTCGAGGACCCTCTTCGGGGGCAGCTGGTGCACGTGCGCGAGCTCAAGCGTGCCACCGTCGCCTTCGCGGACCATCTTCGCGGCGATGCCACCAGGCTGGCGCGAGTAGAGGGTGCTGGCGCCACCTTCGCCCGACCCGCCCTTGCCGATCTCGTAACCGGCCACTGCGACCAGTGCCAGCGCCAGCGAGACAAGGCCGGCGGCGAGCTTCAGCCCGCGGGAGCTGAAGCTGCGGTGGATCCAGCCGATCACCGAGACACCGCCCTCCGCTTCTTCGTAGACGTCCGCCCGCACCTCGGCCATCAAGCTCTCGCGCAGCCGCGGGGGCGGCTCCTGCCGCGCAACCGCCTCCGGCAGCGAGCGCACCGCCGGCGCCAGCCAGCGCAGCTCCTCACGGCAGCGCTCGCACCCCTCGAGGTGGCGCTCCAGCGCCGCCGCCTCCTCGGGCTCCAACGCAGCCAAGGCGTAGGCGGCGAGGTCCTCGCTCCAGCGGCTGTGGTCACTCGCACTCATATCAGTCCCTCCGCCAGCTCGCCGCGGATCTTCTCCAGCCCCAGCCGCATCCTGCCCTTCACGGTCCCCATCGGCAAGCCGAGGATCGCGGCGATCTCGGAGTGGCTGAAGCCGCCGAAGTAGGCGAGCTCGATCACCTTCGACTGCTCCCCCGGCAGCTTGCCGAGCGCCCCGCGCAGCTCACCGGCGGTCTCGCGGCGCAGCGCCTCCTCCTCGGTCCGCTCCGCGGCCGGGCGCTGCTCGAGCACCCCCTCGTCGTCGAAGTCGAGCTTCGGCGCCTTGCCGGCCTTGCTGCGGAGGAAGTCGATCGCGCGGTTGCGGACGACGCTGAGTAGCCAGGAGCGGACGCTGCCGCGGGCGGCGTCGAAGCGGGCGCCGCTGCGCCAGACCGAGATGAACGCCTCCTGCGTCACTTCCTCGGCGGCGGCGCGCTCGCCGACGATCCGGTAGGCGAGCGAGTAGGCGGCGCCGCCGTGGCGGTCGTAGAGGACCTCGAAGGCCTCCGGGTCCTTGCGACCGACGAGGGGCATCAGCTCCTCGTCGGCCAGCCGCTCCGCCCTCTCTCTCCTTACCGCCATCGCTCGCCAATCATCACGCCTGACCGGTTCCTACGGGCCGGACGCAGGCGGTGGATCAGAATCCGCGGATGGCGACGACCGATTCAGCGGGGGCGCGAACTCGGGGTGCGGCGCTGCTGGCGCTGGCGTCGATCGTCTCGGTGCAGTGCGGGTCGGCGCTGGCGACGGATTTGTTCGACTCGATCGGGGCGGCGGGGGCCGTGTTGTTGCGAGCGGTGTTCGGGGCGCTGGCGCTGGTGCTGGTCATGGGGGGACAGCGGCGGCGACTCTGGGAGCGGCCGCACCGGGAGGTCGTGCTGCTGGGGGTGGCGGTCGCCGCGGTCAACCTCTTCTTCTACGCCGCGCTCGAGCGGCTGCCGCTGGGGATCACCGTGACGCTGGAGTTCGTGGGACCGCTGGGGGTCGCCCTCTTCGGCTCGCAGCGGCGGCGCGACCTGGTCTGGGCGCTGCTGGCGGCCCTCGGCATCCTCCTCCTCTCCGGCGGCACCGAAGGGCACGGCCTCGACGCGCTGGGCGTGGTGCTGGCGCTCACCGCCGGCGCCTTCTGGGCCGCCTACATCCTCCAGAGCGCCCGCGTCGGTGCGCTCGAACCGGGCATCCGCGGGGCAACGATGGCGGCGCTGATCTCCGTCCTGGTGATAGCACCGTTCGGGATCGCCCAGGGCGGGGCGGGGCTGCTCGTCCCCTCCCATTTCCTCACCGGCGCCGCCGTCGGCGTCCTTAGCACCGCCATCCCCTATACCTTCGAGATGGAGGCGCTGCGGCGCCTGCCGCAGGCGGTGTTCGGGGTGTTGATGAGCCTGGAGCCGGCGCTTGCGGCGGCGATCGGCTTCGTCGCGCTCTCCCAGGGCCTCTCGGCGCGCGAAGTGGCCGCGATCGCCCTCGTCGTCATCGCCTCGGCCGGCGCGCTGCGCTCAGCTGCGACGCCGGCGCCTCATGATTAAGCGCAGCCGAAATTAGGGAAAACCCGCGGTGCCGAAAATAGGCGGAGCGTAGAAAGAAACCATACCCTACCGATTTACCACGCCC
>JBQCIG010000160.1:0-13300 GCA_051953975.1 Solirubrobacterales bacterium | reverse complement strand
GCGGGGGCGGCGCGGGCGGGGGCGCCGGTTTCCCCCCCCCCCGCGAAACGGGGGTGGGGAACCGGGGCTCCCGCTCGTCCGCCGCCGTTAACTGGAGACCCTACGAAGCTGATTGACCTCTGCCTCTGAGAGTCGCCGCGCCTCACCCTCGCCCAGACCGCCAAGCTCCAGCGGTCCAAAGCGGATTCGCTGCAGAGCGACGACTCGATTCCCCACCGCCTCTGCCATTCGCCGGACCTGACGGTTGCGGCCTTCGCGGATCGTGATCTCGATCTCGTGGTCGCTCAGGCGCTTGACCTCGGCCGGCGCGGTCGGCCCGTCGCCGAGCTCGACGCCGTCGCGCAGGCGCTCGAGGTCGCGGTCGGCGAGAGGAGCGCGCAACCCCGCGCGGTAGGTCTTCGGCACTGCGTAGCGGGGGTGGGTAAGGCGGTTGGCGAGCTCGCCGTCGTTGGTCAGCAGCAGCAGGCCGGTGGTGTCGGCGTCGAGTCGGCCGACCGGATACAGGCGCGCTTCGGTCTCGACCAGCTCGACGACGGCGGGCCGGTCGCCCGGCTCCCGCGCGGTCGAGACCACCCCCGCCGGCTTGTTGACGAGCCAAACCTCCCGCGCCTCGACCCCCACCGGCTCCCCATCGACGCGGACGTCGTCGCCCGCGTCCACATCGAGAGCCGGATCGGTTACCACCTCCCCACCGACGCTGACCCTCCCCGCACCGATGATCTCCTCAGCCCTACGCCTAGAAGCGACGCCTCCGTGGGCGAGGAATTTGACGAGCCTCACTCTGCGCGCTGTTCGCCGGCCTTCAGGAGCCGCTCGCGCAGCTCCCGCTCGTCCTCCGGCGTCGGATCGAACTGCGAGGGGTCCGGCAGCTGGTCCAGGCCGGTCAGCCCGAACAGCCGCTCGAACAGCTCCGAGGTCTTGAAGATCGCCGCCCCGAAGCGCGAGCGGCCCGCTTCCTCGATCAGCCCCCGCTCCGCCAGGCTGGTCACCGCCGACTCGGAGCTGACGCCGCGGATGCGGGCGATCTCCGGTCGTGAGACCGGCTGCAGGTAGGCGACGATCGCCAGCGTCTCGGCCTGCGCCTGGGTCAGCGGCGGCGTCCGCGGCTTCGCCAGCAGTCGCCGCGCCGCGCCCTCGCTGGCCGGGTCGCTGGCGAGGGTGAAGCCGCCGGCGACCTCGCGCAGGACCACCCCACGCTTGCCCTCGGCGAGGTCCTCGCGCAGCAGCCCGATCGCCTCTTCGACCTGGCCCTCGGTCGCCTCGGTCGCCTCGGCCAGGTCGGCGCTGGAGACCGGCTGCGGCGAGAGGAAGAGCAGCGCCTCGACGGTGCGGGAGAGGTCGCTCATACGCCCTTGCTTATCCCGTCCGGCGCCACTTTCGCCACCTTCTTCACCCGGATCGGGCCAAAGCACTCGCCCTGCTCCCAGGTCACCTCGCCCTTGCGGTAGAGCTCGAGCAGCGCGAAGACGGTGACCGCCTGGGTCAGCCGGTCCTCGCCCCCGAACTCGTCGTCGAAGTCGAAGTCGGCGCGGCGGCCGAGCGCGTCGCGCAGCGCCCGCAGCCGCCGCTCCAGCGAGACGGTCGGGCGGATGTGGCTGATGTCGACGTCGGGCGGCTCGGTCAGCAGGTCGCCGAGCGCGGCGCCGAGCTGCTCGGGGTCGTAGACCGCGGTCGCCGCCTCGACCGCGACCCGGCGCAGCTCCGGCGGCAGCGGCGCCGAGCGGTACAGGTAACCGCGCTCGGCCTCGAAGCGCCGGACCAGCTCGGCCGAGGCGTCGCGGTAGCGCCGGTACTCGAGCATCCGCGCCAGCAGCTCCTCGACCGCCTCCTCCGGCTTCATCTCCTCCAGCTCGTCCTCGGGGCCGGGGAGCATCAGCCGCGACTTCAGCTCCAGCAGGGCGGCGATCAGAACGAGGAACTCGGTCGCCACCTCCAGCTCCAGCTCGCCCTCGCGCTCGAGGTGCTCGACGTAGGCGACGACGACCTCGCCTAGCTGCAGGTCGAGCAGGCTGACCTCCTCGCGCAGGACGACCGCCATCAGCAGGTCGAAGGGACCCGCGAAGACGTCGAGGTCGAGATCGAGGTCGAGGTCGGCGACGGCCACAGGACCAGACTAGACGCGTGCAGGGACGGCCGTGGCCGTCTTCCCGGCTATTTGGGCTCTATGCCCGGGCCGAACCCCATCCGCTCGCGCACCTCGGCGACCGTGGGGGCGGCGAGCGCCCGCGCCTTCTCGGCGCCGACGCTGAGCAGGCGGTCCAGCTCCGCCTCGTCGCCGCGCAGCTCCGCGTAGCGCTCGCGCACCGGCGAGAGGTACTCGACCACCGCCTCGGCCACGGCCTTCTTGAAGTCGCCGTAGCCGGAGCCCTCGAACTCGGCTTCGACCGCGGCCGGGTCGCTGCCACGGGCGACGGCGAGGATGTCGATCAGGTTGGTGATCCCGGCCTTGTCGGGAGCGCGGACGACCTCGCGGCCGGAATCGGTCACCGCTGAGCCGAGCTTCTTGCGGATCGCCTCGGGCTCGTCGAGGACGAGGACGGTGCCCGCCTCGGTGCCGCCGGTGGTCGACATCTTCCGCTCCGGCTCCTGCAGGTCCATGATTCGCGCCCCCACCTCGGGGACGCGCAGCTCCGGCACCACCAGCGTCTCGCCGAAGCGCTCGTTGAAGCGGCGGGCGATCTCCCGCATCAGCTCGACGTGCTGACGCTGGTCGTCGCCGACCGGCACCTCGGTCGCCTTGTAGGCGAGGACGTCGGCGGCCATCAGCACCGGGTAGAAGAAGAGCGCCGCCGAGACCAGCTCGCGCTGGCGCGCCGACTTGTCCTTGAACTGGTGCATGCGGTTGAGGTCGCCGTGGGCGGTGACCGCGCAGAGCAGCCAGGTCAGCTCGGTGTGCTCGGGCACGTCGGACTGACGGAAGAAGACGCAGCGCTCGGGGTCGAGGCCGGCGGCGAGGAGGATCGCGGCGGTGTCGTAGACGCGCTCGCGCAGTTCGACCGGGTCGTAGGCGACCGAGATCGCGTGCAGGTCGACGATGCAGAAGATCGCCGGATCGCCGCGGTCCTGCCCCTCGACGTACTGGCGGATCGCGCCGATGTAGTTGCCGAGGTGCTTGCGGCCGGTCGGCTGGATGCCGCTGAAGATGATCGGTTTCGCCATGCCGGGCGGAGCCTAGTGAGGGGCCGGGATGGGTGTCCCTTGCTCGGACAAACGGCGGCCTAATTAGGCCGCCGTTTTGAGTATCCGTCCGCTCAAGGGACACCCATCCCGGCCAAACGAAGCCGTCCGGTTGTCGTCCAGCTCAGGCGGTTTCGGTGGCCGCCCTGGTCTTTTCTTGCTGGTCGCAGTCGAGGCTGTGACCGCACTCGCCTGCGATTGCTGCGCCGCTGGCTGGGATTGCTTTGGGGTGGCGCCGTGGGTTCTCGATCCCGACGCCGGAGGCGATGCCGCCGGCGATCATCAGCAGGGCGGCGATGAGGACGCCGAGGTGGAAGCCCGCGGTCGAGGCGGCGGCGGCGGCGGTCGCCACGCGCCGGGCTTCGGGTGGCGGCAGGTGGCCGGTTTCCGGCACCGCCAGCGGCTTCGCCTTCGCTTCGGAGACGACGTGCTCGGCCCTCGCGCCGAGCGGCCGCTGGCCGAGGTTGGAGTCGAGGACCGAGCCGAAGTGGGCGGAGATGACGGCGCCGAGGATCGCGATCGCGAGCAGGCCGGCGACCCGGGAGACGCCGTTGTTGATCCCCGAGGCGATGCCGACGTGGCGCTCCTCGACCGAGTCGAGCACGGTCGCGGTCAGCGGCGCCACCATCGCCGAAAGGCCGAGGCCGAAGACGAGGATCGCCGGCAGCACGTCGCCGACGTAGTCGGCGCCGGCGCCGACCCGCAGCAGCAACAAGAGACCGACGCCGCCGACGATCGGCCCGAGGGTCATCGGCAGCCGCGGCCCAGTGCCGGAGGCGAGCTTGCCCCAGCGCGGCGAGAGGATGAAGAGGATGACCGAGATCGGCGTCGTCGCCAGCCCCGCCTCCAGCGGCGAGTAGCCGGCCACCTGCTGGAGGAAGAGACCGACGAAGAAGAGGCCGCCGATCAGCCCGGCGTAGGCGGAGAGCGTGGTCAGGTTGGCGACGGCGAAGTTGCGGATGCGGAAGAGGCCGAGGTCCATCATCGGGTGGCGGGCGCGCGCCTCGTGTCCGACGAAGAGGGCGAAGCAGGCGACGCCCGCGACCAGGGGGACCCAGACCATCGGGTCGCTCCAGCCCCGCGTCGGCTGTTCGATCAGGGCGTAGACCGGTCCGCCCAGCCCGGCCGCCGAGAGCGCGATCCCGCCCCAGTCGATGCCGCGGAAGGCGTCGGGGTCGCGGCTCTCGGAGACCGCGTGCAGGCTCAGCGCCACCGTCGCCGCGATCAGCGGCAGGTTGACCCAGAAGATCGCCCGCCAGGAGGTGAGCCCGATCAGAGCGCCGCCGCCGGCCGGGCCGATCACGGTCGCGATCCCGGTCCAGGCGGTCCAGGTGCCGACCGCCCTGCCCCGCGCCTCGCCCTCGAAGGTGGCGGCGACGATCGCCAGCGAGCCCGGCACCAGCAGCGCCCCGGCGATCCCCTGCAGCGCCCGCGCCGCGATCAGAAACTCGACCGTGGGGGAGATCGCGCAGAGCGCCGAGGTGGCGCCGAAGCCGATCAGCCCGATGACGAACATCCGGCGCCGCCCGAACTGGTCGCCGAGCGAGCCGCCGACCAGGAGCAGCGAGACCAGGGTCAGCATGTACGCCTCGACCACCCACTGCTGGCCGGCGAGGTCGGCGTTCAGCCCTTCGCCGATCGCCGGCAGCGCCACGTTGACCACGGTGCTGTCGAGGAAGACGACCGTCGAGCCGAGGATCGTCGCGACCAGGGTCAGGAGCTGGCGGCGGGACACACGCCGAGTCTAGGCGGCCGTGCTCGTCGCCCCCTCCGGTTCGCGCAGCTGCGCGGCCGGGGTGAAGAAGTTGCGGTAAGCCAGGGTGGTGGCGACGAGGGCCGAGATCGAGACGCTGCCGAGCAGGGTGTAGAGGAGGATCAGCTGCAGGCGGACGGCGTTAGTGGGGCTGGCGCCGGCGAGCAGCATCCCGACCATCGTGCCCGGGAAGAAGATCAGGCCGGTGGTCTTGGTCGAGTCGACGAGGGTGATCATCCCCGAGCGCAGGGCACGGCGGACGGTCGGAGCGGCGGCCTCGCGGGCGGTGGCGCCAAGCGCCAGCGTCGCCTCGATCCGCGCCCGCGCCTCCCCCATCTCGTCGCCGAGGCGGTTGAGGGCGACGGCGGAGGCGGTCATCGCGTTACCGATCACCATCCCGCCAACCGGGACCAGGTAGCGCGGCGTCGGTTCGAAGATGCCGAGGGCGACGACGAGGCCGAGGGTGCTGGCGCCGGCCAGGGCCAGGGCGATCAGCAGCGGGCCGAAGGAGCCGGGGACCTTCTTGGCGCGGCTGCGGGCGGTGAGCGCGCCGAACAGGACCATCACCGCCAGCAGCACCAGCACCAGCCAGATCATGTCGGCTTCGAAGATCAGCTTGATCGCGTAGCCGACCAGGGTCAGCTGGACGAAGGAGCGGACGGTGGCGATGCCGATGTCGCGCTCGAGGTCGGCGCCGCGCCAAAAGGAGATCGCCGCCGCCAGCACCACCAGCGCCAGCGAGGCGAGGACCTGCCAGACGGCGATGTGGATCGAGGCGCTCGCCGCCGCAACTGGGATCACGCCAGCACCTCCGCCAGCGGGCCGCAACCGGCGAGGCGGCCGCCCTCCAGCCGCAGCACCCAGTCGCTGAGGCGGCGCGCCTGCTCGGGGTCGTGGCTGACGAGGACGACCGAGATCTCCAGCTCGCGGCGCAGCTCCGCCAGCGCCGCCTCGATCTTGTCGCGGGCGGCGTGGTCGAGGGCCGAGGTCGGCTCGTCGAGCAGGAGGACCGAGGGACGCTGGGCGAGCGCCCGGCCAAGCATCGCCCGCTGCTGCTCGCCGACCGAGAGCTTGGCGACGTCGCGCTCGGCGAAAGAGGGGTCGAGGCCGGCGAGCGCGAGCGTGCGCTCCGGTTCCAGCGGCTCGCCCGCCAGCTCGGCGGCGTAGCGCAGGTTCGACTCGACCGTCCCCTCCAGCAGGGCCGGCAGCTGCGGCACCAGCGAGACCTCGCGCCGCAGCGCCAGCGGCTCGTAGGAGGCGAGCGGGCGGTCGCGGTAGGCGATCTCGCCGCGGTCGGGGTCGGCGAGCCGGTTCAGCAGCCGCAGCAGCGTCGACTTGCCGGCGCCGGAGGGACCGACAATCGCCGTCGCCCCCGCCGGGATCCCGGCGCTGAGGCCGTCGAGGACGGTCTTGCCGCCGCGCTCGAGGCCCACCTCTCGCAGCTCGAAGAGCACCGCCGCATCATCCCCGTTCCGTGGTTCCTTTGTCCTGCTACGCCGGACAAGGGACCACGGAACGCAAGATAGTTGCCGAAGCGCGCGGTTTACCTAGTGGGGCGAGTTCGGCTGGAACAATCCCGGGTAAGGAGATCGGCGAATGGCTAGAGCGATTTGGAGCGGAACCGTCAGCTTCGGGCTACTGAACGTACCCGTGCGCATGTACAGCGCGGTCGCCCGCCGCAGCATCGCCCTGCGGGAGATCCGCGAGTCCGACAGCGCCCGGATCAAACACCGGCGCTTCGCCGAAGGGACCGACGAGGAGGTCTCCTACGAGAACATCGTCAAGGCCTATGAGCTCTCTCCCGGCCAGTACGTGCCGCTGAGCAAAGACGAGATGGCGGCGCTGGCGCCGGAGAAGACGCGCGCGATCGACGTCCAAGACTTCGTCGACATCGAGGAAATCGACCCGATGTACTTCGACAGCCCTTACTACCTCGGCCCCGCCGAGGGCGCCGAGAAGGCCTACTCGCTGCTCGCCGCGGCGATGGAGAGCTCGGGCAAGGCGGCGATCGCCCGCTTCGTCTTCCGCAACAAGGAGCACCTGGCGGCGATCCGCGCCAGCGACGGCGTCCTCACCCTGACGACGATGCGCTTCCACGACGAGGTGGTGCCGCCGGCGGAACTCGACGACGCCCTGCCGGACAAGAAGCCGAAAGTCGCCAAACGCGAGCGGGAGATGGCCGAGCAGCTGATCGACTCGCTCAGCACCGACTTCGACGCGGACCGCTACCGCGACGAGTACCGCGAGCAGCTGCTGGCGCTGATCGAACGCAAGGCCGAAGGCAAGGAAATCGTCGCCCCCGAAGCCGAGGCGCCGAAGGAGACCAAGGCTCCGGACCTGATGGCTGCGCTCGAGGAAAGCATCGCCGCCGTCAAAGAAGAAGGCAAGAAACCGGCGAAACGCAAAAGCGGCGCCAAAGAGAGCGAATCGGTTTCGAAATCGAAAAGCTCCGCCAAAGCCAAAGCCTCGAAATAGGGCCGTAAGCCGTGGGCGAGACCCGGCAGGTCGACGTCGAGGGCAAGGAGCTGCGGCTCACCAATCTCGACAAGGTGCTCTACCCCGAGGCCGGGTTCACCAAGGGGGAGATGGTCGACTACTACGCGCGGGTGGGCGCGACGATGATCCCCCACCTCAGCGGCCGGGCGGTGACCCTGCGCCGCTTCCCGGAAGGGGTTGATGATCTCGACGCCGCCTTCTTCGAGAAGCGGTGCCCGAAGCACCGGCCAAAATGGGTGAAGACGGCGAAGGTCGAGGCGGGACCGCGCGCCGGCACGATCGAGTTCTGCGTCTGCGACAGCCTGCCGACGCTGATCTGGATGGCGCAGCTGGCGGCGATCGAGCTGCACCCCTCGCTGTCGCGGAGCCGGGCGCCGAAACGGCCGACCGTGCTCGCCTTCGACCTCGATCCCGGCCCGCCCGCCGACGTCGTCGACTGCTGCCGGGTGGCGCTGCGCCTGCGCGAGCTGCTCGCCCAGCTCGACCTCGAGTGCTTCGTCAAGACCTCGGGGTCGAAGGGCATGCAGCTCTACGTTCCGCTCAACACCAAGACCTCCTACGAGCAGACGCGCCCCTTCGCCCAGGCGATCGCCCAGATCGTCGCCAAGCAAGACCCGAAAAGGGTGCTGGCGAAAATGGGCAAAAAGACCGACCGCAGCGGCAAGGTCCTGATCGACTGGTACCAGAACAACGAACGCAAAACGACGATCTGCGTCTACTCCCTGCGCGCCCGCGAACGCCCCACCTGCTCGACCCCGGTCAGCTGGGAGGAGGTCGAGAAGGCCGCCGAGGAGGGCGACGGCAGTTCCCTCGTCTTCGAGACCGACGACGTCCTGCGCCGGATCGACGAGCACGGCGACCTCTTCGCCCCGGTGCTCGAGCTGGAGCAGGAGCTGCCGGAGCTCTAATCTAACTGCTGCCGCACGACCGGCTGCCGCGTGGCCTTGACCTCGTCGAGGCGGCGGACGGGGGTCGTGTAGGGGGCGTTCTTGGCGAGGTCGGGGTTCTCCTCGGCCTCGGCGAGGATCTGCTCGACCGCCTCGGCGAAGGCGTCGAGGGACTCCTTGGTCTCGGTCTCGGTCGGCTCGACCATCAGGGCCTCCTCGACTAGGAGCGGGAAGTAGACGGTCGGCGGGTGGAAGCCGAAGTCGAGCAGGCGCTTGGCGAGGTCGAGGGTGGCGAGGCCGAGCTCGCGTTTCATCGGCTTGCCGGAGAGGACGAACTCGTGCATGCAGTGGCGGTCGAAGGCGACCGGCAGCCGCTCGCCGGCGCGGCCCTCGGCGAGGCGCGCCTTCAGGTAGTTGGCGTTCAGCACCGCGGTCTCAGAAGCCTCGGCGAGGCCGTCAGCGCCGAGGCTGAGGATGTAGGCGTAGGAGCGGACGAAGACGCCGAAGTTGCCCTGGAAGCCGCGCAGGCGACCGATCGACTTCGGCCGCTCGAAGTCGAGGTCGAAGCTCGGTCCGTGGCCGTTGGAACCCTCGCGGCGGACCACCTGCGGCCGCGGCAGGAAGGGCTCAATCCGGTCGGAGACGGCGATCGGGCCGGCGCCGGGACCGCCGCCGCCGTGGGGCTGGCTGAACGACTTGTGGAGGTTGACATGGACGATGTCGAAGCCCATGTCGCCGGGGCGCGAGTGCCCCATCACCGCGTTCAGGTTGGCGCCGTCGTAGTAGAGCGTCCCCCCCGCCTCGTGGATCAGCGCGGCGATCTCGGCGATGTTCTCGTCGAAGACGCCGAGCGTGTTCGGGTTGGTCAGCATCAGGCAGGCGACCTCGTCGGCGTTTTCGGCGAGCTTCGCGCGCAGGTCGTCCATCTCGACCCCGCCGCGCTCGTTGGTGGCGACTTTGACGACCTCGTAGCCGGCCATCGTCACCGAGGCCGGGTTGGTCCCGTGCGAGGTGTCGGGGGCCAGCACCTTGGTCCGCACCTCATTGCGGTCGGCGTGGTAGGCGCGGGTCAGCAGCAGGCCGGCGAGCTCGCCATGGGAGCCGGCCGAGGGCTGGAGGCTGACGTGCGGCAGCCCACAGATCTCGCTGAGGCTCTCCTGCAGCAGCCACATCAGCTCCAGTGCCCCCTGGGCGCGGCGTGGGTCCTGGGCCGGGTGCAGGCGGGCGTGGCCGGGCAGCGCTGCGACCCGCTCGTTGAGGCGCGGGTTGTGCTTCATCGTGCAGGAGCCGAGCGGGTAGAAGCCGGTGTCGAGGTCGAAGTTGCGGCGCGAGAGACGGTTGTAGTGGCGGACGATCTCCGGCTCGGCGATCTCCGGCAGCCGCGGCGGCTCGGTCCGCAGCAGCTTCTCCGGGATCAGCTCGGCGAGCGGCTTCTCCGGCACTTCGGCGGCGGGCAGCGCCGCGGCACGGCGTCCCGGCTTCGACTTCTCGAAGATCGTCCGCGCCTTTTCCGCCTGCATCGGCGTCTCCGTCAACGCCATCTGACCCGCCCCCCATTTCGTGGTTCCTTATGCACGCATACGGTGCAAAAGGAACCGCGCAATTGCGGACTCATCGCGCCATCTCTTTCCGTGGTTCCTTTTGCACGTCATGGGTGTCTAAGGAACCACGCGACAAAGAGATCGCCGCCTCCAGCGCCTCGGCGAGCTCGTCGATCTGCGCCCTAGTGCGACGCTCGGTGATCGCCACGAGGAGGCCGTCCTCGAACTCCGGGTACTCGCGGCCGAGCGGATAGCCGGCGGCGATGCCGCGCTCGGCGACGCGGTCGAGGACCTCGGCGACCGGTGCGTCGAGTCGCAGCGCGAACTCGCGCGCGACCGGCGCCTCGTGCAGCAGCTCGACCCCGTCGACCGCTGCCAGCCGCTCGCGCGCATACGCGGTCCGCTGGACCAGCAGCTCGCCGAGCTCGCGGAAGCCCTGGCGGCCGAGCCAGGCGAGGTGGACCATCGCCCCCAGCGCGTTCAGCGCCTGCGCGGTGCAGATGTTGTTGGTCGCTTTCTCGCGGCGGATGTGTTGCTCGCGCGTCTGCAGCGCCAGGACGAAGCCGCGCCGCCCGTCGACGTCGGTGGTCTCGCCGGCGATCCGCCCTGGCATGCGGCGGATCTGCTCCTCGGTCGCGCAGAAGAAGCCGAACGACGGCCCGCCGAAGTCGAGCCGATTGCCCAGGGGCTGGCCCTCGCCGAGGGCGATGTCGGCGCCGCACTCGCCCGGCGGCCTCAGGATGCCCAACGTCATCGGGTCGCAAGCGACGACAAGCAGCGCCCCGTGCTCCTTCGCCGCGGCGCCGAGCGCCTCGACGTCCTCGACCGCGCCGAGGAAGTTCGGGTTCTGGAGGAAGACAGCGGCGGTCTCGCCGTCGACCGCCGCGGCCAGCGCCGCCACGTCGGTCAGCCCGTCCTCGAGCCCGACCTCGACCACCTCGGCGCCGAAGCCGACCGCGTAGGTCGCGAGCGTCTCGCGGCTGTGCGGGTGCAGGCCGCGGGAGACGACGAAGCGGTGCCGCTTGGTCGCGCCGATCGCCAGGTAGCCGGCGGAGGCGACCGAGGAGGGCCCCTCATAGAGCCCGGCGTTGGAGACCGGCAGCCCGGTCAGCTCCGACATCGCCGTCTGGAACTCGAACATCACCTGCAGCCCCCCTTGCGAGATCTCCGGCTGGTAGGGCGTGTAGGGGGTGAGGAACTCGCTGCGCTGGGTGATCGCGTCGACGATCGCCGGCACGTAGTGGTCGTACATCCCCGCCCCGACGAAGCAGACCTGCTCTTCGGCGTCGGCGTTGCGCGCCGCCAGCGCCGCCAGCCGCTCGAAGACCTCGGCCTCCGGCATCCCCGCCGGCAGCGCCAGCGGCCGGCCCAGGCGCAGCGGCTCGGGGATCTGCTCGAAGAGCTCGGCCGGGGAGCCGGCGCCGATCGCGTCGAGCATCTCGCGGCGGTCATCGGGGGTGGCGGAGGTGTAGCGGGTCACCGCGTCTAAGGCTAGGGGAGCCGAAGGTTGGGCTCGACCGCCTAGGAGTCCAGCAACTTGCGGTATTCCTCGACGCCGAGGAGCGCCTCGGCCTCCTCCGGCGCGGTCAGCCTCACCTTGACCAGCCACCCCTCGCCGTAGGGGTCCTCGTTGACCTTCTGCGGCGCGTCGACCAGCGCCTCGTTGACCTCGACGACCTCCCCCGACATCGGCGCGATCACGTCGGAGACCGCCTTTACCGACTCGACCTCGGCGTAGGAGGAGTCTTTCTGGATCTGCGCGCCGACCTCGGGCGGCTCGAAGAAGACCACCTCGCCGAGCGAGTCCTGGGCGTACCAGGTGATCCCGAAGGTCGCCCGGTCTCCCTCGATCCGGACCCAGTCGTGTTCCTCGTGGTAGCGGAGGTCGTCGGGGTAGGTCGGGTCGGGCAAGGCTCAGCTCCTTTTCGCGTAGAGGGGCTTGGAAGCTATCCGGGCGGGGCGGCGCTTGCCGCGCACGTCGATCTCGATCTCGGTCCCGACCTCCGCGAGCTCCGACTTCACGTAGGCCATCCCCGCCCCGACTTCGAGCGATGGCGAGAAGGTGCCGCTAGTGACGACGCCGACCTGCTCGTCCCCGCGCAGGACCGGGTTGCCTTCGCGCGGGATCCCCTGGCCCTCGATCTTGAAGGCGACGAGCCGCTCGGCGGTGCCCTCGGCACGGGCGCGGGCGATCGCCTCGACGCCGACGAACCCCGTGGCCTCCTTGCAGCACCAGCCGAGCCCGGCTTCGATCGGGTTGCGCTCCAGCGTCAGCTCGTTGCCGTGCAGCGGGTAGCAGACCTCCAGCCGCAGGGTGTCGCGGGCGCCGAGGCCGCAGGGGACGATCCCGGCGTCGAGCAGCTCGGCCCAGATCGGCGCGGCGACCTCGGGATCGAGCAGCAGCTCGACCCCGTCCTCGCCGGTGTAACCGGTGCCGCAGACCAGCGCCGGCCGGCGGCCGATCTGGACGTGGGAGACGTGGAAGCGCGGCGGCAGCGCGACCGAGAGGGTCCGCTCCAGCACCGCCCGCGCGTGCGGCCCCTGCACCGCCAGCATCGCGTAGCGGTCGGCGACGTCGCGGACGATCGCGTCGAAGCCGCGGCTCTGGCGCCCGAGCCAGGCGAGGTCGCCGTCGTGGTTGGCGGCGTTGGTGACGATCAGGTAGCGATCGCCGCCGAGCCGGTAGGCGAAGAGGTCGTCGAGCACGCCGCCCTCCTCGTTGCAGAGGCAGGAGTACTGGGCGCCGCCGATCGCAACCTTGGCCATGTCGTTGGAAAGCACCCGCTGCAGGAAGGCCAGCGCCCCAGGCCCCTCGACCTCGACCTCGCCCATATGCGAGACGTCGAACATCCCCGCGTGCAGCCGCACCGCCGCATGCTCCTCCCGAATCCCCTCATAGGTAACGGGCATCTCCCACCCCGCAAAAGGAACGATCTTCGCCCCAAGATCCTGATGCTGCTGAAAGAGAGGGGTGCGACGAGCCTCGGCCACGGACCTCCAAGGCTATTCGTGCAGGCCATCGGGTGCCCCTCTGACAGAGGCTCAAGAAGTCACGGTTGCGCCAAAAAGTCCGCCCCAGCTGCGCGACGGTCTCTGGCAGAGGGGCACCCGATGGCCCCAAGACCTATTCCTTGAGGAACCCCGGCACGTCGATGTCGTCCTCCGACACCCGCAGTTTCCGAATCTCGGTGTCCTCAGCGGACACCCGCGGCCGGCTCTCGTAGCGCCGCCGCACCCGCTGCGGCGAGCGCGCCAGCAGCTCGAAGCCCTCGAAGCCGGTCGCGATCACGGTGACGCGGACCTCGTCTTTCATCGACTGGTCGACGACCGAGCCGAAGATGATGTTGGCGTTGTCGTCGGCTTCGGCCTAGACCAGCTGGGCCGCCTCGTTGACCTCGAACAGGCCGAGGTCCTCGGGGCCGGTGATGTTCAGCAGCATCCCGGTC
>JBQCIG010000159.1:0-6766 GCA_051953975.1 Solirubrobacterales bacterium | reverse complement strand
AGAGGTAGCCGTCCTCCTCGCGGACGAGGTCGCCGGTCTGCCACCACTCTCCCTCGAAGCGCTCGCCGTCGAGGTAGCGGGAGAAGAAGGTAGGGGAAGTGTTGGCGAGGAGTTGCAGTTCGCCCTCGACGATGCGGGTCTCGATCCCCGGCAGCGGTTTGCCCATCGAGCCCTGGCGGACCGGCTCGCCGACGAGGTTGGCGGTGACGTGGCCGGTCTCGGTCTGGCCGTAGCCGTCGGCAGGCTCGAGGCCGGTCCCCTCGCGGAAGGCGGCGATCGTCTCCGGGTCGAGCGGCTCCCCGGCCGAGACCATCCGCCGCAGCGCCGGCAGCGGCCGCAGCGCCGGGCGCTTAGCCAGCATCCGGTACTCGGTCGGCGCCTGGCAGAGGACGTTGACGCCGAGCGCCTCGGCGAAGTCGAGCCGCTCGGCCGGGTCGAAGCGGCCGTCGTGGATGACCGCGGCGGCGCCGGTGATCCAGGGGGCGAGGAAGACGTTGCGGGCCGACTTCGACCAGCCGGTGGCGGTCGTGCACCAGGCGAGATCTCCCCGGCGCGAGCCGAACCAGTGCTCGGCCTGGACCCGCTGACCGAGCAGGTAGCGGTAGGCGTGGACGACGCCACGGGGCTCGCCGGTGGTGCCGGAGGTGAAGACGATCAGCGCCGGGTCCTCGGCGCCCATCTCTTCGACCGGGGCGGGGGTCTCCTGCGGGCGGTCCTCGTCCATCACCGCGGCGACCTCGGCCATCGTCATCGCCGGCACCCCGTCGGGCAGCTCGCCCAGCAGCGCCTCCTCGCCGACGCAGAGTTTGGGATCAGCGGCGGCGACCCGGTGCTCGAGGTCGGCCCGGCGCAGCATCGTGTTGCAAGGCAGCGCCACCGCCCCCATCCGCCAGCAGGCGAGCAAGCTAAGCACCCACTCGATCCGGTTCCCCACCAAAGTCATCACCACATCCTCCCGCCGCACCCCCCGCGCAGCAAACGCCCCCGAAAGCCCTGCCGATTTAGCAATCAGTTCGCCGAAGTGCCAGTCCCGCCGATGGCCTTCCGAATCAATGGCAACTATCCCCAAGCGAGAGGCCGGCGACCCCTCCATCAGTTCCTCGATCAAGTTCAAGGATCGAGAGTCTGCCAACAGCTGTCAGAAGGGGGCCGGGTGCCCCCCCTCCAGACACTCAACCACTAGCCATACGCGAGTGGTGTCTGGAGAGGGGGCACCCGGTCCCTACAACTATCTACCTACCTACCGAAGTTCGGCAGACGTCTTCTTAAGCAGCTGCCGGGCGACGATAAGCAGCTGGATCTGCTGGGTCCCCTCGAAGAGGTCGAGGATCTTGGCGTCGCGGGCCCACTTCTCCAGCAACTCGTTCTCGCCGTAGCCGACGCTGCCGCAGAGCTCGACGCAGCCGAGGGCGACGTCGACGCAGGTGCGCCCCGCCTTCGCCTTGGCCATCGAGGCCTGCAGTGAGTTCGGCTTCGAGTTGTCAGCCATCCAGGCGGCCTGCAGCGTCAGCAGCCAGGCGGCCTCGTAGTCGGCCTCCATCTCCAGGAAGCGCGCCGCAGCGGCGTGCTGGGAGAGGGCGGGCTTGTCGTAGTCGATCACCACGCCCGCCTTTTTCAGCTGCTTGCGCGTCTCTTCCAGCGCCGCGCGGGTGAGGCCGACGGCCATCGCGGCGACCAGCGGCCGCGTG
Source organism: Solirubrobacterales bacterium (assembly GCA_051953975.1). GTDB lineage: Bacteria > Actinomycetota > Thermoleophilia > Solirubrobacterales > 70-9 > VAYN01. The sequence continues at coordinate 5,078 of JBQCIG010000159.1, read as the reverse complement.
TTGTCGAACGTTTCCATCACCCCGGCGAAGCCCTTCTCTTTCACCTCGGGATCGCCGAGCAGCGCCTCTTTCGGCACCCGGCAGTTCTGCAGGGTGAAGTTGGCGGTGTCGGAGGCGCGGATCCCGAGCTTGTGCTCGAGCCGGTCGAGCTTCAGGCCCGGGTTGTCGCGCTCGACGATGAACGACTTGATCGCCGCCCGCCCTTTCGAGCGGTCGAGCGTCGCCCAGACGACGATCAGGTCGGCCCGGTCGCCCGAGGTGACGAAGATCTTCTCGCCGTTGAGGACGTATTCGTCGCCGTCGAGCTCGGCGGTGGTGCGGATCGCGGCCGAGTCCGAGCCGGCTTCGGGCTCGGTGATCGCCATCGCCGCCCACTTGCCGCCGTAGCGCTCCAGCTGCTCCTCGGTCGCGACCGAGGCGATCGCCGAGTTGCCGAGCCCCTGGCGCGGCAGCGAGAGCAGCAGGCCGAGGTCGCCCCAGCAGAGCTCGAGGATGCCGAGCACGGTGGAGAGGTTGGAGCCGTTGCGGTTCTGGCCGTTGTCGTTTTTTTCGCGCCGCACGCCGGCGGCGCCGGCGCCGCCGATGTCGGAGCCCTCGTTCATCCCGTCGATCAGGGAGGCGAGCATGTCGAGCTCTTTCGGATAGCTGTGCTCGGCCTCGTCGGATTTGCGCGAGATCGGGCGGAACACCTCGGTGGCGACCTGGTTGGCCTGCGTCGCCAGCGGCTTGAACTTCTTCGGTATCTCGAGGTTGATCATGGTTCTGTCTTTCGCTCGGTCTGGGTGTGTCGCTTTGCTCTCGGTATGCGAGAGGAAGTCGCCACTAGACGAGCAGGGCGCCCTCCATCACGCCCGCAGCTCGGAGGTCTCGGTACCAGCGCTCGACCGGGTGCTCCTTGACGAAGCCGTGGCCGCCGAGCAGCTGGACGCCGTCGGAGCCGATCTTCATCCCCTTCTGGGAGCAGAGACGGCGGGCGATCGCAGCCTCGCGGGCGAAGCTCTCGCCGCGGTCGGCGCGGCTCGCCGCCCGGTAGGTCGCCAGCCGCATTCCGTTCTGCTCGATGCCGATGTCGGAGACGGTGAAGGCGACGCCCTGGCGGTTGGAGATCGGTTCGCCGAACGCCTGGCGGTCGTTGACGTAGGGGATCACGTAATCGAGGACGGCCTGGGCGGTCCCGGTCGCGAGCGCGCTCCAGGCGATCCGCGAGCGGGCGACGCAGGCGGCGTAGTCCTTGGCCTTCGCCTCGCCCTCGCCGAGCAGGGCATTGCCCGGCAATTTGACTTTGTCGATTACGAGGCGGCCGGTGGCGGCGGGGCGCAGGCCCATCGCCGGTTCGTCTTCGACCGAGAGCCCTTTGGCGCCGGACTCGACGACGAACAGCGCCGGGCCGATCCCCTCGGCCTCGGCGGCGATCACGAACAGCTCGCACTCGCTCGCCCGGGCGACCAGCGACTTGGCGCCGCTCAGCACCCATTCGTCCCCTTTCCTCTTCGCCTTCGTCTCCAGCTCGAAGGGGTCGAAGAGCGGGCGCGGCTCGAGGATCGCCAGCGCCGCGGCGGGGACGTCCTCGCCGGTGAAGGCGGGGAGGTAGGTCGACTCCTGCTCGGCGCTGCCCCAGAGGCCGATCGCGGTGGCGACGGCGCCGGGGGCGAGGGCGGCATAGGCGATGCCGAGGTCGCCGTGGGCGAGCGCCTCGCCGATCAGGACGCTGGTTACCGCCGACTGCTCGGTCATCACGCCGCCGAGCTCCTCGGGGACGCCGAGCATGTTGACGCCGAGCTCGACCGCCTGGTCGAGGATCTCCTGCGGCGCCTTGCGCTCCTCATCGGCCTGCAGCGCCGCCGGGCGGATCTGGTCGGAGGCGAAGGCGCGGCCGGCCTCCTGGAACATCTGCTGCTCGTCGTCGGGGGTGAGGTCGAACAGCCCTTTCGACTTGCCCTTCTTCTGGCGGGCAGGTTTGCCGAGCTGCTGCATGGACTTGAAGGTGCGGCCGGCCGCGGTGGCGGTGCGGAAGCCGTTCTTGGTCCCCTGGAAGAGGGCCTTCTCGACCTGCTTGCGGAGGCGGATGCGGTCTAGCAGGTCGGAGTCGGCGAGGCGGTTGAGCGCCCGCAGGCCGAAGCCCATCCCGCGCTCCGCCATCCCCTTGTTCTCGGTGGTGGTCGTCACTTCGCTTTCTTCCTTCCGGTTTTGGCGGTTTTGGAACTCGTTTTGGTCTCTTTGGACTGCGAGCCGGTCTTCAGCGGCCGCACGCGGCCGTCGAGGTGAGGCGTGCCCCTCTTGGCATCTCGAACTGCGAAGAGGATCTCTTTGCCCTTGTCCTGCTCGGCGAACTCGACGCGCGCCGGCAGCAGGACCGGCCGGCGGAAGCGGACGTCAACCTCGAAGCTCTCGGGCAGGCGGTCCTCCAGCTGCGCCAGCGCCCGCGCCTTCGTCCACATCCCGTGCGCGATCGCGCTCGGGAAGCCGAGCGGCTTCGCCGTCAGCGAGTGCATGTGGATCGGGTTGCGGTCGCCGGAGACGCCGGCGTAGCGGCGGCCGAGGCCGCCGTCGAGCCTCCATTCGGCGCTGGCGGGGGCGTCGCCGGCGAGCGGCTCGAAGCCTTTCTTCTGCTTGGCCTTCTCGTCGCCCTTGCCGCGGCGCAGCATCGTGCTGACGCTCTCCCAGACGACCTCGTTGCCGACCAGCACCTCGGTCTCCAGCGAGAAGGTCTTGCCTTTGGAGTGCGGCTGCAGCTTGGTCGGGCGGACGCGGATCGCCATCTCCTCGTCGATCCCGATCGGCCGCCGTTGGGCGATCGAGTTTTCGACGTGGACGAGACCGACCGCGCCGAACGGGAAGCGCCCGTCGCTCATCACCGCCATGTGCAGCGGGAAGGCGAGCATGTGCGGGTAGGTCGGCGGCAGCGTGTCGCGCAGGGCGAAGCCGCAGACCTTGGCGTAGGCGGCGACCTCGGCCGGCTCGGCGCGGACGCCGCCCAGCTCGAGGTCTAGGCCCGCCGGGATCTCGCCGCCGCCGCCCGGGACGAACGGCAGCAGCGAGGCCCCCGGGATCATCGGCAGCGCCGCCTTCGCGTAGAGCGGCAGGATGCTGGGGGAGCTGTCCAGGGTCTTGGTCACAGGCTCACGCTCCGAGCAGGCTCTGGCCGCAGACGCGGACGACGTTGCCGTTGACGCCGGTCGAGGCGGGGCTGGCGAACCAGGCGATCGTCTCGGCGACGTCGACGGGCAGGCCGCCCTGGGAGAGGCTGGAGAGCCGGCGGCCGGCTTCGCGCGGGCCGATCGGCATCGCCGCCGTCATCTGGGTCTCGATGAAGCCCGGCGCGACCGCGTTGATCGTCGCTTTGCGCTTCGCCAGCTCCGGCGCCATCGCTTCGACCATCCCAATCACGCCGGCCTTGGAGGCGGCGTAGTTGGTCTGGCCGTTGTTGCCGGCGATCCCCGCCATCGAGGAGACGCCGATGATGCGCCCGTTGGGCCGGAGCAGTTTCTTGGTGAGCAGGGCGTCGTTGATCCGCTCCTCGCTGGAGAGGTTGATCTCCATCAGCTGCGACCAGCGCTCTTCGGGCATCTTCGCGATCGTGCGGTCTTTGGTGACGCCGGCGTTGTGGACGACGACGTCGACCCCGTCGGAGAGCTCGGCGGCGATCTTCTCCGGAGCGTCGGAGGCGGTGATGTCGAGCTCGATTGAGCGGCCGCCGATCGCCTCGGTCACCGCCTTCAGGTCGGCCGCCATCGGCGGGATGTCGAGGCCAACGACTTCGGCGCCGTCGCGGGCCAGGGTGTTGGCGATCGCGGCGCCGATCCCGCGCGAGGCGCCGGTGACGAGGGCGACCTTGCCGGCCAGCGGCTGCTTCCAGTCGATCTTCGGGCTGGGGGCGACCCCGTCGCCGACCCGGATCACCTGACCGGAGACGTAGGCCGATTTGGGCGAGAGGAGGAAGCGCAGCGTCGACTCGAGCTGGTCCTCGGCGCCCGCCTCGACGTAGACGAGCTGCGCGGTCGAGCCGCGGCCACCGATCTCCTTGCCGAGCGAGCGGGTGAAGCCCTCCAGCGCTCGCTGGGCGATGTGGGCCTCGACCGAGCCGGCTTCGGCCGGCGGGGTGCCGAGCACGATCGCGCGGCCGCTGCGCTGCAAGCGCGGGACGGCGGGGTAGAAGAAGCGCTGCAGCTCGACCAGCTGGGTCGAGTCGGCGATTCCGGTCGCGTCGAAGACCAGCGCCTTCGCCTTGCCCTCGGCGCCGGCGCGTTCGGCCTTGACGCTGTCGAGGATCGCGGCGATCTGCTTGCCGAGCCGTCCGTTTGGCGCGGCGCCGGAGAGAATTGGGCCGGAGACGACCGGCTGGCCGGGCTGGTAGCGGTCGAGCGAGACCGGCTGCGGCAGCCCGAGCTGCTTGGCGATCGTGCCGACGAGCGGCGCGTTGACAACCTGTGAGTAGCGGTCAGCCATGAGTTACTTGGCACCTCCCGGGGCCTCGAGGATCGCGACGACACCCTGGCCGGCGGCGGCGCAGATGCTGATCACGCCGCGGCCTTTGCCGTCTTCGTGCAGTTGCTTGGCGAGGCTGGCGATGATCCGCCCGCCGGTCGCGGCGAACGGGTGGGCGGCCGCCAGCGAGCCGCCGTTGACGTTGAGCTTCTCGCGGTCGATTGAGCCGAGCGGTTTGCTCCTGCCGAGCTTCTCGGAGCAGAACTCCTTGTCTTCCCAGGCCTTCAGCGTGCAGAGGACCTGGGCGGCGAAGGCCTCGTGGATCTCGTAGTAGTCGAAATCCTGCAGTTTCAGCCCGGCGCGGTCGAGCATCCGCGGCATCGCGTAGGCCGGCGCCATCAGCAGGCCTTCGCGCTTGTGGACGTGGTCGACGGCGGCGGTCTGCGCCTCGGTGACGTAGGCGAGGATCGGCAGGTCGCGTTCCTTCGCCCACTCCTCGGAGGCGAGGAGGACGGCGGAGGCCCCGTCGGAGAGCGGCGTCGAGTTGGCCGCGGTCATCGTCCCCTCGGGGCCGCCGAAGACCGGGCCCAGCTTCGCCAGCTTCTCCAGGTTGGAGTCGGGGCGCAGGTTCTGGTCGCGGTCGAGGCCGAGGT
>JBQCIG010000158.1:0-4308 GCA_051953975.1 Solirubrobacterales bacterium | reverse complement strand
TTTTGCTCGTATAGCAAGCAAAAGTCCCACCGCTGATACCTTCGTCGCGTGGGCAAGGTCTACGACGGCATCGACGAGCAGCAGCGGGAGTGGATCGCCAGGCAGGCGCTGTTCTTCGTCGGCTCGGCGCCGCTTGACGGCCACGGGCACGTGAACGTCTCGCCGAAGGGGCCAATCGGGACGCTGCGGGTGCTCGACGACCACACCGTCGCCTACTTGGACATGGTCGGCAGCGGCGCCGAGACGGTCGCCCACGTGCGGGAGAACGGGCGGATCGTGGTGATGCTCTGCGCCTTTGAGGGGCCGCCGCGGATCCTGCGCCTGCACGGGCGCGGTGAGGTGATCACCGCCGACGACGCGCGCTTCGGCGAGCTGTTCGAGCGCGCCGGCTTCAAGGCGCCGCATGAGGTCGAGGCGGCGCGGCGGGCGATCGTCCTCGTCGACGTCACCCGCGTCGCCGACTCCTGCGGCTACGGCGTGCCGCTGATGAGCTACGAGGGCGAACGCCCGCACATGGAGGCCTGGGCGGAGAAGAAGCTGCGGGTTGGCGGCGAGGCGGAGATCGAGGCCTACGTCGCCAAGAAGAACGCAACCAGCATCGACGGCCTGCCCGCCTTCGACCCCGAGCGCGACGCGGTCGGCTAGCTCGCGGCGGCGCCGACTAGGCGGCGCATCAGCTCAACCGCCCGCTCGTCATCGAGCCCCTCCTCGCCGGTCAGCTGCTGCCAGGTGCGGAAGGAGACGGCGTGGCCGATCGCGGCGCGCGTACGGTCGCGTGCCTTGCCGCGTAGGCCCCGCCCTCGCATCAGGATCTCGGCGACCGCCGCCATCAGCTGGTGGAACGGAACGAACAGCTCGGCGACCATCGGCACCGTCCCCTCGTCGCGCAAGAGCTTGTCGAACATGTCGCCGGCGCGGCGGTAGTAGGCGTAGAGCTCGCCGAGCGCAACCTCGAGCCGCTCGTCCGGGCTCTCGATCTTCTCCCAGGCGGTCACGTCCGGGGGAGGGTTTTCCCCCATCCAATGGGCCGAGCAGGCTCCGAACAGCGCCCGCTCGTCGGGGAAGTGGCGGTAGACCGTGGAGCGCGGCACCCCCGCGTGCTCGGCGACGGCGCTCATCGAGGTGCGGGCCGGACCGAGGCTGCCGTGCAGCTCGACCGCGCTTTCGGTGATCCGCTGGCGCGTCTGCGCCTCCAGTTCGGCGCGCCGCTTCATCTTGTAGGGACGCTTTTTATCGGACATCTCTGTAGCGCCAATCTTGACAGACGGCCCGGAGCCTGTCTATAGTTTTCGCGCGACGCTGATGTATCGTGAAATGACCTGACGAAAGGAACGGATCGATGGCAACTGTGATTGGACCCAACAACGGCAAGGTCGGCTTCCTCGGCAGCATCGGGGTGCGGTGGATGATCGACGGCGAGGACGCAGGCGGCGACTTCTCGCTAGTCGAACACCCGATGCCGCCGCGGGCGCTGGCGGCGCCGCTGCACCGGCACAGCCGCGAGGACGAGTACAGCTACGTGCTCGAGGGGCGGATGGGCGCGCTGCTCGGCGACGAGGTGGTGGAGGCCGGTCCCGGTGACCTGGTCTTCAAGCCGCGCCAACAGTGGCACACCTTCTGGAACGCCGGCGAGGAGCCCTGCCGGATCCTCGAGATCATCGCCCCGGCCGGCTTCGAGCGCTTCTTCCGCGAGCTCGACGCGCTCGGCGGCGCCCTCCAGGCGGACCCGGAGGATCTGGCCGCTCTCAACGACCGCTTCGGCCTGGAGATGCAGCCGGACAGCGTTCCCGGCCTGCTCGAGCGCTTCGGCCTGCGGATCGGCGAGCTGGTCTAGCTTCTTGCTCCCTTAGGAACCCGGAAGCACCGCGACCTACCGCGACCCGTGTTTGCGATGGTGGCGGTGCTTCCGCTTCGCCTTCATCTTGAAGGTGCGCGTGGCCGGGACCGCATCCGGCCCCAGTGAATCGACGCCCCGGACCGCGAATTTGTAGGAACCGGGGGTCTTGAGGTGGTGGTAGGTCTTCGGGGAAGAGCAAGCCGAGAACTTCGCCTTGGCGCGCTTGGCGCTGGTTTTCGCCCCTTGATGCCGTTTCTTGGGCCTCGGGCGAACCAGCTTGCATTCGTACCCCGTGATCGCGCCGGGGGTGCTGAACGAGAAGGTCGCGAGGTGCTTCTTGTGGTTGACCTTCGCCTTCGTGATCGCGGTTCCCTTCGCCGGGCCAAAGGTGGCGGTGACGGTCTGGTCGCCGTTCATCGTCACCTGGCAAGGACCGGTGCCGGTGCAGGGACCGGAGAAGCCGGCGAACCCGGTGCCGGGGTCAGGTTCGGCGCGCAGGATCTCGACCTGGCCCTGCGGGTAGCTGCCGCTGCAGGCGCCCGGGCAGACGATCGCCTGCGAGCTGTCGGCTGACGCCGCGCCGCCGACCTTTCCGCTGCCTGCCCCGGCGAAGGCGACCTGAAGCTGCTGCGAGGGCCCGATGAGGGCAAAGGAGGTGTAGTTCTTGCCCGCGACGGCGCTGGCCCCGCTGACGCCGATGACGGGTACGGGCGAGGGGCGTTCTTCACTCGTGGTGCCGTCGCCGATCTGACCGTCTTCGTTTTCGCCCCAGGCGAGCAAGGTGCCGTCGGTCTTCAGCGCCAGCGTGTGATAGCCGGCCGTGTCGATCGCCAGCAGCCCAGATGCCGGCCCGGCAAAAGGAGTGGCGACACAGTCGCAGCCCGTACGGGTGTTGGAGCCGGTCCCCAACTGCCCGTAATAGTTTTCGCCCCAGATCCGCGTCGAGCCGTCTGGAAGTAGGGCGGCACCGTGATAACCGCCCATCTCGACCGACCTGGCGCCACTGACCCCGGCGACCGGAACCGGTCCGAGGCAGAGGCATTCGGGTGGTCCTTCGCGGACGGGTGCGCCGTTCCCGAGCTGCCCTTCGAAGTCGTATCCCCAGGCCTGCAGGGTCCCGTCGGAGAGCAGTGCGCCCCCGTGGTACCAGCCGTTGGAGATCGCCACCGCCCGGGTCACCCCCGCCAGCGGCGTCGGGCTGAGGATGCAGTCGCAACCGCTTTCGACCCCAGCGCCGTTGCCGAGCTCGCCGTAGTAGTCGTAACCCCAGACGAGCACGGTGCCGTTGGACAGCAGGGCCATGCTGTCGTAATAGCCGGCCGAGACAGCGATCGCGTTGGTGATCCCAGGAACGGCCACAGGCACTTTGCTGCAGGGTTCGCCGCCGCATTCTTCAGGCCCGCTGGTGCTGCCGAGACCAAGCTCCCCGTTGGCGTTGTCGCCCCAGGCCATGACCGTGCCGTTGGCCAGCAGGGCGAGGCTGTGTTCGGTCCCCGCGGAAACCGAGACGACGTTGGAGAGGCCGGGGACCGGGGTCGGCGTCGAGCTTTCGTTGGTGGTCCCGTTGCCGAGCTCGCCGCCGTTGTTGCGGCCCCAAGCCATGACCGTGCCGTTGGCCAGCAGGGCGAGCGAGTTGTAGTACCCGCCCGACAGCTCGGTCGCTTCGGTAAGGCCCACCACCGGCGAGGGAGTTTCCACGTTGCTGGACGTGCCGTTGCCGACCGTTCCGAATTCGTTGTAGCCCCACCCGAGCGCCGTTCCCCCTGCCGCGTCGGCAGCCGCCGGAGCGAGGACGAGAAGGATCAGGGAAGCAAGCAGCGATGGCATCAGTCGTCTCATGACAAGGGACTCTATTCGGCGCCTTCGGATGTCGACCTTTCCGCGCTGCTCCCGCTGCTACCCTGCCGGGGTAGGCAAGGTGCCTGCGCGTCCGTCTTCAATCGTGCAGCGAGGAAAACGCGCTTTTGCCCGACCAGGGGTTCGATCTCGACCGCCAGGGGCCGCGAGAGGAATGCGGCGTCTTCGGCGTATACGCACCGGGGCACGACGTCTCCCGCCTGGCCTACTTCGGCCTCTACGCGCTGCAGCACCGCGGCCAGGAGTCGGCGGGAATCGCCACCTGCGAGGGCGGGATGATCACGACCCTGCGCGACTCCGGCCTCGTCTCCCAGGTCTTCGACGAGGAGAAGCTGCGGGCGCTGGAGGGGGACATGGCGATCGGCCACGTCCGCTACTCGACCACCGGCGGCGGCTCCTGGGAGAACGCGCAGCCGATCTGGCGCGATGACGGCCGCGAGGTCGCCCTCGCCCACAACGGCAACCTCACCAACGCGGTCGAGCTCTGGGGCGAGCTGAAGGAGAGGGGGATCGACTTCCGCGGCACCTCCGACTCGGAGATCATCGCCGCCCTGCTCTCCTCGCACGAGGGGAAGATGATCGAGGACGCCGTCGCCGAGGTGATGCCGCGGCTG
>JBQCIG010000157.1:0-21325 GCA_051953975.1 Solirubrobacterales bacterium | reverse complement strand
AGGCGCGGCGCCTTCATCCGCCCGCTCGGCAACACGGTGGTGCTGATGCCGCCGCTCTCGATCTCCGAGGACGAGCTGCGCGAGCTGGTCGGCATCGCCGCCGCCTCGATCAAGGCGGCAGTCGCCTCCGCGCCGGCAGATCTCTCGCAGCTCCCCCGCGCCGCCTGACTCGCGTTTGATGAAAAGTGGCCCCTATAGGGGCCCAGGCAAGTATGTCTTCACGACACGTAGTCACTTTTTGGCTTTCTAGAGCCGATTTAGCGTCCTGATTTCCCGCTAGGTTCCCGCGCCTTAACCGACAAGGCGGCCGGGAACGCTGCGCTAACAGCAGTTCCCGGCCTGAGCAAAGAAGGGAAGTGACCCCTCCAATGCCTGACCGAGACACTAGCCCGCCGCCCAATAGGGAGCGCGGCGACAAAACGACCCAGCGGGCGATCCTGAGCTTCCTGCTGGATGAGTTCCCAGCCCGCCACACCATGACGACCCTCTGGTGGATGGGCCTCGGCGATCTGGACGCCCTTGAGGAGGCGATCCAGAAGCTCGACGCCGTGGGGCTTCTACGGCAGCAAGGGGGCGCGCTTGCGTCCACCGCCGCCGCCCGTCACTTCGACTGGCTGGAACTCTCATGAGCCTCAAAGAGCGGTTCAGCGTCAACCTGCGGGAAGTGCGGGAAACCCGGGGCATGACGCAGACCGAACTCGCCCTAATGACCGAACTGCACCGCACGCAGATCAGCTTGCTGGAGAGGGGCAAGCGGATGCCTCGGCTGGACACCCTCGTCAAACTCACCAGCGTTCTTGGCTGCTCGGTTGACGAGTTGACCGAAGGCATGCGCTGGAAGCCAAACTTCAAGACCTACGGCTGCTGGGAGGTCGAGGCTTGAGCGCGATAGGGCCGCTGGAAGGCGTTTGAACGGTGGCCTCCAACCGTCCATCGAAGGGCGGGCTTGTCCAGCCTGGCGAGTACCCTTCCCCTTGGTGGGATAGGTTCAGACCATTAGGCACAGGCCGACCTTTCCTCCACGATCTTAAGGGGAGCGGCATGGCACCGGATAACTTCAATGAGCCTCGGCGAGACCTCGAAATCGAGGTCGGCCACGGCGTAGACGTTGACCTCTCCAGCCTCGTCAGCGTGTCTCAGAAGTTCTCCAGCCTCATCGAGGAGGTGGCGCGGGACTACACGGGCCTTAGCCGCTCCGTCAGGTGGCTCGTGGAGGTGAAGCCAGGATCTGTGCGCCTTCCGCTGCGGGGCGAACCAAGGGCGGAGAATGTCTCCCCAGCGGTGGCCCACGAGGTCGGCACCGTTATTGCGAAAGGGTTGACCGGTCTGGAGGCCGCCGCCGAACGCCCCGAACACTTCACGGACAAGGCTCTATCCCTGGCCAAGGATCTTGCGAACTGTGCGACCGAGGAGCTTCCCATCGCTATTTGGAACGGCAGCGCGGGGGGGAGGGTAACCAAGCAGCTTTCAGTGAACGCTGAAAAGGTCCTGGGTACTCCAGAGGTAACCTTCGGGACCATCGAGGGGCGGCTAGAAGCTCTCAGCATCCACGGCACCAAAGACTTCAGCGTCTGGCCGATAGGGGGGAACGCGATCAAATGCGTGTTCGGCTCTCGGCTGGACCTGGATGTGGACGTTCTTCCAGCCGTAGGAAAACGGGTGGCCGTTGAGGGCAAGATCAAGACCAAGCCCAATGGCGAGAGGGTGTCGGTCGAGGTCGAGGAACTGCGAGTCATCGGCTCCTCCCCTGTCGCAGCGGATGATGTGAAAGGCATTCTGGCTGGCTACGAGGTGGCGGATTGGTAGCCCACCGCTACTGGGATTCGTGCGTCTTCCTGGGCTGGCTGAAGGCAGAGCCAGACAAACTTCCGCAGTGTGAAGCAGCCCTGAGGGAAGCCGAGGCGGGCAAGCTCAAGATTGTCACCTCCACTCTCACGCTTGCCGAGACCCTCTACCTCGTCAAGGGAGAGCAGCCGGTCTCACCGGAGACCCGCGAGGCTGTGCGTGGCTTCTTTGAAAACGAGTACATCGAGCTGGCGGAGTTGGACCGACCCACGGCCGAACTCGCTCAGGATGTGGTTTGGGAATTCGATGTGAAGCACAAGGACGCTGTTCATGTGGCCACTGCGGTCAAGTTGCGTGAGCGGATCGCCATCGAACAACTGGACACCTTCGATGGACCGCTGGCGAGCCTCAACGGCAAGATCCACAGCCTGCCTATCGGCCAGCCGAATCTGCCCGAAGACCTGATGACCAACGCCGAACTGCACGCCAGTCCGCCTACCGGTTCCGCCCCAGGGGCACCGGGTACTCTTGAACAAGAGGCAAGCCCATGAGTCCAGCCCGCAAACGTCCCGAAAAGACCGAGCCGTCGCCCCCACAACGCGACGTAAAGCAAGACCCCGGTCACACCGAGGGCGATTTCTTCCGCGACTTGGAGAAAGCGACGTCGAATCGCGCTAGGAAGAAGCTAGGTCTGCCTTCTGGACGCGGTTGAGCATCGCCCAAAACATCGGCTGCTGAGCGTCGCGGCGGTTGTAGCGGAAGGCGTACTCGTCTAGGTAGTTCTGGAGGTACTTGGTGCTGACGGCGTGATAGACGCCCCGGACGCCGTTCTTGAACAGGCCAAAGAACCCCTCCACGGTCTGCGTATGGACCTCGCCCTCGACGTAGACCTCTTCCGAGTGCCGGATGCGGTGATGGCCTTTGTAGGTCTGATCAAGGCCGTGGTAGGCAGGCCACTCGTCGGTAAAGATCGTTGAGGCGGGAAGAACATGCTTCTGGACGAGCCCGTGCAGCGTCTTCCGGCTGCGATCCGGGGCGACCATCGCTCGGACGCGGCCCTGGCGCTCGACCATCGCGACAACGGTCGTCTTGCGGTTGCGCCAGCGACCACCAGCCGCGCTCAGGTCGGTCTCGCCCTGCTTCTGGAGCTTGAGAATGTCGCCGCGTCGGGGCTTGCCGCCAATCGCGGTCTCGTCAGTCTCAACCTTGCCGCTCAGTGGCCCCTCGTCCTCGTCAGATAGCAGCGTGCGGATCTGCTTGAACATCCGGTGGGCGGTCTTGTAGGTGACGCCGATTTCCCGCTCTAGCTGCTTGGCGCTGATGCCGCAGCGCGTGCTGCTCATCAGGTAGATGGCGTAAAACCAAAGCTGGAGGCTGACGGTCGACTTGTGGAAGATCGTCCCTGCGGTCGGATAGACGTGGTTGCCGCAGAACTGGCAGGAGTAGGCCGACCGGCCTTTGATCCGGTGGAACTTGCTGGCTTTCCGGCACTTCGGGCACTCCTGCCCGTCCGGAAAGAAGCGCTCCTTCAGGTACTCAAGGCAGGCCGCGTTGTCCGGAAAGCGCTCGATGAACTGCGAGTAGGTCATCTGGCTTTCGCTGGACCGCGACGGGAGGACTGAATCTCGGCTCCTTGCTGCCATGCGGAGCATGATACCAGATACACGTAACGGAAGAACTACAGAGCTTCAACCATCCGAGAGGCAACTACGTGTCGTGAAGACATACTTGCCTAGGGGCCCAAACTCGCCACTCGTCGATACTCGCTGTGATGAACCGGGGGGAGGCTCGTAGTAGGGGCATGAGACGTCCTGTGTCAACCCCCCGCCGGTTGAAGTCGGTGGGAACTGCCATGGAGAGTGGCGTCGTCGGGCACGCCGTCCTGCCAGCAGCGCCAGAGAACCCTGATCCAGGCGCGGCCCAGGGTGCGGATCGCGTGGGGGTGATCCTGGCCCCGGGCCCTGGCTCGCCGGTAGACCTCTTTGGCCCACGGATGCCAATGGCGGGTGGTGTCGGCAAGGGTCGCCACGGCGAATCGCAAGCGCTTGTCGCAGGCTCGTCTGAAGGTGGCGACCCGCAACTTGCCCGACTCCAGGGCGACGGGGCTCATCCCGGCATCGGCGGCGAGCGCCGCCTCGGTGGGATAGCGCTCCCGGCAGTCGCCGAGCTCGGCGATCAGCGTGGCGGGGCAGATCGCCGTCTTGGGGTCGCGGAACAGCGGCCGGAAGATCTCCGCATCGGGATGGGTGGCGAGCGCGCTGCGGATCTGGGTCGTGAGCCTTGCGATCTCGGCAACGATCGACTCGAGGGCCGCGACCAGGCCGAGCACCGCGCAGCGGCGGGCCTCGCACTCCGCCGCACCCGCGGTCCCCTGCGGTGCTGCCTTGATCCGCTCCACGAACGCGGCCGCCTCGGTGCGCCCGCTGTAGTGCCGGCGCTCGAGGAAGGCCGCCATCCGCTTGGCTCCGAGGCCCTTGGCATCGGCCGGGCTCGGGTAGCGGGCGAGGAACGCCAGCGAGATGCGGCTGTCGACGTCGTCGAAGATCAGGGCGCCCGGCCAGAAGGCCTCGAGCTGCGCCCGCAGCTGGTTTGCCAGCTCCACACGCGCGCCGACGAGGTCCTCGCGCGTCCGGGTCAGCACCCGCAGCGCCTTGGTCCCATCGCGGTCGGGGCGCAGGGGGCGGAAGCGGTGAGCGTCGGTACGGGCCAGCTCGGCCAAGAGGTAGGCGTCGAAGCGATCGGACTTGCCGTGGGCGACCGCGAAGCGCGGCCGGGCGGCCTTGACCTGGTTTGGGTGGATCGCAAGGACCTCGATCCCCGCGGCCAGAAGCCGCTCGACCAGGATCCCGTCGGGGCGCTCGATCGCCACTCGCTCCACACCCGCGACTCTGAGCCCTCGCGCCAGCTCGGTGATCCCCCGCTCGTCGTCGGTGACGGAGAAGCGCTCCGCAACCCTGCCCTCTTCGCTGATGCAGACCTCGTGGGCCTCGGCGGCCCAGTCGATACCCGCAGTCCTCGCTCCTGCCATGCTTCCTCCTCGGTCGATTCACGTCGGCTGGCTGCCGGCCACGAGGAGCCGTTGCGCATGCTCATAGGGCGGTGCTTCAGGGCACCACGTCCTGTTGGCGCTTCTGGCGCCTCGCACCGCCGGGAGGCGCTGGTCTCATGCGGGCCGTCTAGGCGGCAAGCGAGCGTGGCGCTCTCCCGGCGGGGGTCGGCTTCTCTATGCGTTCGACCGGGATCTTCGACGGCCTCGCTGCGCTCGGCCTCCATATCTAGATCTCAGAAGAACAAGGGGGAGGTTCTTCTATGAGCGAGACGCTTGTCGCCACCGCCGAGGAAGCGCCGTCGGCCGCCGGCCTCGTCTTCGACCGTCTCTACCGCTCCAGCCGCGACGACGTCTACGCCTACGTCGCCGGCCTCCTGCGCGACGCCACCGCGGCCGAGGAAGTGACCGCCGCCGCCTTCGAGCGCGCCTACCGCAAGCGCCGCCGCTTCGACCCCGAGCGCGGCGAGCCGCGGGCCTGGCTGTTCGGGATCGCCCGCAACGCCGCCCTCGACGAGCTGCGCCGCCGCGGTCGCCAGGCGGAGCTGATCGCCGAGCCGGCCGACCTCGACAGCTTCGGGGCCGAGGAGGGTGCCGAGCACAGCGAGCGCCGCCTCGCCGTCTCCGCCGCACTGGAGCGGCTGGCGCCGGGCGAGCGCGAGCTGATCGCGCTCAAGTTCTTCGCCGGCCTCGGCAACGCCGAGATCGCCCAGGTGCTCGGCATCGGCGAGTCGAACGCCGGCACCAAACTGCACCGCGCCATGACCAAGCTGAGGGAGGCATGCGATGGAATCGCCTAGGGATGACCAGCTGACCGCCGACCTCCGCGCCCTGCGCCCGACGCCGCGCCCGGAGTTCACTGCCGAACTCGACCAGCGCGCCGCCGCGGGCTTCCCGCGGCGCTCGCGCCTGCGCTCGAAAGGCGCCCCGGCCATTTGGACCGCCATGCGGAACAAAAGGCCGGGGCACCCCAAGGGCCTGCTGCTGGCGGGTGGAGGGGTGGCGCTGGCGGCGATCGCGGTGGCGACGGTGCTCGTCGTCTCGAGCCAAGACGAACCGGCCCACCACGTCGTCGCGCAAGCGGTCGAGCGCGCCAAGCCCAAGCAGAGCTTCGACGGCTCCGGCCCATATGGCCGCCCGAGCAAGTCTCCAGTCGCGGGCGGCCCTGAAGCCGGCGGGGTCCAGTACGAAACCGCAGTTCCCGCCGCTACCAACGCAGAGCTCAAGCCCTTCAGCAGGACCGTCCGCCACCGCGACGTCGAACGCTCGGCCGAAGTCGTACTCGGCGCCGAACCCAAGGACGTCGCCGGCGATGCCGCCAAGGTCTTCGCCGCGGTCCACGCCAACGACGGCATCGTTATGCGCTCCTCCACCCGCCAGGGCAGGCCCGGCGAGGCGGGGGCGACCTTCGAACTGCTGATCCCCAGCGCCAAGCTGCCCGACGCCCTCGCCACCTTCTCGGAAATCGACACGGTGCGTTCGCGCCACGAAGCGACCGCCGACATCACCGCTCCGACCGTCGACGCCGCCGAGCTCCTGAGGGAATCGCGGGCGCGGATCGACAGCCTGCTCGCCCAGCTCGAGGCGGCCGAAGTCGAATCCGAACGCGAAGCGGTCGAAGCCGAGCTGCGGCACGAGCGCCGCCACGCCGCCCGCCTCGCCGCGCAGCTCGACCACCTGCACCACCGCGCCAACTACTCCCGCGTCTCGCTGCGGATCGTCACCGGCGAAGCCGAAGGATCGAGCGGCGGCGCCTGGGGCATCGGCGACGCCTTCCACGACGCCGGCCACATCCTCGCCGTCGCCGCCGCGGTCATCGTCGTCGCCCTGGCGATCCTCGGGCCAATCGCCCTGATCGCGCTCCTCGCCTGGCTCACCCACCGCGCCTGGCTCCGCCGCGAGCGCCGTCGCGTCCTCGGCTGACACCGGACGTCTCTGAGTTTCGGGGGTCATATAGCCCCTTAAGCTCAGACACCCCTCGATAACCTGGCCCGATGGAGGAGAGACGACGGGGACCGGCGGAGCTGCCGAACTTCGGTCCGCCCTCGACGCCCCGGCTCGCCGCCTCGATCGTGCTGCTGCGGCGCGGCGGCAAGCACTCGCAGCGGGCGCTGGAGGTATTGATGCTGCGGCGTAGCGAGGAGGCGAAGTTCATGCCCGGCGTCTGGGTCTTCCCCGGCGGCTCCCTCGACAAGGCCGACGGCGCCGAGGAAGCGGGCCTGCGCGCCTGCGCGCTGCGCGAGCTGGCCGAGGAGGCGGGGATCGAGCTCGGCGCGGGCGAGGAGCTCGTCCCCTTCACCCGCTGGATCACGCCGGAGCTGATCGCGACCCGCTTCGATGCCTGGTTCTTCCTCGCCCTCGCCCCGCCCCACACGCCGCCGCGGCCCGACGGGGTCGAGACCACCGAGGCGCGCTGGGTCCGCCCGCAGGCCGCCCTCGAAGCGCAGGAGGCCGGCGAGCTGGTCCTCTCCTTCCCCACCCGCACCCAGCTCGGCTGGCTGGCCGAGTTCCGCACCTCCGACGAGGCGCTGGCCGCCTACCGCGAGCGCGCGGTCGAGCCGATCCTCCCGAAGGTGATCGAGGACGGCGCTGAACCCCGCGTCGTCCTCCCCGGCGAACCCGGCTACCCCGACTGAGCGTCGGGGAAGGGCGCCAAGCCCGCGTGCCAGGGGCCGGGCGGGTAGGTGTGGATGCCGCTCTCTTCCATCTCCGCCTGCAGCCGCTTGAACAGCTGCCCGGCGTTCTTCAGCGCCGCTTTCAGCTCCTCCTCGCTGCGCTCGCGCAGCCGCCAGAGGAACCAGAGCTGGCGGTCGTTGACGCCGAAGTCGATCTCGCCGGTGATCGTCGTCACCCAGCCGAGGAAGCCGGGGCTGAACAGCTCGCGCAGGGCGATCGGGTCGTACTCCTTCGGCACCGTCGCCCAGAAGCGCTTGTTGAAGTCGATCGACTCGAACTCGACCTTGCGCGAGAACTTCTGGGTCACCACCTCGTGCCCCTCGATCGACTCGACGTTGAAGGCCGGCACCACCTGCGCCAGGTCGGGCATGTGGGCCTTGGCGAGGATCGCCGTCGGCAGCACGGCCTTGTTGAAGAAGCCACCGACTTCCTTTTCGTCGGCGTCGCAGGAGGAGCCCCAGAAGCCCTCGGCCAGCTGCCCGGTCAGCCGGTTGACGCCGCCGACGCAGAGCGCCACCGGCCCGTCTTTCGGGTTGATCCCGCCGACCGGCTCGTAGGTGAGGTCGTGGCGCTCGCCGTAGCGGCGCACCGTCTCGGCCCATTCCTGCGCTTCCTGCTTCGCGCCCACGGCGCGATCCTATGCGGCGCCGGTCGGCGGCGTTAGGATGCCCCCAAGCCCGGTTCGACCACAGGAGCCTCCATGACCATCGTCATCATCGTCGTCGTCGCGATCCTCGTCATCGCGGTCCTCTACTACGTCGGGAAGCGCAACTCGATCATCGCCTCGCGCAACCGGGTGGACGAGTCCTGGAGCGGGATCGACGTCCAGCTCAAGCGCCGCCACGACCTCGTCCCCAATCTCGTCGAGACGGTCAAAGGCTACGCCGAGCACGAGAGCGCGACCTTCGAAAAAGCGACCAAAGCGCGGGCCGAGGCGATGCAGGCCTCCAGCGTCGCCGACACCGCCAAAGCGGAGTCGAAACTGACCGGCGCCCTGACCGAACTGCGCGCCGTCGCCGAGAACTACCCGACCCTGCGGGCGACCGAGAACTTCCAGCAGCTCAGCCGCAACCTCTCCGAGCTCGAGGACGAGATCCAGGCCGCGCGCCGGATCTACAACTCCAACGTCCAGTCCTACAACACGGACATCCAGCAGTTCCCGGGCTCGATCATCGCCAACCAGGGCGGCTTCACCCCGCGCGAGTACTTCGAGATCGACGAAGCCGACCGCGCCACCCCGCAGGTCAGCTTCGGCAAATAAGCCGCCGCTCGAACCTCCCTAACATCCAGGGCAATGACTACGGAGACCAAAGAAGCGACCCTCTGGATCTGCGACAGCTGCGGGTTCATCTACGACCCCGCGGTCGGCGATCCCGACGGCGGCATCCCCCCCGGCACTCCCTTCGAGGATATTCCCAGCGACTGGTTCTGCCCCGTCTGCGGCGCCCGCACCAGCGATTTCCGGCCGCTCGAGCCGGGCGAGGCCTAGGAACCGCCCCGCTAGGCTGGACTGGCTGATGAGCCAGTACGACTACGACTGGGTGGTGATCGGCTCCGGGTTCGGAGGCTCGGTCTCCGCTCTGCGCCTGGCCGAAAAGGGCTACCGCGTCGGCGTCCTCGAGTGTGGCAAGCGCTTCACCGACAAGGACTTCCCGAAGTCGACCTGGGACATCCGCCGCTACTTCTGGGCGCCGCGAATCGGCCTGCGCGGCATCTTCCGCCTCACCACCTTCAAGGACGTCTCGGTCGTCAGCGGCTGCGGCGTCGGCGGCGGCAGCCTCGGCTACGCCAACACCCTCTACGAGCCGCCCGCGAAGTTCTTCAAGGATCCCCAATGGGCCGACCTCGCCGACTGGGAGCGCGAGCTCGCCCCCCATTACGCCGAAGCGCAGCGGATGCTCGGCGTCGTCGGGGTCGAGACCGACGACGCCGCCGACGACCTGCTGCGCGAGTACGGCGAGGCGATCGGCGTCGGCGACACCTACCGGAAGACCCCGGTCGGGATCTTCTTCGGCGAGCCCGGCAAGACCGTCCCCGACCCCTACTTCGGCGGCGAGGGCCCGGACCGCAC
This sequence comes from Solirubrobacterales bacterium, assembly GCA_051953975.1. Lineage (GTDB taxonomy): Bacteria > Actinomycetota > Thermoleophilia > Solirubrobacterales > 70-9 > VAYN01. The sequence goes on along the minus strand of JBQCIG010000157.1, from coordinate 11,747 downwards.
CGGCTGCACCCTCTGCGGGCGCTGCATGGTCGGCTGCCCCCACGGCGCCAAGAACACCCTGGTCAAGAACTACCTCTACCTGGCTGAGCAGCGCGGAGTCGAGGTGACGCCGGACCGCCTGGTCACCGAGATCCGCCCGCTCGGCGCCGACGACGGCTCAGACGGCTACGCGATCACCAGCGAGCGCTCGGGCGTGATCCCCGGCCGCGGCCGCCGCACGATCACCGCCCGCGGCGTCGTCCTCGCCGCGGGCGCCCTCGGCACCAACAAGCTGCTGCAGCGTTGCCGCCTCAACGGCACCCTGCCGAAGATCTCACCCCGACTCGGCGAGCTGGTCCGCACCAACAGCGAGATGATCCTCGCCGTCACCGTCCCCGAGGACTACCCGGACGACCTCACCAAGCGGGTGGCGATCAGCGGCAGCATCTACCCCGACGCCGACACCCACATCGAGACCGTCAGCTACGGCAGGGACGGCGACTCGATGGGCCTGCTCTACACGCTCCTGGTCGGCGACGGCACCCGCGTCACCCGGCCGCTGAAGCTGCTGGGCCAGATCCTCCGCCACCCGGTCCGCTTCGCCAAGGTGCTGTGGCCGAAGGGGTGGTCGCGGCGCACGATCATCCTCCTGGTGATGCAGACGCTCGACAACGCGATCGCCCTGCGGCCGAGGCTGAAACGCTCGGGCAACGTCTGGCTGCAGACCGAACAGGACCCCGAGAAGCCCAACCCGACCTTCATCCCGGTCGCCAACAAGGCGGCCGAATGGCTCGCCGAGCGGACTGGCGGCATCGCCCAGAGCTCGGTCACCGAGGCGCTCTTCAACGTCCCCAGCACCGCCCACATCCTCGGCGGCGCCGTGATCGGCCACGGCCCCGAGGACGGTGTCGTCAACGCGCGCCAGCGCGTCTTCGGCTACGAGAACTTGCTCGTCTGCGACGGCTCGGCGGTGCCGGCGAACGTCGGCGTCAACCCCAGCCTGACGATCACCGCCCTCGCCGAGCACGCGATGAGCGAGATTCCCGCAGCCTCAGAGCAGCGCGACTACGAAGCGAACCTCTCGGCGACGTAGTCCCAGTTGACGACGTTCCAGAAGGCGTCGATGTATTCCGGGCGTTTGTTCTGGTACTTGAGGTAGTAGGCGTGCTCCCAGACGTCGCAGCCGAGCAGCGGCGTGGTGCCGTCGGAGATCGGCGAGTCCTGGTTCGGGGTCGAGACCACGGCGAGGCCGGATGAGTCTTTGACCAGCCAGGCCCAGCCGGAGCCGAAGCGGGCGACGCCAGCGTTTTTGAACTCTTCCTTGAATGAATCGAAGGAGCCGAAGGTGTCGCCGATCGCCGCGGCCAGCTCGCCGCTCGGCTCGCCGCCGCCGTCGGGGCTCAGCATCTGCCAGAAGAGCGAGTGGTTGTAGTGGCCGCCAGCGTTGTTGCGGACCGCCGCCTGCTTATCGCCGGGAAGGCTGGAGAGATTGCGGAGGACGTCCTCGACGTCGCGGTCGGCCCACTCGGTGCCTTCGAGGGCGGCGTTGGCTTTGTCGACGTAGGCCTGGTGGTGTTTGTCGTGGTGGACCCGCATCGTCGCCTCGTCGATGTGGGGCTCGAGCGCGTCGTAGGGGTACGGCAGGTCAGGTACGGAGAAGGCCATCGCAGTGCTCCTTGTCGGTTTTGAAGTCCGACTCCGGAGCCTAGTAGGGATTGGCGAAACCCGCGTGTGCGGCTGGCGAGGCGCCGGACCAAGCGAGGACGCCGCACCGCGCAGTGTCCGCCGCCGCCAGACGTGCGCGGGGGTTTTCGCCAATCCCTACTGCTATTCCGGCGCGACTTCTTCGCCCTGCTTTGGTTTTTCGCTGCCCTCGCGCGGCACCGTGTACGGGTCGCCGCCGGTCCATTCGTTGAAGCGGTACCAGGCGGGCTTCGCTTCCCGGCCTCGGGTCAGCAGGCCGGCGGAGCCGCAGAAGACGCAGCTGCCGCCTTCGTCGGACCAGGTGAACCACCAGACGCCGCCGATCCGCCAGCGCACGCGGTTGGCCGAGAGCATCGTGAAGGACTTGGAGAGCTGGTTCGCCTGCCCCCAGAGGCCGCGCTGCCAGCGGGTCGGGCCGCTCGCCGAGCCCCAGCCCAACTCGGTCACGTAGAGCGGCGTGCCGCCGTCGTGGTGGCGGCGCATGATCCGCCGCAGGTTGCGCAGCTGCCCCCCCATCGCCTGCGCCCGGGCGACGTAGGGGTGCAGGGCGACACCGTCGAAGTAGCGCTTGACGTTGCCCGCCCGATAGAGGCGATTGAGGAAGTCGCCGGAGGCGACGTTGGGCGGGATCTGCAGGGGGCGGCCGAAGAGGCCGCCGACGATCACCTTCGAGCCCGGCACCTGGTTGTGGATGACCCGGCCGGCGATCCGGATCAGCTCGGCGAAGCGCGCCGGTTCGGGGTCGGCGGCGAAGGTGACGATGTTCTCCTCGTTCCAGATCTCAAAGCGGCGCATCGGCAGGTAGTGGAGGTCTTCGTTGTCCTCTTCTTCGCGCCAGAAGCTGCCGTTCGGGCCGTAGCGGTTGACGACCGCACGCAGGAAGGAGGCCCAGGCGCGACGCTGCCAGGCGTTGGCGACCGGCAGGTCGATCCCCTGCGAGGTGACCCATTCGGGCGAGTCGGCGATGAAGGGAAAGACCGTCAGCCCGTGTTCGGCGGCCAGCCGCACTTCGTGGTCGAAGCCGTCCCAGTGCCGTTCCGAGAAGGCCGGGTTCTCCGGCTCGATCGAGGCCCAGTTGAGCGGCAGCCGGACGCTGTAGATGCCCGCTTCGGCCATCAGCCTGTAGTCCTTGGCGGTGCCGGGGTTCTGCGGCGAGATCCCGATGAACCCGGGCGGCAGGTAGGCGCGCGCCGTCGCCGGCGCGAACGCCAGCAACAACAGAGCCGGGATCAAGATCAGCCTTCGCGCCATCCTCATTGAGTGGACCCGCTTCCCCGTCCAAAGTAGCGCTCCCGCCACCGCCGCCCCGCGCCCCATCCCCCGCTCTGGGATAATCAGCCCCCTCGGGGCGTGGCGCAGCCTGGTAGCGCGCACCGTTCGGGTCGGTGAGGTCCCCGGTTCAAATCCGGGCGCCCCGATGTAGACAATTCCTTCCGGCCACTCTGCCATCCTCCAGTCGATGGCAGAGCCCAAAGAGAAGACCGAGTCGCTGGAGCTGGTTGTCGCGCCAGCCATCGAGAAGAGGATCTTCGTCATTCGTGACCGGCAGGTAATGCTCGACGAAGACCTCGCGGACCTCTACGGAGTGGAGACCAAGCGCTTAATTCAGCAGGTCAGACGCAACTTGAAGCGTTTTCCAGAGGACTTCATGTTCCAGCTCGACAAAGCCGAGGCCGAAGCTTTGAGGTCACAAATTGCAACCTCAAACAAAAGCCGGGGCGGTCGACGCTATGCGCCATATGTCTTCACCGAGCAGGGAGTAGCCATGCTCTCTGGCGTTCTTCGCAGCGACCGAGCCATCGCCGTAAATATCGAGATCATGCGAACGTTCGTCGAGCTTCGCCGCGCTGCCAGTTCCTACGCCGCGCTTCAGGAGCGGCTTGAGGAGCTTGAAAGGGAGATGACCGAGCGGCTCGATCAGCACGACGAGCAGTTGGACCAGATCTTCAAAGCTCTCCACCAGCTAATCGCTCCGCCTCCACAGCCTAAGAGGCCGGTCGGCTTCAGGGTGCGGGAGGATGAGAAGTAGTTATCCGTGTCTCAGTCCACCTCGACTTCACCCTGCGCGACGGCTGAGCGACCGCGCTCGCTCCCTCTCTCGGCTCCGCCGGGATCTCAACCCCGCGGCGGCGGAATCGGGCCGGACGGATCGAACGAGGAGAAGTCGCCGCCGGCGACGTAGGCGGGGTCCTGAAGGCCGGTGGCGAAGGCTTCGAGCGCGGTTCGTGAGGTCTCCAGCGGCCAGTCCATGCCGCTGTCGAACTTGTCGAAGTAGACGAGGGCGTGGATCTTCGGGTACTCGACCGGTAGAGCGTCGAGCATTTCGGCGAGCCAGCGGGCCTTGGAGCCGCCCTGCTCGGTCGAGGCGATCTCGCCGATCGCCATCGGCTTCGAGGGGGCGATTTCGCCGACGATCTCCCGGTAGGTCCGCGCGTAGAGTTCGTCGAAGCTGCGCCAGCGATCCGGTTTGGCAGCGTTCGTGCCCGAGTTGTAACCGTCGAGGCAGGTCCAGTCGACATAGGCGTCGCCGGGATAGAGGGAGGCGAGGTCGGCGAGCTTGCCGCCGAAGTCGACGTTCGGGCACCAGACCCAGGTGACGTTGGTCGCTCCCACGGCGGTGAAGATGTCGTGGACGTGGCGCCAGGCGGCGACGGATTCGCCGGGGCGGTTGCCGTTGACCCCTTCCCCCCACGGAAACCAGTCACCGTTCATCTCCCAGTCGAAGCGGAGGAAGAAGGGGTGACCCCATTCGCGCGCTTCCCGCGCCCAGCTGCGGATGTAGGTGTCGTAGCGGCCGGCGATCACGTCGGAGAGCTGGAAGTCTGGCTCGTCGACCCGCGAGGGGATCGACTGCGAGCTCCAGCTGAAGAAGGGGATCGCGCCATGCTCCCGGATCGTCTGCATCTCTTCGTCGGGGAAGCGGTAGTAGGAGCAGCGCGAGCCGGAGCACTGGGCGAAGGGCGCCATGAAGTGGATCAGCGACATCCGCTTGCCCAGTATCGCCTCCAGCTGGTTTGCCCCGCCCATGTCCCAGGGGACCTGCTTGCCGTTGACCTGGTCGCCGACCAGCGCCCCCCAGTAGAGCGAGCCGCGCGCCGCCCCGCGGCGGGTCGCCCTGCGCCTCTTATTGCCGAGGCTGCGCCCATCGGCGACATGGCCGCGCTTGCCGAGCGCCTTCTTCGCCACGGCTTGATTCGCGCCGCCAGCCGAGGAGAAGACGAGGACAAGCAGCAGGATCGAGACCAGAAGCGACCGCAGTTGGCGGAAATCCATGCTCTAAGCATCGGATTTCGACTGCCCTCACGTTAGGGTCTGCTCATGGATGTCACCCCCGCCTTCGAGGTCCACGAGGCGAACCTGCACGGGCACCGGGCCGTCTACCGCACCATCGGCAGCGGTCCGAACGTGGTCCTGATCCACGGGATGATCAATTCCTCGCGGCACTGGGAGGCGGTGGCGCAGCGGCTGGCCGGCTCCTACCGGGTGATCGCGCCAGATCTGATCGGCCACGGGGAAGCGGCCACCCCGCGGGGCGACTACTCGCTGGGCGCGCACGCGGCGGCGATCCGCGACCTGCTGACGACGATCGGCGTCGAGCGGGCGACGATCGTCGGCCACTCGCTCGGCGGCGGCGTCGCGATGCAGTTCTTCTACCAGTTCCCCCAGCGCACCGAGCGCCTGGCGCTGATCTCCAGCGGCGGCCTCGGTCACGACGTCAGCCCCTTGCTGCGCGGCGCCGCCCTGCCGGGTTCTGCAGCGCTGCTGCGGCTGGCGAGCCGGCCGCGGCTGGTCGGCGCCCTCGCCGCCGCCGGCGCCGAGCTGCGCCGCCGCGGCAACGGCAACGGCGTCTACCTGCAGGCGGTGGCGCGGGCGCTGGGGCCGCTGCAGGAGCCGGGCTCGCGGCGGGCCTTCCTGCAGACGCTGCGCTCGGTGATCGACGTCCAGGGCCAGAAGGTAAGCGCCCGCGACCGTCTCTACCTGCTCGGCGAGATGCCGACGCTGATCGTCTGGGGCGAGCGCGACCGCACGATCCCGCTCCAGCACGGCCTCGAAGCCAGGGGCTCGATCCCCAACTGCCGCTTCGAGACCCTCCCCCGCGCCGCCCACTTCCCCAACCTCGAAGACCCGGAGGGGCTGGCGACGGTGCTCGGCGACTTCATCGCCACCACCTCCCCCGCCCACATCGTCGACTCCGAGTGGCGCGACGTGATCGGCCGCCGGGCGCGGCTGCGCCGGGTCGCCTGAGGCGCATCCGATTCTCGACACACCCCGCTGTGTCCGATCTCGGCTGCGCCGAGGGCTATTCGACCTCGGCGATCGCCTTTTCGACTTCGGGCAGCGAAGGGCCTTCCTGCAGCGTCCGGGTGCCGTTCGGGCCCGTCACCACCATCCCGCCCCCGACCCGGATGCCGAGGTTCTGGCCCAGTTCGTCGTAGCCTTCGAGGCGCTTGGAGATCGGGCCGTCGCTGCCGCCGTTCTTTTCGAGGTCGCTCTCCCATTCTTCGATTTCCAGTTCCTCGACCCCGCCGGCGATCGATTTCTCGAAGCCTTCGAAGGCCGGCTTGCTGGTGAAGCGCTTCGCTTCTTCCTGGGTGCGGAAGAAGAGGTAGATGAACTGCCAGCCGTAGCCCTGTTCGGCCGCCGCTTCGGCACCGTAGAAGCCCAGCTCCTGCGGCGATTCGGCGTTCGAGTAGTGGCGGTAGAGGAGCTTGACGTCGCCGGGCCGCACGTATTTTTCGACCAGGCCGGGCAACGTCTGGAGGAAGGGTTCGCGGCAGCTCGAGCACTGGATGTCGTTGAAGACCTGGATCGTCACCGGCGCGTCGCTGGAGCCCAGCCGGGCGCCTTCCTCGGGGACCCCGCCGAGGATTTCCTGCGCTTCGGAGATGCCGGCGACGTGGACGATGCCGCGATCGGCCTTCTGGGTGGAGATCTTGACGAGCGAGTAGCCGAGGGCGATCAGGCCGAGGGCGAGGAGCAGGAGCACCCACCAGCGGCCCCGGCGAGGCAGCGGCTTGACGGCGACTTCGGTGGCTTCGGACATATCGGCCGCCCATTATCGCGTGCGGCCGCTCTCGCCGATCCCGCAAGCTCCGCAAATTTGAGATTGACACGTCCGCCACAAGGGGTAAATATGAGCGCTACCTACTTTCAACGACCGGGAGGTCCATCAGATGGCCCATCACCTCACGCCCGAAGAGCTCGCCGACCAGATGCAGATGGAGCGACAGGAGGTGATTGGGAAATGCGTGCAGATGGGAGTCCCGATCTATCACGGGCGGATCGACCGAACGTTGTTCGAATGCTCGCTGCGCAGCCTCCAATCCGCCCGCTCGCGCCGGCCTTCACCCCAAGCTCAGCGCTGAACTAGACTCCCGGCAGGATGCCGGGGAGAGGTACCTACTCGAAGACGATCGCCGACCTGCTGCCGCGCGCGGCGGAGCTCTACGGAACCGAAGTCGCGGTCAAGTTCAAGGAAGGAGACCAGTGGGTCGACCGCACCTTCGCCGAGGTGCAAGAGGTGGTCCGACCGCTGGCGTTCGGCCTGGTCGAGCTCGGGATCGCCAAAGGCGACCGCGTCGCGATCCTCGGCAACACCCGCCCCGAGTGGACCTACTTCGACTTCGCCGCGCTCTCGATCGGCGCCGTCGTCGTCCCGATCTACCAGACGAACTCGCCGGAGGAGTGCCGCTACGTGCTCGAGAACTCCGACTCGAAGGTCGTCGTCGTCGAGGACGCCGAACAGCTGGAGAAGGTGCAACAGGTGCGCGACCAGCTGCCGCAGCTGCAGCACGTCGTGCTGATGACCGGTAGCGCGGAGGACGCGATCTCGATGGAGGACCTCGCCGCCAAAGGCGCGGGCGGCGACGAGGCCCGCTGGAAGCAGCTCTACGAGGCCGTCACCGGTGAGGACATCTGCACCTTCATCTACACCTCCGGCACCACCGGGCCGCCGAAGGGCTGCGTCATCAGCCACGGCAACTACCGGGCGATGCTCGACATGGTCAACGAGACGACCGTGATCGAAGAGGGGGACGTCACCTACCTCTACCTGCCCCTCGCTCACTCCTTCGCGCTGCTGATCCAGTTCGGCAGCTTCGACCTCGGCACCACGATCGCCTACTGGGAGCGGGACCCGCTGAAGATCCTGCCCAACCTGGCGGAGGTGAAGCCGACCTACTTCCCCTCGGTGCCGCGCATCTTCGAGAAGATCTACACCGCCGCGACCAGCGGGATGGAGAAAGAGGGCGGGCTCAAAAAGGCCATCTTCGACTGGTCGATCAAGGTCGGCGGGAAGATGCGCGAAGCGGAGCGCAGCGGCCGCAAGCCGGGCTTCCTGCTGCAGCGGCAGTACGCCTTCGCCGACAAGCAGGTGCTGTCGAAGATCCGCAATCTCTTCGGCGGCCAGATCAGGCTCGCCGTCTCCGGGGCGGCGCCGATCAACCCGGAGATCCTGCGCTTCTTCGACGCCGCCGGGGTGCTCGTGCTCGAGGGCTGGGGGATGACCGAGACCTCAACCGCGGCGACGATCTCGACCCCCGAGGACTTCAAGGTGGGGACGATCGGCAAACCGTTCCCCGGCTGCCAGGTCAAGATCGCCGAGGACGGCGAGATCCTGGTCAAGGGGCCGAACGTCTTCCAGGGCTACCACAAGAACCCGGAGGCGACGCGAGAGACGATCGTGGACTGTTGGCTCCACACCGGCGACATCGGCGAGATCGACTCCGAGGGCTTCATCAAGATCACCGGCCGCAAAAAGGACATCATCATCACCGCCGGCGGCAAGAACATCACCCCCGCCAACCTCGAGGCCGAAATCAAGCAGCACCCGCTTGTCTCCCAGTGCGTCGTGGTCGGCGACCGCCGGCCCTACCTGGTGGCGCTGGTCACCCTCGACGCCGAAGAGGCGGTCAAATACGCCCAGGAGCACGGCCTGCCGGAGGACCCGGCCGAGCTCGCCGCCAACCCCGACGTCAAGGCCGCGATCGAGGCCCACGTCGAGAAGATCAACCAGAACTTCGCCCGCGTCGAGCAGGTCAAGAAGATCGCCATCCTCCCCCACGACCTCTCCCAGGAGTCAGGCGAGCTGACGCCGACCCTGAAGGTCAAGCGCGCCGTCGTCGCCCAGAAGCACGAGGACGCGATCGAGCAGCTCTACGCGGCGTAGGCGGTCAGTAGGGGCGGCGGTCGTCGCCGTCGAAATCGTCGGGCGGGAGCGAACGGATGCCGACTTCCAGGATGACGAGGATGGCGAAGGCGACCCAGCCCGCCACCTGGACGATGACGCCCGTCCGTCCCGGGAGCAGCATGCCGACGACGATGGCTGCTGCAATCGCGACCAGCAGAACCAGTCCACGCCAGCTGATCTTGCCGAAAGGCGAGGGCAACTAGGCGGCTAGGAGGCCTCGCCGGTCTGGCGAAGCAGGACCGAGGTGGTCTGCTCGAGGGCGCGGCGCCAGGCGGAGAGGTGCTCGGGCTCTTCCTCAGCGGCGCGTTCGACGACGCGGCGGACGCGGCGCTCGGAGATTTCGAGGCCGTGGCGCTCGGCGATCTCGTGGTAGCGGTCGTAGTCCTGGGCGAGGGTGGCGGTGACGGTTTCGAAGCCGTGGCGGGCGATCTTGAGGCGCCGCGAGTAATCCATGATCGGGGTGCCGAACATCAGCTCGTCGTTCGGCTCGGGCTCGAGCAGGATGATGTCGACGCCGGGATAGCGCTCCTGCCACTGCGCAACCGCCTGGTGCAGGCGAGCGTGGGCGATCAGGCGGAAAGTCTGGTTGGCGATCGCGGGCAGGCCCATGTCGGAGACGCGGCGGACGCGGCGGCCGAACACGGTCGGGATCGTCTTCTCGAAGTCGTTGACGTAGGGAACGAGCGGATTGACGACGACGATCAGCTTGGCGCCCTTCTCGACCGCGATGTCGACGTTGGTGGTCGAGCGGATGCCGCCGTCGACGAACTGGCGTCCCTTCAGGTCGACCGGCTTGTAGACGATCGGCAGGCAGGTCGAGCACTCGACCGCCTTCGAGATCGGCACATCCCTCCAGCCCTCCTCGCCGAAGACGATCCGCTCGCAGGTGTCGAGGTCGGTAGCGGTCAGGTAGAGCTCGGGATCGAGCAGGCGGAAGTCGTTGACGCGCTCCTCGGCGCTGAGCGCTTCCTCGACGTACTCGGCCAGGCCCGAACCCGAGTAGAGGCCGGTCGGCAGCGCCTCGGCCAGGCCGACGCCGATGTCGATCGCCGAGAGCTCGCCCAGCCGGGTCAGCTGGCCCAGCAGCTGCACGGTCCGCAGCGGTAGCGCCGCTGCTTTGCTGAGGAAGCCGAGGTAGTTGGGCTTCAGGACCCTGTCGAGGTCGAGGTCTTCGAGGTCCGAGGGGATGCGGGAGTTGATCACCTGCATCATCTCGTCGGGGGTGACCCCGTTGGCCAGCATCGCCGCGACGAAGGAGCCGGCGCTGGTGCCGACGTAGACGTCGAAGTTGTTGACGGTGCTGTTGACCGCCAGCAGGTCGAGCGCCCGCAAGGCGCCGATCTCGTAGACGCCGCCGGTGAAGCCGCCGCCGCCGAGGACGAGCGCGGTCTTCGAGGGCTTCTTGCGCCGTTGAGAGCGCCGTCGCGGCTTGGACTCGATGTCTACGACCTTGCCCATAGGAACATGAAGTATTCCAGGGCGAGAGGTCGGGCTCGACCGCTACCTTCCCCGGTGCTCGTGTTGAAGGGGACGATGAGACGCCGCGCAATCCTGCTGATAGCAGCAATTTCGGCGCTTTTGCCGCTAATTGCGACCGGCGCCGCCCAGGCCAGCCGGAGGTGTGACCAGATGCGCTCCTGGCTGCACCAGGGGGGCGGTTCGGCAAGTGGTCTGCTTGTCGTTGAGGCGGAAAACGGCAAGGTCGTCTGCGCCAGCGCCCCGGGCCGGCAGCGGCCGTTGGCTTCGAACATGAAGCTGTTCACGACCTCGACCGCGCTCTCGCGACTCGGGCCGGACACCCGCATCCCGACCAAAGTCTTCCGCGACGGCAGGGTCGACACCAACGGTGTCCTCCACGGCAGCCTCTACCTGCAGGGCGGCGGCGATCCGGTGCTGGGGACCCCCAACTTCTACGACAGCTACCTGGGCGGGCTCGGAACCAACCTCTTCGCGCTGACCCCGCAGATTCGCGCCGCCGGGATCAAGTCGGTCACCGGCCGCCTCTACGCCGACGACACGATCTTCGACCGCCTCCGCGGCGTCGCCGCCTCCGGGTATGCGACCAGCCCCGAAATCGGCCCGCTCTCGGGGCTCGACTTCAACTCCGGCTTTCGCGGCACCACCAGCTCCAGCGGCTTCTCCTCGGACCCGGCCAAGCTGGCCGCCTCGAAGCTGGCCCGCTCGCTGAGCAACCATGGGGTGAAGTTGCCGCTGCAGGTCGCCCTGCGCCCGACGCCCCCGAACGCCGAACGGGTGGCGGTGATCCGCTCGCCGAAGCTGACCCGGATCGTCAACACCACCGACGTCTGGTCGGACAACTTCCTCGCCGAGATGCTGATCAAGCTGATCGGGGCGCGGCTCGGCGGTGCCGGCACCACCGCCGCGGGAGCCGCGGTGGTCGAGGCCTTCGCCCGCTCCCACGACTCCGGCGTCCACGCGGTCGACGGCTCCGGACTCACCCGCAGCAACCGCGCCAGCCCGCGCCAGATAGTCAACCTGCTGCAGGCGATGCGCGAAGACCCGGTGGGCGAAGACTTCATCGGCGACCTGGCCCTGGCCGGCCACGAAGGCACCGTCGCCGACCGCATGCACGGCACCGCCGCCTACGGCCGCTGCCGGACCAAGACCGGCACCCTGACCGGCGTCAGCAACCTCTCCGGCTACTGCTTCAACAAGAGCGGCCAGGTGATGATCTTCTCGGTCCTGATGTCGAGCGTAGGCAACCTCACCCTCGCCCACCTGGACCAAGACCGCATAGCCGGCGCAGTCGCCGGCTACTAGCGGAGCACTGTGGTAGAGAAGCGGGGGGCCCCCCCCCGGGCGGCGGTGGGGGGAGCCCCAGGAGGTCGTGGGTGCCGGCAGGGGCCTAAGGGCT
>JBQCIG010000156.1:0-7117 GCA_051953975.1 Solirubrobacterales bacterium | reverse complement strand
TCCATGTCCTCGACGAGCTCGATCCCCGACTTCTCGAGGTGGCCGTAGAGATCCTCGACGTCAGACTCGTCGAGATCGACCTCGGAGACCGCGGAGGCGATGTCCCCGAAAGTCAGAACCCCGAGCTGCTGCCCGCGGTTGATGAGGTTTTTGACCTCGTCCAGTTCCTGAAGCTCTGCTACCAGCATCCGTTCTTACTCGTTCCCTTGCGCTCGATGTTTAGTCCTGAGGATGAAATGCCGTCGCGACCCGAAAGTCGCGCCGTACCGACAAAAAGCGGACCGAAGACGTGGTCCGCGAAAGTAGCGTCTACATCCGTCATTGTGCCCTACGGGGCGGGCGTCTCAAACTGACCAAACGCCTGTTCGAATAGTAGCCGCTTCATTTTGTGAAGTCAAGTGCCAAGTCCCCTTCGCCATCCACGCCCCTGGCTCCGCGCCTTCTGGCAGCGGGCCTACCGCGAGAACGTCACCGGGCTCTCGGCGATGGTCGCCTACAACCTGATGCTGGCGGTCTTCCCCTTCGCCCTGCTCGTCCTCTTCGTCTTCGGCCAGGTGCTGAAGATCGGAGGGGTCGAAACCAGCGTCCTCAACGACCTCCAGCGCCTCTTCCCCAACACCGAGCAGCAGACGCTGACCGACGTGCTGACGCGGATCCAGGACAACTCGACGACGATCGGGATCGCCGCCTTCGTCGGCTCGCTCTGGATCGGCGCCTCCTTCTGGGGGGCGATGGACACCGCCTTCTGCCGCATCTACCACGTCGAGTGCCGCGGCTGGGTCGAGCAGAAGCGCTTCTCCTTCGCGATGCTGGCCGTGGTCGTCCTCTTCATCGCCGCCAGCATCTTCGTCCCCACCTTCGAGAGCGCCGTCGTCTCCAGCACCGACCGCCTCCCCTTTGGCCTCTCGCACATCAAGGCAATCGACACGATCCTGCTCCTGGCCGCGGCGCTGCTGATCACCTTCGCGATCTGCTCGGTGATCTTCTGGGCGGTGCCCAAAGGGCACATGCCTTGGCGCGCCGTCTGGCCGGGCGCCCTCTTCGTCACCGTCGGGGCCGGCCTGGCCAACTGGCTTTTCCCGATCTACCTCGCCAACATCTCCAGCCTCTCGCGCTTCGGCTCGACCCTCGGCTTCATCCTCATCGCCCTGCTCTGGTTCTACGTCCTCAGCCTGGCGCTGATGATCGGGGCGGTGATCAACTCGCTCCGCTTCGAGCTTCACGACACCGGTGAGCTGCCCTACCACCGCCCTAATCCCTGCGGCTGCGAGGAAGGGGCCGCGCGTCCTCCGGTGGAGCGGAAAGCTTCTTCTGCCCATAAATAAAAACTCGCGTATCCTTGGGCGGGAATCACAGCCGGCAAGGGACCAGTCGCCGGGCAGGTTGGAACAATCGGAGGCTGATGCAAAAACATCGGAGTTCTGAAACGGCGGTCAGCGTCTTGCGGCCGACTACTCCGGTCGACATCGGCCAGCAGGCGCAATATCAACGCATCATCGACGCGATGATCGAGAGCTGCGCGGAGAAGACTTTCGCGGCGACGACGATCACCGACATAGTCGCCCGCGCGCACATATCCCGCACCACCTTCTACAAGCATTTCGAGGACAAGCGCGCCTGTTTCGACGCCGCGATCGCCTACTGCGTCGAAGAGCTGCGGGCAATCGCCGCCGCCGCGCAGCAACCCGACGACGCTCCCGGCGACGCGACCCGCAAGGCCGCGACCGCGGTGGTCGAGGCGCTGGCGGCGCGCCCGGGCCTGGCCCAGCTCCTCAGCGGCGACGCGATCGCCGTCGATCCGACCGCCGTGGAGCGGTACCGCAAAGCGACCATCCCGGCGCTGCAAGCTCTCTGGGGCGAGCGGGAGATTCCCAGGGGGGGCCACCCCAACCCGCGCCTTGCCTTCGGCCAGGCCCAGGTCTTGATCCTCAACCAGATCGCCGCGGGGAAAGCGGATCGCCTCCGCGAGCTCCTGCCGGAGCTCGTCTACCTCGCGGTCAGCCCCTTCGGCGGCCACGAGGAGGCGCTGGAGCAGGCCCGCCTCGCCCGCGAGAACGAGGTCAGCGGCGCGCCGCGATGAACGCCGAGCCCGAGGACCTGCGCCAGTGGCGGCTGCCCCGCGGGAGACACGGGCTGCCGCGGGAGCTGGTCGAACGCTCGCAGCGCGAGCGCCTGCTGGCCGCGGTCGTCCGGGTCACCGCCGCCAAGGGCTACGACCAGACGACGGTCGCCGACATACTCGGCGAGGCGGGCGTTGGCCGCGAGAGCTTCTACGAACTCTTCGACGACAAGCTCGACTGCATGCTCGCCGCCCACAAGATCCTCCTCGACAACCTGGAGGAGAAGGTGCGCGAGGCCTACGTCGGAGACGAGCCGTGGCCGCAGCGGGTGAAGAAGGGGCTGGCAGTTGCCCTCAAATGGTTCGCCTCCGACCCCGACGCAGCCCGCTTCACGCTGGTTGAGCTGAGCACCGTCGGGCCCGCCTTCCGGCCGATCTTCAAGGCCGAGTACGCCCGCTTCGTCGCCCTCTTCGACGAGGGTCTCGACGACAGTGCGCCCGATCCGGCGCTGGCCAGGGCGACCGGCCTCGCGGTGGGGGCGACGATGGCGCGGATCTACGAGGAGGTCGTGATCGACCGCGCCGCCGAGCTCCTCCGCCTGCTCCCCGACCTCACCTACGAGATGCTCGTCCCCTTCCTCGGCGAAGAGCAGGCGCGCGCCGCCACGGCTTAGCCGAGGCGCGCCTCAGCCGTAGCGCTCGCCGATGATGCTGCGCAGCTTCGCCCGGTCGTGGCGGGCGTGAATACGGCGCACCGTGCCGGAGCGGGAGCGCATCACCAGCGACTCGGTGGTGGCACCGGGCCCGCGGTAGCGGACGCCCTGGAGGACGTCCCCGTCGGTGACGCCGGTGGCGGAGAAGAAGACGTCCTCGCCCGAGCAGAGGTCATTGGCGGTGAGGACGCGGTCGAGGTCGTAGCCGGCGTCGATCGCCGCCGCTCGCTCGCCGTCGTCGCGCGGCCAAAGGCGGCCGATCAACTGGCCGCCCATCGACTTCAGGGCGGCGGCGGAGATCACTCCCTCCGGGGTGCCGCCGATTCCCCACAGCAGGTCGACCGGAGAGCGTTCGCTCACCGCCAGCAGCGCCGCCGAGACGTCGCCGTCGGTGATCAGCCGGATCCTGGCGCCGGCCTCGCGGACTTCGCGCATCGCCTCCTCGTGGCGGGGGCGATCGAGCATGACGACGGTGACATCGCCGACCGGCCCGCCCTTGCGCTGGGCGATCAGCTTCAGCGTCTCCGGCAACGGCCGGTCGAGGTCGAGGAGGTCGGCGATCTCTTCCCCGCCCGCCATCTTCTCCATGTAGACGCAGGGGCCGGGATCGAACATCGTCCCCCGCTCGGCGAGGGCGATCACCGCGATCGCGCTCGGCATCCCCAGCGCGCAGAGGCGGGTCCCCTCCAGGGGGTCGACGGCGATGTCGACGACCGGCGGCGAGCCGTCGCCGATCTTCTCGCCGTTGTAGAGCATCGGCGCCTCGTCCTTCTCGCCCTCGCCGATGACGACGACGCCGTCCATCGAGACCGAGTCGAGGACGTGGCGCATCGCGTCGACCGCCGCCTGGTCGGCGGCGATCTTGTCGCCGCGGCCCGACCAGCGGGCGGACGCGAGCGCGGCAGCCTCGGTGACGCGGACGAGCTCGAGGGCGAGGTTGCGATCGGGCTTCGCCGCCACGGCCTCGGCCTCCTGGGAACGGGCCTCCATCTGCGCCGCAGGCTAACGGAAGACCGCGCGTGGACGTTTGCCCGAATCGATTTCATCAGGAATCCGCACGAGTTCTTAAAGCGAGCCGGAACTGACGCCGATGCCCTCGGATCATGGGGGCCACGGAGCTTTCGCGTCTCGGGCAGGAGCTGAACGCTCGGACCGAGGACGTGGTCGGGCGGATGATGAAGCGCTCCGCCGACTCGGCAAAGACACTGGCGAAGGTCGTCGAAGACAGCTTTAAGGACGTCGGCGCCGTCTCCACCGTCGCCGTCGCCCGCTGGATGGCCGGCGAGGGCGAAGACGTCGCCCGCCAGGTCGGGCAGGAGTCGTGGCGGATCTTCGCCCAGCTCGCCTCCCAGCGCGAGGCCGCGCTCAACGAGGTGACCAAACGCTGCCTGCGCTGGCGCGACGCCACCCTCGAAGTGCTCGACGAGAGCGCCGCCGACCTCGGCCTCGCCGACGAGACGCTGGCGACGGCGCGGCGGATGGTCCAGCGCAGCCTCGACGTGACCCTGGTGCGGATGTGCCAGTCGTTCGAGGACGAGCGCCGGCGCGCCCACGAGGAACTGACGAGCCGCGAGAAGGAACTCGTCTTCCTCGCCACCCACGACGCGCTGACGGGGCTGCCGAACCGAACCCTGATCCTCGACCGGATCGACCAGACCCTGACCCGCGCCCGCCACAACGGGGAGCCGGTGGCGGCGCTCTTCGTCGATCTCGACAACTTCAAGGCGATCAACGACTCGCTCGGGCACGGGACCGGCGACGAACTGCTCTGCGCGGTCGCCCGGCGCTTGGCCGGGGTGATCCGCGAGACCGACGCCCTCGGCCGGCTCGGCGGCGACGAGTTCGTCGTCGTCGCCGACGGGCTCTCGCTGGCGGCGGGGCCGGAGCTGATCGCCGAGCGCCTGCTGGAAGCGTTCAATGAGCCCTTCTCGCTCGGCGAGGACGGCGAGACCCGCGTCCACGCCAAGGCCAGCATCGGCATCGCTACCGGCGTGCGCGCCTCGGCCGAAGAGCTGCTGCGCGACGCCGACATCGCCATGTACCGGGCCAAGTGGGGCGGCAAGAGCCGCTACCTCGTCTTCGAGTCAGGGATGGAGGACGAAGTCCAGTCGCGGCTGGAAACCGAGATGGACCTGCAGGGCGCGCTCGCCAACGAAGAGTTCTTCCTCGTCTACCAGCCGACCTTCGACCTCAACACGATGACCCCGACCGGGGTCGAGGCGCTGCTGCGCTGGCGTCGGCCCGGGCGCGGCGTGGTCCAGCCGGAGGAGTTCATCCCGCTGCTGGAGGAGACGAAGATGATCGTCGACGTCGGCGCCTGGGTCCTGACCGAGGCCTGCGCGCAGGCGACGAAGTGGCAGCGGGAAGGGCGGACGCTCGGCCTCTCGGTCAACGTCTCGGCGCTGCAGCTCGACACCGACGACCTCCTCGACCACGTCACCGAAGCCCTCGACGACAGCGGCCTGGCGGCGGAGGCGCTGACGATCGAGATCACCGAGACGACGCTGATGAGCAACGCGCAGGAAACGGCGCGACGACTGAACGAACTGAAGGCGCTCGGGATCAAGATCGCCGTCGACGACTTCGGCACCGGCTACTCCTCGCTCTCCCACTTGCGCCAGTTCCCGGTCGACGTGCTGAAGATCGACCGCTCCTTCGTCGCGCAGCTGGCCGAGGGTGGCGAGGGCGAGATCCTCCTCCATACCCTCGTCCAGCTCGGCAAAGCGCTGGAGATCGAGACGACGGCGGAGGGGATCGAGCGGCCGCAGGACCTCTCGCTGATCCGCGCCAAGGAGTGCGACAGCGCCCAGGGCTTCCTCTTCACCCGGCCGCTCAGCGCCCAGGACGCCGACTCGTTCTTCAGCCAGTGGACGGAGGACCGGCGCTTCGAGATCCGCGGCGAGGGTGGCCTCGGCGATAGGGTGGCGGTCGATGGACCGCTGGGGCCTGACGCTGCCGCTGCCGGGGCTGACGCTCGCTGACCACGAGGAGCTGGTCAAGCGGGCCGAGGCGGCCGGCTACACCGACCTCTGGACCGGGGAGACGGCCGGGCCCGACGGCTTCACGCCGCTGGCGCTGAGCGCCGCCTGGACCGAGAAGGCGCGGCTGGGGACGGGGATCGTCGGCGTCTTCCAGCGCGGGCCGGCGCTGCTGGCCCAGCAGGCGGCGGCGCTCGCCGACGCCTCGGAAGGGCGCTTCGTGCTCGGCCTCGGCGCCTCCTCGGACCGAATCGTCGAGGGCTGGAACGGGATCCCCTTCAAGCGGCCGCTGAGCAAGGTGCGCGAGACGCTCGATTTTCTGCGCCCGGCGCTGGCGGGCGAGCGCACCGAGACCGGCTTCAAGCTGGAAACGAAGCCGGCGCACCGGGTGCCGATCGTCCTGGCGGCGTTGCGGGGAAAGATGCTGGAGCTGGCGGTCGAGCGCGCCGACGGCGCCTTCACCAACTTCCTGCCGCTGGCCGGTCTGCCGAAGGTGACCGCGCAGCTGCAGGGGGCGCCGGAGGGCTTCGAGCTGCTCTGCCGCTTCTTCTGCATCCCCGGCGAGCGCGAGCAGGTCGAGCCGCTGGCCCGCTTCATGTTCTCCTCCTACATCACCGTCCCGGTCTACGCCGCCTTCTACCGCTGGCTCGGCTACGGCGAGCAGATCGAGCCGATGGTCCAGGCCTGGGAAGCCGGCGATCGCCAGGCCGCCGCCGCGGCCGCCCCCTGGAACCTGATCGAGGACATGTTCGTCTTCGGCACGCCCGAGCAGATGCAGGAGCGCCTCGCCGCCTTCGTCGCTGGTGGCATCACCCTCCCCATCCTCACCCCGATCGTCACGCCCGACAAGCTCGCCGAGACGATCAAGGCGCTGGCGCCAAGCTGAGGGACGGACCTCGTTCGGTACAGGGGACGGGCATTCCCCTCCCTCCCTCGGTTACTCGCCAGATCGTCTCTGGCTGCCGCGGGAGTCGCTGGTGCAAGTAACAGGACGCCGGTCGGTCCGGGGAATGCCCGTCCCTCCACAACAGAGCCGTGGCAGACGCCGAGCGACCCAGGCAGCTCCCGGATTCAATGGTTCCTTATGCACCTATGTCGTGCATAAGGAACCGCAGGACCGTCGAATCCCCAGCTGCCCCTTATCCCGTGGTTCCTTTTGCACGCATGCGGTGTCTAAGGAACCACGAGATTCCGACGGACAGAGCAAATCAATCCCGTGGTTCCTTTGTCCTCTATAGCCGGACAAAGGAACCACGGAACTCGAAGCGATCCCGATCCATCCGTTGCGTGGTTGTTTTGTCCGCTCATGCAGGACAAAAGAAACACGGAACAGGGGGCTCCTGCGTCAACGGGCGGCTGCCGGAGCT
>JBQCIG010000155.1:0-4922 GCA_051953975.1 Solirubrobacterales bacterium | reverse complement strand
AGGACTTCCCGCACCCGGACGACTTCTTCCACCCGCTGCTGCTCGGCTCGAGCATCCTGCAGACCAACAACGGCAACTTCTCCCTGACCGACGTCCCCTCGCTCAACGCGAAGATCGAAGCGCTGAGCCGCCAGCCGCTCGGGCCGGTGCAGGAACGCGCCTATGCCGCCCTCGACCGCAGCTACATGAAGCTCGCCCCCTGGGCCCCCTACGGCACCCGCGTCCTCTCGACCTTCGTCTCGAAGCGGGTCAACCTCGGCAAGGTCGTCTGGAACCCCACCTTCAGCGCCGACATCGCGAGCTTCCAGTTCAAGTGAGCGCGCGGGGGGCGAAGGTCGTTCTCGCGGTAGCGGCAATGGCGATCGCCGTAACCGGCACGGCGCAGGCGAAGCCACGGCATACCGGCAAGGTCGAAATCCAGCGGGCGAGCACTTCCGGTTTCGCCTCCCTCGGCAAAAAGGACGGTTATGGCATAGCCCTCGTCATGCCCAGCGATCGGGTCGTCGCCTTCGTCGTGGAAAGCTTCGACGAGAGCAGTGGGTCGCTGGCGGGTGCGAACAGCAGGTACGTCGTACGCGCCAAGGGGTCGCTTGCCCGCGGGGTCGTCAGGGCGCGGCTTGGCTCGCTCGGGAGTATTTCCATGCGGTTCCGTCCCAGTGGGAAAGTGAGCACGGTCCGCAACCAGCATGGCTGCAAGGGCAGGCCCGCGATCACCGAAGACGGGAGGTTCGTCGGTCACGCTGAGTTTCACGGCGAAGGCGGTTACCTCCACGCCTCGTTCAAGCTGGGCAGAGGATGGATCGACCGCTCGTTCCGCCTCACCTGTAAGAAGGGGCACGCGTATGACCTGACTCCCAAATCCGTGCAGGAATACGCGGTGCCTGGGTTCGTGCCCCTCTCCTATCCCGCTGGGGGCACCGTTTCCCTCCTCTATGCCGCCGCCCGCGATCACGGGCGCTACATCGGGATCCGGGCGGCGCACGCAGAGGGATCTCCCCCGGGGGCGGAAGTCACCCTTGCAACCCTTGAATCGACGGGCGGGATGGCGATCGGGCGTAGGGCTTACGTCGAAGGAGGGCCGGGAACGCTGTTGACGAGCCTGCCGGGCGCGCATCCCGCCACCGCGACGCTGGCACCGCCGGCGCCGTTCTTCGGCGAAGCGAGCTACCTGGAGAAATCGGCGACTTCCCACAGCTGGACCGGCACCCTTGGCGTCAACCTGCCCGGCCTGACGCTGCCGCTTGCCGGTTCCGACTTCTCCAGCAGCCTCTGCATCGTCAGCCCGCTGAAGACTCCGAAGGGCTGCGACTTCATCAAGCCGAAGCCGCTGGAGCCGGAGCGGCGACCGGCGCACCCGGGGTGGTTGTTCCGATGAGGCTGCGAGGAGTCATGGCGCTAGTGCTTGCACTCGTCGCCTCTTCTTGCTTCCCGACGGGTGCCGGAGCCGCCGCTCACTATTACGTGCTGCCGGGCGGGCAGTTCACCGCCATGGAACTCGAAGGCTCCAACGACTACCGAATTCGCATCGTCGCGTATTCACGTAACTCAGGGGACGTCGTGTTCCTGGAAGCGATAAAGGCGGGGGTCCGCACCGAATACGAAGTGCGGCATTCCCGAGTAAATGCCGACCGGGTGGAGGCGAAGCTGCCCGGTTTGGGCTCGATCTCCCTCCGCTTCCATCGGCACGGGCCCACTCGCCGCTCATCTTCCATCGTCGGCTGTAACGGACCACGCCCAACGGTGCGACGGGGGGTGGTGCGCGGGACGATCAGGTTCACCGGGGAACGCGAATACACCCGGGTTGAAGCGCATGAGGCCAATGCGGAAGTCGAAGAATGGGTGCGTCAGCGTTGCCGCTACGGCAGGCCTCGTCCCCGCCCGAGCTGGACCAACAGGTTCCAGGCGTGGGGAGGCGAGACGCCGCGGATCCACTTCTCCGCGACGAAGTACGGCCCCGGCGCGATCGAGGGCGGCCGGGTCGTCTTCCGCGCTTCGAGTCCCTCTTTTCGGGGGAACCTCGCCGTCTACCGGAGGGCCGAAGTCGTCGCTCCCGCCTCGACCTTTCGGATCCCGGAACCGAGCACCTATCCCGAACACCTGATCATCGCCCCGCCGGCGCCGTTCGCCGGCGCCGGCACCTTCTCCCGCTCTCCCGAATCGGTCTTCGTCTGGGAAGGCGATCTCTCCGTCCAATTCCCGGGCATCGACCCGATCCCCCTGACCGGCCCCGAAATCACGCCTCAGTACTGCGCTCTGCGCGGCTGCGTCAGCCAGGACGTCGAACGAGAAGCCGCCGCCCCCCGCCGCGCCCGCGCGGGATAGACTCACCTCGTTACATATCCATATCGGTCGGTGGTCAAGGGAAGTCCGGTGCGAGTCCGGCGTGGTCCCGCCACTGTGACCGGGTGGAGGAGCTCGCGGGCGCCGTTGGCGCCGGCCACTGGGGACGACACCGAGTCCCTGGGAAGGTGCGGCCTCCCTGATCCCGGAAGCCAGGAGACCTGTCCGCCGGCCCAGCCATGACAACCCTCGAGGAAAGGGTGGCGTAAATGCCAAGAATCACCCCGTTCCGGCTGGCGGCCGTGTGCGCGCTGGCTATCTCTCTTACCCTCGCGTTCGCCGCGGGCGCTTCGGCCAAGGGCTTCAAGGCCGATCTGCGCGTGGTCGGCACCGGCGGCAAGGTGCTCGCCGAAAAGTTCGTCGCCACCGCCGACACCGCGGTCAAGACCAGCCCCAAGGCCACCTGCTTCGGCCCCGGCTCCGGCGGCAGCGGCAAGTCGGTGACGATCAAAGGCAACACCGCGATGGGCCTGCTCGCCCACGCCTCGAAGACGACGTCCTCGCTGAGCCCGTTGCTGATCAGCGACCACTTCGACTTCGGCCTGGCGCTGTGCGGGGTCGGCTCGAGCGTGGCCAAGGGCAGCGCGTCCTGGTACATGAAGATCAACCACAAGGCCCAGCAGGTGAGCGGCGACGCGGCGAAAATCCACCCGGGCGACGAAGTCCTCTGGGCACTGGTGAAGACCGAAGCGCCGGCCTTCAAGTACCCGGACGACCTCGCCCTGGAAGCGCCGAACTCGGCTCAGGCCGGGAAGCCGTTCAAGGTCAAGGTCCTCGCCTACGACGAAAAAGGCAAGCCCAAGCCGGCGGCCGGGGTGAAGGGGACGGGCGCCAGCGCGCCGACCGACGCCGGCGGCCGCACGACGGTGACGCTGGTGAAGCCGGCGAAGCTGATCGCGCGGGCGAGCGGGGAGATCCCCTCGGCCCGGGAGCCGGTCTGCGTCGGGGGCAAGTGCCCGAAGTGACGGGACGCTCTCCCAGATGACCTGGCGCCGTGGCACGGCGGTCGCGGGTGCGTTGCTTGCAGCGGCGCTCGCGGCCGCCGGCTGCGGCCTCGGTCCCGGCGCCGACGTCGGCTCGGTGCAGCTGACGGTGACGCGCGAATACGGCGCGGTGCCGGTGCTGGAACGCGCGGTCGAAGCGAAGGAATCCGACACGGCGATGCGGCTGCTGGAAAGGGAGGCCGAGATCACCACCCGCTACGGCGGCGGCTACGTCTCCTCGATCGACGGCGTCGCCGAAAGCGAACGCGGCGGGGACCCCTACGACTGGTTCATCTACGTCGACGGGGTGGAGTCGCCGGTCGGCGCGGCCGAGGTGGACGTGCGCGGCGGCGAGCGGATCTGGTGGGACTACCGCAACTGGGCGGCGACCGACCACGTGCCGGCGGTGGTGGGCAGCTGGCCGGCGCCGTTTACGAACGGGATCGCGGGGAAGCGCTACCCGGTCGAGGTCGAAAGCAAGGGCGGGGGAGAAGCCTGCGCGACGACGCGGGCAGCGCACGAAGGCGAAGGCGTGAAAATCGCCTCGGGATCGCCGCCGAAGGCGATCCGGGTCCTGGTCGGGACCTGGGACCGGCTGCGACCCGACCCGACGGCGCACCTGATCGAAGAAGGGCCGGCCGAAAGCGGCGTCTACGCGAACTTCACCGGGAACGAACTCGTCGCCCTCGACCAGGACGGGGCCGAAGCCGAAAACCTTGGCCCCAATGCCGGCCTGATCGCGGCGACGAGCCGCTACGGCGGCCCGCCGGTCTGGCTGGTGACGGGAGGGACGGCAGCGGCCGTGCGCCGCGCCGCCGGCTCGCTCGAAGCGAAGCTCCTGCGCGACCATTACGCGATCGCGGTCAAGGGATCGCTGGTCTACCCGCTGCCGCTGGAGGAACCGTGAGGTCGCCCTTTTCCTACGTGCCCAGGCGCGGCCCGCTGCAGGCCGCCTCGCCGGGCGCCGCCGTCGCCTACCTCGGCGCGATCGTCGCCGTCGCCTTCCTCTGCTCCAACCTCCTGGTGCTGGCGGCCGCAACCGCCGCCGCGACCATCGCCGGCCTCCTCGCCGGCGCCCGCACCGCTGTCCGCGCCGGCTGGCGGATGGGCCTGGCGCTGGCGCTGCTCGTCGCCGTCGTCAACGCCCTCGTCTACCACCGCGGCGAAACGGTGCTGGCGCGCCTCGGCCACTGGCCGCTGCTGGGCCAGGTCGACGTCACCGCCGAGGCGCTCGTCGCCGGCGCCTCCTACGGGATGCGGGCGCTGGTGACGATGATCGCTTTCGCCGTCTACTCCGCCTGCGTCGATCCCGACCGGATGCTGCGGGTGCTGCGGCCGCTGGCGCGGCGCTCGGCGCTGACGGCGACGCTGGTCTCGCGCCTGGTCCCGGTCGCGAGCGCCGACGCCGCCCGGCTGCGCGACGCCGCCCCGCTGCGAGGCCCGGCCGCCGCCGAGGTCGGCCGGGCGCCGCTCGCCCGCCGCCTTCTCGCCGGCTCCCTCCACCCCGCGGTCGACGTCACCCCCCCGCTGGATCTGCGCGGCGACAGCCACCACGCCCCCCGCCCCCGCAACCGCCCTGACCTCTCCCGGTATGAAAGC
>JBQCIG010000154.1:0-8055 GCA_051953975.1 Solirubrobacterales bacterium | reverse complement strand
CGCTGAGCGAGTTCGTCGAGCTGGAGATCGTCAACGGCGGCGGCACCGGCAGCCTCGACCTCACCGCTGCCGAGGAGGCGGTGACCGAGCTCACGGCCGGCTCGGGCTTCTACGCCCCCGCCCTCTTCGACCACTACAGCCGCTTCCGGCTGACGCCAGCGGCGGGGTTCGCGCTGCCGGTGGTGCGCAAGCCCTCGCCGGGGACCGCGACCGCGCTCGGCGGCGGCTACCTCGCCTCCGGCGCCGGCGACGAGGCGCGACTGCCGCTGCCCTGGCTGCCGGTAGGGCTCGAGCTCGACGGCGACGAGGGCGCCGGCGAGGTGCAGACGCCGCTGCTCGGCTCAGCCGCGGCGGCGCTCGCAGTCGGCGACCGCGTCTACTTCCGCCACGCCAAGGCCGGCGAGCTTTGCGAGCGCTTCGACACCCTCTACCTGGTCGAAGGCGACGCGATCGTCGACGAGGTCCCCACTTATCGCGGCGAGGGCAAGGCCTTCCTTTAGCGCGACGGGACGAAAATAACCCCCATATGGAGGGGAATCGTCCCGTCGGCTTTATGGGCCGAGGACGCGCTCGGTGTACTCGTTGGCGAAGGTGCGGCCTGGGTCGAGCTCGTCGCGGGCGCGCTGGAAGTCCGCCCAGGCCGGGTAGCGCGGCGCCAGCGTCGCGGCGGTCTGGAAGTGGCGCTTGCCCCAGTGGGGGCGGCCGCCGTAATCGTCCATGATCTCCTCCACCGCCTCGAAGTACGGCCGCCACTCCATCCCCCGGTACTGGTGGACGGCGACGTAGGCGGTGTCGCGCTCGTGGGACGGACTGAGGAAGGCGTCGTCGCCGGCGCTGACCCGCATCTCGATCGGGAAGAAGACGGAGTATTGGTTGCCTCGCACCCACTCGATCACCCGCCGCGCCGCCTCCGGCCCGTGCTCGCGCGGCAGCGCATACTCCATCTCGGTGAAGCGCACCCGCCGCTCGTTGGTGAAGACGCGATCGCTGCGGTCGCTGGTGCGGCTGCCGGAGGCGAGGCGTCCCGCCAGCCGCGAGAGCGCCGGGATCGCCCTCGGGATCGCCTTGCCGGTGGCGGACAGCGCACCCAGCGCCCAGTTCTCGAGCACGACGTCGTTGAGGTAGGCGGTAGCGCGGCCGCGCGGGCGCGGGGGCCCGTCGATCCGGTTGCGCTCCAGCACCAGCGCCAGGTCGGAGTAGGGAAAGGTGAAGAGCTCGAAGTGCTCGTGCGCCTCGGCCCGCTCGGCGAACGAATCGAGGACTTCCTCGCGCGGGTGCGACGCATCGACCCGGCGCAGGTCGAAGGCCGGGACGCAGCGCAGCGTCACCGCCGCGATCGCCCCCAGCGCCCCAACCCCCACCCGCGTCGCCCGCAGCAGCGCGGGATCGGTGGCGGCGCTGAGGTGGCGGACGCCGCCGTCCGCCAGGACCAGCTCCAGGCCCTCGACCTGCGCGGAGAGGTTGCGCAGCTTGGCGCCGGTACCGTGGGTGCCGGTGGAGATCGCCCCGGCGATCGTCTGCCGGTCGATGTCGCCGAGGTTCTCAATCGCCAGGCCGAGCGCCGCCAGCTCCTCGTTCAGCTCGGCGAGGACGGTGCCGCCCCCGACCCTGACCAGCCCCGAACCGGGGTCCGCGTCGAGGACACCGCTGAGCCTCCCGAGCTCGACCATCGTCCCCCCGGTCAGCGCCGCCTCGGTGAAGGAATGGCCGCAGCCGGCGACCTTCACCTTCTGGCCCTCGGCCGCAGCGGTGGCAACAGCTTCGGCCAGCTCCTTGCGGCTGGACGGGCGAACGATCCGGGCCGGGCGGCAGGACTGGTCGCCGACCCAGTTCACCCACTCTCCGGCGGCTGCACGCTTGCGTCGCGCCATCGCCCGAGCCTAGTCCAGCCGGCTTCGCCCTAACTCGAGGTCGGATCGGAATGGGGTTCGGCGTCGGTCTCCATCACGCGGAAGGCGTAGACGACGGTGGACGCCAGCAGCGCCGCGATGACCAGGCTCGGCGCCGCATAGCCGGTGAGGCTGGCGACGATCCCGCCACCGGCGCCGCCCATCACCTGACCGGAGGCCCAGGCCATGTTCGAGACCCCGGCGGCAAATCCCTGGTGAAGGCCGCTCGCCTCGGCGACGTCGGAGATCTGCGTCAGCGCCGGCGCAAAGCAGAGGCCGGCGCCGAGCGAGGTGAGGATCAGACTCGCGAGTACTGCTCCGAGCGTCGTCACCAGCGCGAACGCGACCATGGCCAGCGCGCAGATCGAAAGCCCGGTTACGTAGGGCAGCCGCCGGCCGACGCGATCGGAGAGCCGGCCCGCGACCGGTGCCAGCATCGCCTCCAGGCCCGCCCCCGCAATGAAGCCGGCGGCGATCAGGCCGTGGCCGCCGCCGAGCCCGTTGATCCGCAGCGGCACCAGGACCTCGATCGCCCCGAACAGCACTGAGGGAACGGCGACGAAAACGGCCGACTCCAGGACCGGGCGGCTGAGCAGGGTCGCCACCACTTTGCGCAGCGGCTGGCGCTCGGGAGGGCTGGTCTCCTCCAGTCTCGAGGCGGCGAAGGCAAGGGCAACGGTGATCACCAGCACTGAGCTGAAAACCGGCTGGGTGCCGATCGAGCCGGCGACGGCGCCGAGGGCGGGGCCGAGCAGGGCCCCGGCGACCGCGGTGCCGAGAGCGGTGCCGACGATCGAGCCCCGCCTCTCCTCGGGAGCGGCGGTGATCAGCCAGGTGAGGGCGCCGGACCAGATCAGCGCCCCGGCGATCCCCTGGATGAACCTGGCCCCGTCGAGCAGCACGATCTGTTCGGCGAAGCCGAAGGCGAGGCTCGCACAGCCGAGCAGCAGCAGGCCGCCGATCACCGTCCGGCGTGGCCCCGCTCGGCTGGCGACGAAGCCCGCCGGCAGCGACCCGACCAGCGTCCCCGCCGCGTAGGAGGCCGAGAGGATCCCCGCCGCCGCCTTGCTCAAGCCGAGGTCGTCGACGTATTGCGGCAGCAGCGGAGCTATCGCAGCGAAGAAGGCGACGTCGAAGAAGATCATCGCCGAGGCGAGCAGGAGCAACCTACGCATTTGGGAATCCAATCAGGACGCGCAAGCGCAGGGGTGCTTTCCGGTCTCTAGCATTCGCAAGGCGTCGGCTTTTGGAGGGGTGGCAGAGCGGTTGAATGCGGCGGCCTTGAAAGCCGTTAGGCGTCTTTCGGCGCCTCGTGGGTTCGAATCCCACCCCCTCCGCCTATCCGAAGAATTGCGCGGATGCTACTTATAGGTCTGTAGACCTTCAAGTAGCAGAGCGGGAGCGTTCCGCTCATGGAGGGCGACCTGCAGCGCACCGTCGGCCAGAACCTGCGGGCGTACCGGCTGGCTCGCGGGTTGAGCCAGGAGGCATTCGCGGAGCTGCTCGGCTTCCACCGCACCTACATGGGAAGCGTCGAGCGGGGCGAGCGCAACCTGACGCTCCGCAGCGTGGAACGGATCGCCGCCCGAATCGAGGAGGAGCCGCTGACGCTGCTGCAACGGCGATAGGGAGGAAACCCCCTGCCGCGCCCGAACGTCGGAGCATGACCGGCGCCGACAGGCGTGCCCGCAGACGTGAGCGCTGGCGGCTGCGCGCGGAAAAGGTGAGGGACGCGTTCGGGTTGGTCCTGTTCCTGGTCCTGCTCACCTACGTGCTGACCTCGCTCCTGCACAACTCCGGCTGGTCGGCGGTGGTGCTGACGTTGGCGACCAGCGCCACCTCGATCGTCGCCCTGACTAGCTCGCACGTGAAAGCCCGGTTCGTGCGCGGGGCGGTCTGGCTCTCGGCGCTGACCGTCCTGCTTGCCGCGATCGCCGCCGCCAGCGGCGAGCGCACCTTCCTCAACCTCGCCTCCCTGGTTCAGATCGCCCTCCTCGCGGCGGCGATGGCGGCGGTCCTGCGGCGGGTGGTGCTGACCGCCGAAGTCGGCTCGCGGACGATCCTCGGCGCGATCAGCGTCTACACCGCCCTCGGGATCCTCTTCACCTTCGCCTACGGGACGATCGACCGGCTGCAGGGGGGCGCCTTCTTCGAAGGTCATCCCCAGCCGAGCGGCGGCGACTTCCTCTTCTTCAGCTACACGACCCTGACCACGACCGGCTACGGCAACCTCGTCCCCGGCGGCCAGCCCGGACGGATGGTCGCCGGGCTGGAGATGATGCTCGGGCAGATCTTCCTGGTCACCCTGGTCGCCGGCCTGGTCAGCCTCTGGCGCCCCGGCGAAGCGCTGCGGCGCCGCCGGGAGCGCCATGCCGCCGAAACCGGCGGTGCGGGCGGCGCCGAGTAAGCGCCGCCAAGAGCCACCCCTATTCCTGGTCGAGCTCGACCCGTTCGATCGTCTGCGGCTCGAGCGGCTTGTCGGCAGCGTCGGTCGGCACCGACTCGATCGCGTCGACCACGTCCATGCCGTCGATCACCTCGCCGAAGACGGTGTGCTTGCCGTCGAGCCAGGGTGCCGCGCCGGTGGTGACGATGAAGAACTGGGAGCCGTTGGTGTTCGGTCCCGCATTCGCCATCGCCAGGGCGCCGCGGACGACTTTGCGGTCGTTGATCTCGTCCTCGAACGTGTAGCCGGGACCGCCGCGACCGGTGCCTTCCGGGCAGCCTCCCTGGATCATGAAATCGGGGATCACCCGGTGGAAGACGAGCTGGTCGTAGAAGCCCTCCGCGGAGAGCTTGCGGAAGTTCTCGACGGTTTTCGGCGCGTCCTCGTCGTGTAGCTCGAGCACGATCGCCCCGGCGCTGGTGTGAAGGGTCGCTTGCGACATGGCCCGAACCCTAGCTAGCCGTGGACCCGGACCGTCACCGGCGTCGAGGAGCCAGGCGCATACGGCCAGCGCTCCTCCGCCAGCGCCGTCGCCCGCAACCGGATCGTCGCCCTGCCGCTGACATAACGGAAGCGGTACCGAGCCCGGAAGCGGCCGTGGTGATCGCTGCGGGTGACGAGCACGGGACGCCAGCGGTGGGTCGCCTCCTCCAGGTACTGGATCGCCACCAGCTTGCCGCGGCGCGGCAGCGGCGCTCCGTGACCGGTGACCCTTCCACTCAGTCGCACCGCCTCGCCGGTGCGAAGGCTGCGCGGGGCCACCCGCAATGAGATCCCGGAGCGGACGCGCAGCTCCAGCCCCGGACGCCGCGCCGGCTCGAGCCCGGCGTCGCCGCCGAAGCCGACGGTGACGCGGCGGGAGGGACCGGGCGGCAACCGCAGCTCGAAGCCTCCCTGCTCGCCCGTTCGCACCGTCTGCACGGCGAACTGGACGAGAGCGCCGCGGGAAGGATGGGAGATGATCCGCAACTCGCGATCGGCCACCCCGGCGCCGTCGGCGCGGGTGAGGCGGCCACTCAGCAGCGCCGGCGCTCCGAAGGGGACGGTGAGCGAGTCGCCGCGGCCGTGCCCGCCGCGCAGGCGGGCGAACAGCCTCGACTTGGCCCGCGGTACGTGCGGTGGCGGCACCCTGCGGACCGACATCTGGGTGCCGTCGGCGCGCAGGGTGGTCGAGGCGGTGTTGCCGGCGCCGTCGCTCGCATCGGCGCGGAAGACGAAGGTGCCGTAGCCGAGCTCCGGCATCGGCGCCACCAGGTGGGCGCTGCCCGGAGCGTCTCCCGGCACCAGCTTGGTCGGCAGCTCGGTCCAGGTCTCCGCGTCGAGGCGGCGGTAGAAGAGAGCGCCGGAAGCCGGCCCGGAGTGTTCGTCGGCAACGTCCGCCCGCAGCTGGCCTTCCGGCGCGTCGGTTGCGAAGGCGACGCTCGGGCGCACGTCGTCGAAGCGCAGCGGCACCGTCACCGCCGAGCTCGGCGCCTCGTTGCCCGCTTCGTCGCGCAGCCACAGCTGCAACGAGTAGGACCCGGCGGCGGGGACCGAGAGGTCCGTGAGGGACCTGAGGTCGCGGCCGGCGGTGAACTTGACGCCGGTGTCGTAGCCGGCGGAGCCGACGATCCGCCAGGAGGCACCGGCGATCGGGCTTCCCAGCCCCTGGTCCGGGTTCTCCCAGCCGAGGTCGAAGTCGTCGACGCGGCGCCAGCCTTCCCCGCCGGCCAGGGCGACCGCCTTCGGGTGCGCCGGCGGGTTGTTGTCGATCAGCACCGTGCGGGGCTGGGTGCAGGCGAAGTTCGCCGCGAAGTCGGCGGCGCAGTGGACGAGCGTGTGCGGGCCGTCGCTGAAGCCCGTGGTGGCGACGGCGTGGGTGGCGGAGACGGTGGTCGGGCAGGGCTGCATCTGGGTCGCCCGCCACTCGCCGCCGATCGAGGCTTTGGCGCAGGGGTACTCGGTGAAGCCGACGCGGGCGCCGTCGAGCTTCGTTTCCCCGAAGCGGACGCCGCTACCCCCGTCGGAGGCGGTGAGCGCCACCGACTGCGTGCCGCGGCGCCAGCCACCGGCGAGGAGATCGCCGCCGGCGAGCCAGGCGCCCGGCGCGGCCGGGTCTTCGACCGTGATCGTCAGCGCCCGCAAGGCCGACCAGGACCCCTGTTCGAGCGAGCACCACTTGCTCTCGGCCCGGGCGCAGAGCAGGCGGTCTTCGAAGGCGGCGACCGGTGCCGGGAATCCCTTGCTGAACTCGCGCGGGGTGGTGTCGGTGGTCGAGGCGGCGAGGAAGGGGCTGAAGCCGCCGTCGGCGCCGACGCCCCCGAGCCGCTGCTCGATCCCGTCGTGCAGCGCGTGCCACCAGCTGCCGCGGACCTGGGTGATCCCGGTCCCCGGCGGCGCCGTCCAGCGCCAGCGGGCGAAGCGGGTGCCGGAGACGGTGGCCTGCCCGTCGCGCGTGAGGCTCTTGACGTGGGCGCCGTCGAAGGGATCGGCGCCGGCCGGCGGCACGCACCAGGAGTCGGGGCGGAACTTGGCGCCGCCGGTGGTGTCGGCCCAGCCGGCGTCGGCGCCGACGTACCAGCCGCACTGGGCGACCGCGTACTTCCCGGCGCTCGCCTTCGCCGCCCCCAGCAGCAACACGCTCAGCGCCAGCAGTACTCCCAGCGCGACGATCCTTCCCATGGCAAACCTCGTGCCCGACATCGGTCCTCCTTCGCTCGATTGCGTTGACCGGGGACTAAGGGCCGGGCGGCCGAAACTCTCCCCCCTCGTCGGCGATCCGACCGCCGTCGGGCGGCCGAAGTGCCGCCTTTGCGAGAATCGAGCCGATGCCACTTCCAAGCAAAGACCAGATCACCGAGAAGCTGCGCGCGGTCATCGACCCCGAGCTGCGCCGCTCGATCGTCGAGCTGGGCATGGTCCGCTCGATCGAGGTCAAAGAGGGCGGTCGGGTCGAGGTCGTCGTCTCGCTGACCACCGCCGGCTGCCCGATCCGCTCCCACTTCGAACAGGCCGTCGCCCAGCAGGTCGCCCAGCTCGAGGGCGTGACCGAGGTCGCGGTCGGCTTCGACGTCCTCTCCAACGAAGAGAAAGGGCAGCTGCAACAGACCCTCGGCCGCGGCAAGCTGCCGCAAGGGGCGCTGGCGAAGGTGAAGAACGTGATCTGCGTCTCCTCCGGCAAGGGCGGGGTCGGCAAGTCGACGATGACCGCCAACCTGGCCGCGGCGCTGACCGCCGAAGGCCATCCGGCCGGAGCGCTCGACTGCGACGTCTACGGCTACTCGATCCCGCGCATGCTCGGGGTCAACCGCAAACCGGAAGTCAACGCCGAGCGCAAGATCCTGCCGCTCGATTCGGCCAGCGGGGTGAAGGTGATGTCGATCGGCTTCTTCGTCGAGGAGAACTCGGCGGTCGTCTGGCGGGGGCCGATGCTGCACAAGGCGATCCAGCAGTTCCTCGAGGACGTGGCCTGGGACGAGCTCGAGTACCTGCTGCTCGACCTGCCGCCGGGGACCGGCGACGTCTCGATGACGCTGGCGCAGCTGCTGCCGCAGGCGAAGTTCGTGGTCGTCACGACGCCGCAGCCGGCGGCGCAGTCGGTGGCGCGGCGCGGCGCCGAGATGGCGCTCAAATTCGACCTCGAGATTCTCGGCGTGATCGAGAACATGTCCGGCTTCACCACCCCCGAGGGGGAGCGCTTCACGATCTTCGGCGAGGGGGGCGGCCAGCTCCTGGCCGACG
>JBQCIG010000153.1:0-9680 GCA_051953975.1 Solirubrobacterales bacterium | reverse complement strand
CGGAGATTTACCGGGGTCGGGCGGGGATAGACGCCCTCAATTAGCGACTCCAGGCCGAGCTCAACCCGGTCGGCAAGCCGGCCGTCGGCGATCGCTTCCGGATCGGCGACCGCCTGATCCAGACCCGCAACTCGCACGATCTGGGGCTGATGAACGGCTCGATCGTCTTCCTCCGCGGCGACGACCCGGACGAAGAGGAGATCGTCGTCGACACCGACGACGGCGGCAGCCTCGCCATCCCCTACGGCGAGACCGCCACCCTGCGCCTCGCCTACGCGATCTCGGTCCACAAGGCACAGGGGTGCGAGGTGCCGGTGGTGGTCGGCGTCTGCCACCGCTCCCACTCGCGCATGCTCAACCGCCCCCTCCTCTACACCGCGATCACCCGCGCCCGCAGCAGCTGCATCCTGATCGGCGACCAGGGCTCGCTGGCCGCCGCCGTCCGCCGCGACGACAGCGGCGGCCGCCACTCCGGCCTGGCCGAGCGGCTGCGCGGCGAGGCCGCCGCCACGCTCTGAGCTGCATCTAGCCTAGGCGGGTGGAGAGGAACCGCCTGCCGCTGACGGAGATCGGGGTCACCCTCGCCGGGATCGCCCTGCTGGCGGCGCTGGTGGTCGCGATCGACCCGCTGCGCGAGGCGGCGGGGGCGGCGATCCAGGGAGACAGCGCCGAGGTGCGCCACCAGATTCACCGCCTCGGCGCCGCCGGCCCGCTGCTGATCCTCGTCCTCACCCTGCTCCACGCCGTCGTCTTCTATCCCGCCGAGATCGTCGACGCCGCCGCCGGCTTCGCCTACGGCTTCTTCCCGGCGCTGGCGCTGATGATGGCCGGCTGGATCCTCTCCGGCCTGATCTGCTGGGGGGTAGGTCACCGGGTGGCGCGACCGCTGCTCGACCGCTGGTTCGGCGCCGAGCGCTTCGAACGGGTCGAGGCGGCGATCGAGCGCGGCGGGCCGACCCTGCTGCTGGCGATGCGGCTGATCCCGATCCTCCCTTTCAGCATCGTCTCCTACGCGGCGGGAGCTGCCCGGGTTCCCGCCTGGCGCTTCGTCTGGACGACCGCGCTCGGGTACCTACCGATCACCGCGATCGCCGTCTACTTCGGCACCCGCCTCGAGGGACTCTCGCTGACCGACCCGCTCGTGCTCGGGACCGCGCTGGCGCTGCTGGCGCTGCTCGCCGCCGGACACTGGATCTGGCGCCGGCAGCCGCGACGGCCGACCGGGGACGGAGCCGCGGAGGGCTCAGCTGACGTGCTCGACCCGGAAGCGGAAGACCGCGGGCGTCGAGTCGGCGAGGCCGGTTGAACCGACCGCCTTGACCCGGACCACGTGGGGACCGAGGCCGAAGCGGTGGACAAAGCGGCTGGGGCAAGAGCGGAAGCCACCGCCATCGACCTTGCAGAGGAAGCGGGCGCCCGCTTGATCGGCGCCGAAGCGGAAGATGACGCGGGCGGTGCGGCTGCGGGTGCGGACGACCTTGGGCGGGTGCTTGACCAGGCGCGTCACCGGCGGGAGCGGCTGCGGCGTCGGGGTGGGGGTTTGCGCGACCGGCGGCGTGACCGGTTCTTCGGAGCCCCAGTTGCCGGGGACGACGAAGACTTCGCCCGGCGGCGATTCCGGCGGTTCGCATGCTTTAGCGGGGGTGAAGGGAGGTCCAGCGACGATCGCTTCCAGCGCCCCCAGCGCGTCGAGGAGGCCGCCGCCGACCGCGCACGAGTCGAAGGTGCCGACGGGTTTGGCGCTTTCCGCCAGCGCTTCGCGGACTTCTGCGGGCGAGGCGCCCGGTTCTTCCTGCAGCATCAGCGCCGTCACGCCGGCCGCGTGCGGAGCGGCCTCGGAGGTGCCGCAGAAGCGCCAGATGCCCGGTTCGGATTTGAATTCCTCGGCGAAGAAGGTGGTGCGGGCACAGTCGGTGGCGGCGACGTCGGGCTTCGAGAGCTCTTCCGGGGCGCCCAATTCCGCCGCCGGCGTTTTCCCTTTGACCGGGCCGAAGTAGTGGGTGACCGGACCGCGGGAGGAGTAGAACTCGGGTTCGCTGCTGTCGTTGAAGGGGACGGCGCCGACGGAGATCGCGCTCGCCGCACCGGCGTGGCCGTAGATCGCGGGACCGACGACGTCGCCGCCGCCGGATTTGGGGTACTCGGTCCCGGTCACGCCGCCGCCGTCCTGCAGGAGGATGAACTTGAGGCGCGGGTCGGCGCTGCCGGAGAAGCGGTTGACGACCAGTTGCACCGTCCTTTCGCTGGCGCTGTTGTTGGCCCACTGGATGATCTCCACTGGCTCGTGGGTTTTCCCGTTCCTTTCGGTGGAGGAGGCGACAAGCTGGCCTTCGGAGTTGAGGAGGTAGGCGTCGAGGTCGGTTTCGACCCCGAACCACGGTTCCGCCCACTGCAGGTCGACCGAGAGCACTTCGTGCGGTTCGACTTTGATCCCGAAGGTGCGGTCGGTCGGGGCGCCGGGGTTGAAGTCGAGGCAGTGGTGGGGGTTGAGCGAGGAGGAGAGGGCGCGAACGGCCCCCGGGCACTCGCCGGAGTCGTGGAAGGCGGGCGCTTCCCAAGAGGCGATTTCATTGCCTTCCGAGTCGAAGAGGTTGTCGTTGCCGCCCGCCGTGAGATAGGTGACGCCAGCGGCGGTGACTTTGTTGATCGCAGCCGCAACCGGGCCGTCCTGGAAGAAGGGCTCTTCGAAGTAGCCGACGTCGTCGACGATCACCTTGGCGCCGGCGCCGCCCAGCAGGGTCGATTTGGCGAGGTTTTCGATCCCTTCCGCGAAGGCCAGTTCGCCGTTGAAGGCACTGTTGAAGGCGAGCTTCGCCTGCGGGGCAATGTCGTGGACGACCTGCAGCATCGCCCGTCCCTCGTCGAAGGCTTCGGCTTCTTCGCCGAGCGATTCGGGTTCGAAGGGCCGCAGCACGTTGACTTCTTCTTTCTGCCCGGTGCAAGTGTTTTTCGGCCCGGTCAGGTCGGCGGTTTCTTCGTCCTTCTGCTTCGTCGCCGCGAGTTTGCCGCCCGTAACCGCTTCGGTCGCCTGATCGAAGGAGTCGGAAAGGACGCCGACGGTGAGGCCTTCGCCGTTGACGGGGAATTTTTCGCGGGCTTTTTTGACGTTGAGCTGTTCGACCCCCTCGGAGATCACCGAGCCGCCGTTGCAGTTGACGTGCAGCGCCGGGGTGCGAACCGGGAAGACCGCTTCCACCCCCGGCACCTCGGCGACGGCGTGCAGGTCGGCGGCGGGGATCGCGGCGGTGACCGTCTGGTAGCGGCTGCTGGCGCCGACCACCCGCGCGCCGGCGCCCCGCAGCGCCGGCAGCGCCGCGACGGCGCCCCCGTCGAAGCGGACGTAGGTGAGGACGCGGTCGCCGCGGCGGAGAAGGCTGCCGGGACCGGCGGCGGCGACGCCGAGCACCTGCGCCTGCCGCGCCGGGGCAAGCGCCTGCACCCGCGGCTTCGCCAGTCGCGCCAGCAGCGGCGAGAGGGGCCCCTGCGGCTTTAGAGGGAGGACGGCGGCCAAAGCCCCGGCTGGCAGCAGCAGGCAGGCGAAGATCGCCAGCACCACGGCGCGGACCCAGGGGTTGGTTCCCGTACCTCTGCGCATATCCGGTCTACCTATCGACCGTCATTCAAGTTCACCTGAATCTGAATCCCCGATGCCTTAAAGGTAGGAGCCGCGGCGGAACCAGAGCAACAGACCGATCACCGAGATCGCCGCGCTGCCGATGCCGAGGACCCAGAAATCGGTCTCGCTGCTGATGCTTTCCACCAGCCATTTGAAGTTCTGGCCGAAGAAGCCGACGAGGAAGGAGAGCGGCAGGAAGATCGTCGCCACCAGCGTCAGCTGCTTGGTGATCTGGTTGAGGCGATTGGAGACGACCGAGAGGTAGGCATCGCGGGTCCCCTGGAGGAGGTCGCGGTAGGAGTCAATCTGGTCGGAGATGCGGATCGCGTGGTCGTAGACGTCGCGGAAGTAATTGCGCGAGTCGGCTTCGAGGCCGGGGATTTCGAGGATGTCGTCGATGTTGCGGGCGAGCAGATCGCGCTGCGGCGTCACCACCCGGCGCAGCTCGACCAACTGCCGGCGCAGGCCGGTGATCTGCTCGAGGTGCTCGGGCGTCGGGTGCTCGAAGATGTCTTCGTCGAGCTGTTCCATCCGGTCGTCGAGGCGTTCGAGGACCGGGAAGAAGCTGTCGGTGAGGCCGTCGAGGACGCGGTAGACGACGAACTGCTCCGAGCGGGGCTCCTGCGCCTCGAGGCGTTCCCGCGCTTCCTCCAGCACCGCGCAGTGGTGCTCGTGGGCGGTGACGATGTAGCCGCCGCTGAGGAAGGCGTGGACCTCTTCGAGGCGGATGGCGTTGTCGCTCCCGTCGCCGACCCCGTAGTAGACGAGGAACATGTAGTCGCCGTAGTCCTCGAGCTTGGGGCGCTGGTCGCGCTTCAGCATGTCCTCGAGCGGCAGCGGGTGGAAGCCGAATGCCTCGCGCAGCTGATTTGCCTCCGGCACGCCCGGATCGGTCAGGTCCAGCCAGAAGAACTCGTCGCACCCCAGCAGGTCGGCGATCGCGTCGCGGTCGATGCTCTCGAGGAAGCGCACACGGCAACGCTAGATCCGCCGCCGGATGATCCTGCTACGGTCCCCTGCGTTAGGGCCGGTTGATACCGGCGAAAGTTGTGCGTAGCGCTCGCAGTCGTTGCTTTTGCATCCTCCGCGTTCGCAGCACATGAAGTGGAGGCAATGCATGCCCACTGGAACTGTCAAGTGGTTTAGCGACGACAAGGGCTACGGGTTCATCACGCCCGACGACGTCTCGAAGGATGTCTTCGTTCATCACAGCGCCATCCTCGGCGAGGGCTTCAAGTCCCTGACCGAGGGCGCCAAAGTGACCTACGAGTCAGAGGAAGGGCCGAAGGGCCCGGCCGCTGCGAGCGTTCAGCAGCAGTAACTTCGCTAGACGCTTCCAGTAGTGCGAAGCCCGCCTGATCGGCGGGCTTCGTTTTGCCTGAAGCCGGCGGCACCGATTCCCTACTCTCCCCACTCGCCATGAGCACCGCTCGAGAAGACCTGCGCAACGTCGCGATCATCGCCCACGTCGACCATGGGAAGACCACCCTGGTCGACGCGATGCTGTGGCAGACCGGCACCTTCCGCAAGGGCCAGGAGGTCGCCGAGCGGGTGATGGACTCGATGGACCTCGAGCGCGAGAAGGGGATCACGATCCTCGCCAAGAACACCGCCGTCACCTACGGCGACGTGAAGCTGAACATCGTCGACACGCCGGGCCACGCCGACTTCGGCGGCGAGGTCGAGCGGGCGCTGACGATGGTCGACGGGGCGCTGCTGCTGGTCGACGCCTCGGAGGGGCCGCTGCCGCAGACGCGGTTCGTACTGCGCAAGGCGCTGGAGCGGCGGCTGCCGATCGTCCTCGTCGTCAACAAGGTCGACCGTCCCGACGCGCGGATCGCCGAGGTCGTCGACGAGGTCTACGAGCTCTTCATCGACCTCGACGCCGATTCCGACCAGATCGACTTCCCGATCGTCTACACCAACGCCAAGGCGGGCTGGGCCTCATTAGGGGAGAGCGTCGAGGGAAGCGACCTCTCCCCCCTACTCGACCTGATGCTGGAGAAGATCCCGCCGCCGCGCTACGAGCCGGAGGCGCCGCTGCAGGCGCACGTCACCAACCTCGACGCCTCCCCCTACGTGGGACGGCTGGCGATCTGCCGCGTCCACCAGGGCACGATCCGCTCCGGGCAGCAGATCGCCTGGTGCCGGGCCGACGGCAGCGTCGCGCGGGCGGCGGTCTCGGAGCTCTACGTGACCCAGGGGCTGGAGCGGATCGCGGCGGCGGAGGCGGGGCCGGGCGAAATCATCGCCGTCGCCGGGATCGAAGAGGTGACGATCGGCGAGACGCTGGCCGACCCGGAGGACCCGCGGCCGCTACCGGTGATCACCGTCGATGAGCCCTCGCTCTCGGTCGTGGTCGGGATCAACACCTCGCCGCTGGCCGGCACCCAGGGCGGCGACAAGCTGACCGCGCGCCAGCTGCGCTCGCGACTGGATGCCGAGCTGGTCGGCAACGTCTCGCTGCGGGTCAAGGACACCGAACGGCCCGACGCCTGGGAGGTGCAGGGGCGCGGCGAGCTGCAGCTGGTCGTGCTGCTGGAGCTGATGCGGCGTGAGGGCTACGAGCTGACCGCCGGCCAGCCGCAGGTGGTGACGCGCGAGATCGAAGGGAAGACCCACGAGCCGGTCGAGCGGCTGGCGATCGACGTGCCCGAGGAGCACGTCGGCGACGTCACCCAGATGCTCGCCGGACGCAAGGGGCGACTGGAGCAGATGGTCAACCACTCGACCGGCTGGGTGCGGATGGAGTACCTGGTGCCGGCGCTGGCGCTGATCGGCTTCCGCACCGAGTTCCTCACGGTGACCCGGGGGAGCGGCTTGATGCACCACGTCTTCGACCGCTGGGAGCCCTGGGCGGGGGAGCTGCGCACGCGGCAGACCGGCTCGCTGGTCGCCGACCGCCGCGGGCAGACCGCGAGCTACTCGCTGATGAGCCTGCAGGAACGCGGCAAGCTCTTCGTCGGCTCCGGCGAGGAGGTCTACGAAGGGATGATCGTCGGCGAGAACTCGCGCTCCGAGGACCTCGACGTCAACCCGACCAAGGCCAAACAGCAGACCAACATGAGGGCGGCGAGCGCCGACGTGCTGGAGCGGCTGGCGCCGCCCATCCGGCTCTCCCTCGAAGCCTCGCTCGAGTTCGTCCGCGAGGACGAGTGCGTCGAAATTACTCCCGAGGCGGTCCGCCTGCGCAAGGTCGAGCTCGACAAAATCAAGCGGCTGAAGGCGTCGAAGCAGCGCGACAAGGCGCCCGCGCGCTAGCGGTGGGGCGAGACGGCGCTCCGGTCATCTGTTCCGCATAGCGGTGCAAATGACCGGCACGCCCATCTGACCGCACAAAAAAGCCGCCGGCGCTAGGCCGGCGGCTTCGTTAAACGCTTGCGCCTCGAACTAGACCGTCGCGGCGGCTTGCTCGGACTGGCTCTGCTCGGAGGCCGTTGCGGCGGCTTCGGGGGCCGCCCTTTCCTGGCGCGGGAGCAGGACTTCTTTGGCGATCACGAGGCGCTGGATCTGGCTGGTGCCCTCGTAGAGCTGCATGATCTTCGCGTCGCGCATCAGTTTCTCCACCGGGTACTCCTTGATGAAGCCGTAGCCACCGTAGACCTGGACGGCGTCGGTGGTGATCTCCATCGCCGAGTCGGCGGCGAAGCGCTTGGCCATCGAGGAGACCTTGCTGTTGCGGACCCCCTGGTCGAGCAGGACGGCCGAGTTCCAGACCAGCAGGCGGGCCGCCTCGACCTTGGTCGCCATGTCGGCGATCATGAACTGGATCGCCTGGTGCATCGCGATCGGGACGCCGAACTGGACCCGTTCCTTGGAGTACTCGGTCGCGTACTCGAGAGCGGCGCGGCCGATCCCGACCGCCATCGCCGAGACGCCCGGGCGGGTGCGATCGAGGGTCATCATCGCCAGTTTGAAGCCCTTGTTTTCCTCGGCCAGCAGGTTCTCGGCCGGGATCTCGACTTCGTCGAAGGAGATGGTCGCGGTGTTGGAGGCCCGCTGGCCCATCTTGTCCTCCTTCTTGTCGACGGTGACCCCGGGGGAGTCGGCGTCGACGACGAAGGCGCTGATGCCGCGGTGGCCCGCCTCCGGGTCGGTCTTGGCGTAGACCGTGAACCAGTCGGCGTAGCTGCCGTTGGTGATGAAGCACTTGGAGCCGCTGATGACGTACTTGTCGCCCTTCTTGACGGCGCGGGTTTTCATCCCGGAGACGTCGGAGCCGGCGTCGGGCTCGGTCAGGCAGAAGGAGGCCAGCTTCGGCGCCTCGGTGAGCATCCCCAGGTACTTCTTCTTCGTCTCCTCGGAGCCGCCGAGGGTGACCGGCGCCGAGGCGAGGCCGTTGGCCATCAGTGAGGTGCCGATCCCCGAGCAGCCCCAGCCGACCTCCTCCTCGATCAGGCAGCCGGAGAGGTAGTCCAGCCCCGGGCCGCCGTAGGCCTCGGGGATGTGGGTGTTCATCAACCCGACCTCCCAGGCCTTGTCGATGATCTCCTGCGGCCAGGTGCCGTCTTTGTCGTACTCCCAGGCGACCTTGCGCATCTCTTTCTCGGCGAAGCTGTGCGCCAGCTCGCGCAGGTCTTTCTGCTCGTCGGTAAGGGTGAAGTCGACCACCGGTCGGTGCTCCTTTTCTTCGCGGTTCTCTGAAGTCTGCGGGAGCGCCGCCGGCAGCGGCTGGCGTTCCACCGATTGACTGGTCAGTCAACCGGCCTTCAAGGTTAGCGGACGAACAGCCGGAAATGGCCCTCTACCCTTGTCCGATGGCTCTCCCGACGGCCCTGACGGCACTCCAGAAGGGCCTCGCGGTGCTCGTCTTCACCGGCGTCGTGGCGCCGCTGGTCGGCCTGCTGCTGAAACGCGTCGGCGGCGGCTGGGAGACGATGGGCGGCGGCCCGTTCGCGATCCTCAACGAGAGCCCGCGCAAGCGCGGCGCGGGCGGCGCCGCCCCGCCGGTCGACCCGGCGATCCAGGCGGCCGAGGTGCGGCAGATGCTGGAGGCGAAATCGGAGCGCCGGCGCCGACGCGGCGAGGCGCCGCTGGACGTCGAGGCCGAGACCGAGCGCCTGATCGCCGCCGCCGAGCGCCGGCGCGGAGGGGAGGCGATGGACGCCGAGCTCCGCGCCGAGGTGCGGGCGCTCGTCGTCGCCCGCAACGAGCGCCGCCTGCGCCAGGGACTGGAGCCGCTCGACGTCGAGGCCGAGACCGAAAAGCAGCTCGCCGATCTCATAGGATCGGATTGATGGCAGCCGACGAGAACGTCTACGAGGTCGAGGAGATGCTCAACCAGCCGGGCACCTACTTCAACCCGCAGAGCGAGGTGGTCGTGATCGTCGACGACTCCGCCTCGCTCGACCAGGAGGTCTTCAACAACCTGGAGGGCTACGAAGGCGCCGAGTGGGTCCGGGTCTCCGACGACGTGCCCGTCGACGAAGACGGCCGCGACCGCGCCCTGGAGAGCTTCGAGACCCAGAGCCAGACCGGCGCGCTGGCCCCCGAGGCGCTCGAAGAGAGCGATGACGACCTCGAAGAAGACGAAGAGCGGCCGGAAGACAGCGCCGTCCCCGAGGAGGAGGAGTAGACCCGGTGCTGGCCGAGGGGGACAAAGCACCCGGCTTCAGCCTGCCCGACCAGAACGGGGAGCAGGTCAAGCTCTCCGACCTGCGAGGCGAGACGGTTGTCCTCTACTTCTACCCTCGCGCCGACACGCCCGGCTGCACCACCCAGGCCTGCGGCGTCCGCGATCGTCGGGCCGATTACGCGAAGGCCGGGGCGCGGGTGATCGGGATCTCGCCGGACGAGGTGGGGGCAATCGATAAGTTCGCCGGCAAGTACGACCTCGACTTCACCCTGCTGGCCGACGCCGACCACGCGGTCGCCGAGAAGTACGGAACCTGGGTCGAGAAGTCGATGTACGGGAAGAAGTACATGGGCGTGCAGCGGGCGACCTTCATCGTCGGCCCCGACGGCAAAATCGCCAAGGTCTTCCCGAAGGTCTCGCCGAAACAGCACGACGATCTTGTCCTCAAGGCGCTGACGGAGCTCGCTGTCTCCTGAGCGTTCCTGGCAA
>JBQCIG010000152.1:0-3084 GCA_051953975.1 Solirubrobacterales bacterium | reverse complement strand
GCCGACGGGCCTGGCGTGGACACCCTGGCCCCCCCCGCGCACGTCAATTGCCGCGGGGGGGGGTGGGGGCGGGGGGTGGTACTCGCGGGACCCCCCCCGGTGTTGGCCCCCGCGCCCCCCCCCCGTCCCCTCCCGAAGCGGTCGGCTTATGATCGACTCGTGCCCGCCACCGCCACCTTCGAGGACCGCATCGCCGCCTGGGAGGACGAGTTCCTGGCGCCGCAGGCGACCCGCTCCTACCCGGCGCGGCGACGGCGGGAGGAGGCAGACAGTCCGCTGCGGACGCCGTTCCAGCGCGACCGCGACCGCATCGTCCACTCGAAGTCCTTCCGGCGCCTCAAGCACAAGACCCAGGTCTTCGTCGCCCCCGAGGGCGATCACTACCGCACCCGCCTCACCCACACCCTCGAGGCCTGCGGCATCGCCCGCACGGTGGCCCGCGCCCTGCAGCTGAACGAGGACCTGACCGAGGCGATCGGCCTCGGCCACGACCTCGGCCACCCGCCCTTCGGCCACGTCGGCGAGGAAGCGCTGGACGAGGCGCTGCAGGAGGCCGGCGGCGGCCGCTTCCGCCACAACGAGCACTCGCTGCGAGTGGTCGACGTGCTCGAGCGCGACGGCGGGGGCCTGAACCTGACCGAGCAGGTCCGCGACGGCATCCTCAACCACACCGGCTCGCGCAAGCCGGCGACGCTAGAGGGGCAGATTGTCAAGCTGGTCGATCGCGTCGCCTACATCAACCACGACATCGACGACGCCCTGCGGGCGGGGATCCTGCGCCCGCAGGACCTGCCGGCGGAGGAGATCGAGCTGCTCGGCCCGACCGGCTCGCAGCGGATCGACACCCTGGTGCGGGACATCGTCGAGCACTCGGCCGGCGAGGAGGAGATCCGCCAGGGCCGCGCGGTGGGCCAGGCGATGCTGCGGCTGCGCAAGTTCATGTTCGATCGCGTCTACCTGGGGCCGGAGGCGCGGCGCGAGCAGGACCGGGTTCAGCGCACCATGCGCGGCCTCTTCCGACACTACCTCGAGCACCCCGCCGAGATTCCGAGTCGGGACCCGGAGGCGAGCGCGCCGCAGCGGGTCGCCGACTACATCGCCGGCATGACCGACCGCTTCTGCATCGCCAAGTTCACCGAGCTGACGGTCCCGGAAGAGTCGCGCTTTTGAGGGCTGCGAGGATCTGGCAATGGCTCTGATCTCGCACGACAGCGTCGAACGGGTCAAGCAGGCGGCCGACATCGTCGAGGTCGTCTCCACCCACACCGACCTGCGCCGCCAGGGCGCCCGCTACGTCGGCCTCTGCCCGTTCCACGAGGAGCGCACTCCCTCGTTCTCGGTCGAGCCGCAGGAAAAGCTCTACCACTGCTTCGGCTGCGGGGTTGGCGGCGACGTGATCAAGTTCGTCGAGGAAAAGGAGGGGCTCGGCTTCGCCGAGGCGGTGGAGATGCTCGCCGATCGCTACGGGGTCGAGCTCGAGCGCGAGCAGGAGGACCCGCGGGCGGAGGCGCGCCGCCAGCGCCGCCGCCGGCTCGAGCAGCTGCTCGAACGCGCCGCCGCCTTCTACGTCAACTACCTCTGGGAGTCGGACGAGGCGGCGAAGGCGCGCGAGTACCTGGCCGAGCGCGGGCTGCGGGAGGAGGTGCTGCGCGCCTTCGGCGTCGGCTACGCCCCCAGCGCCTGGGACAAGATCCTCGTCCGCGGCCAGCAGGCCGGCTTCGGTGTCGAGGAGCTGCGGGGCGTCGGCCTGGTCCAGCGCGGCCGCAGCGGCGGCGAGTACGACCGCGTCCGCGAGCGGATCATGTTCCCGATCCGCGACCGCCGCGGCCGCGTGCTCGGCTTCGGCGGCCGGGCGATGCGCTCCGACCAGGGCGCCAAGTACGTCAACACCGCCGAGACCGACTTCTTCCACAAGAGTCAGATGCTCTACGGCGTCGACCGGGCGAAAGCGGCGATCGCCAAAGCCGGCCGCGCCGTCGTCGTCGAGGGCTACACCGACGTCCTCGCCCTGCACCAGGCGGGGATCGAGGAGGCGGTGGGGGTGATGGGGACGGCGATCACCGACGAGCAGGTGGCGGCGCTCTCGGGGATGGTCGACCAGGTGGTGCTGGCGCTCGACGCCGACTCGGCCGGGCAGGAGGCGATGCTGCGCGCCCAGCGGGTCGCGGCGGGGCGGCGGATGCGGCTGCGGGTGGCGGCGATGCCGGCCGGCGAGGACCCGGCCGAGATGATGGCCGCGAGTGGGGGCGCGGAGCGCTTCCGGGCCCTGCTCGTGGGGGCCGAGGAGCTGACCGCCTTCCAGGTCGGGCTCGTCCTCGACCGCACCGACGTCGGCTCGCCGGTCGAGCGCGACCGGGCGCTGGCCGAGGTGGCGCTGGTGCTGGCCGGGATGGGGGAGGGCGCCAGCCGCGACGACCTCGTCCGCCGGGTCGCCGAGCGGCTCGACTTCGACCCGGCGATGGTGATGGGGCGCGTCGCCGCCGCCACCCCGGCCAGCGGCGGTCGCGAGCAGGGGCCGCCGGACCATAGGCAGGGCGCCGAGCCGCCGCGAGCACGCCGCGGCGCCGAGCTCACCTCGCGCGAGCGGCGCGAGCGGGCGCTGCTGGCGATGTGCATCGCGATCCCGGCCGAGGGCAGGGAGTACCTGGCGCGCCTCACCGACGCCCACCTCTCGCCGACCGGCCTGCGCGCGGCGGCCTGGCTGCGCGAGCACCCGGAGGACCCCGCCTCCAACCTCCCGCACGACGACGACGAGCTCGCCGGCCTGATCGCCGAACTGGTGATCATCAGCCGCGAGGAGCCCGCCTCCCACGAGGCGATGGAGCTCAACTTCCTCCTGCTCGAGCAGCGGCGCCTCGAAGACGAGATCGCCGCCGCCGGCGAGCGCGGCGACTACGAGCGCCGCGCCGGCCTCAGCCGCGAACGGGCGGCGCTGGTGGAACGGATTGCGCACGCGGAGCGGGTCGGAAGCTGAGCGCGGTATAAGGGAGGGGGGCCGACATGCCTCCTCCGTCATTGCGCGGCACGCCGCTTCGCGGCTTAGCCGCAATCGAAGAGCGCGGCTTCGCCGCGCAAGAGCGAGAT
>JBQCIG010000151.1:0-11201 GCA_051953975.1 Solirubrobacterales bacterium | reverse complement strand
AGCCGGGGAGAGCGCCGGGCAACCCCTCCCAAAACGCTCGGCGGGAGCCTCGCTGGAGTGTTTTGGGAGGGGTCACCCGTCGCTCCTCCTAGACTTCGAGCGTGCTTTCAGAGCGGCAAGAGCTGATCCTGCGCCTGGTCGTCGAGGATTACCTCGAAGAGGGCCGGCCCGTGCCCTCGAAGGAGGTGGCGGAGCGGCCTGAGGTGGAGTGGGGGCCCTCAACCGTGCGCGCCGAGCTGGCGGCGCTGGAGGCGGCGGGCTACCTCACCCA
Organism: Solirubrobacterales bacterium; assembly: GCA_051953975.1. GTDB lineage: Bacteria > Actinomycetota > Thermoleophilia > Solirubrobacterales > 70-9 > VAYN01. The sequence continues at coordinate 10,930 of JBQCIG010000151.1, read as the reverse complement.
CCCGCACACCTCCGCCGGCCGCGTCCCGACCGACTCCGGCTACCGCCGCTACGTCGACCTGATGCTCGAATCGGGGACGATGCCGGCCGGGCCAAGCGTCGAGCTCGAGCTCTCGCGCCTGCGCCGCGAGGTTGACGAGGCGATGCGGGAGACGACCGCCGCCCTCGCCCGGGTCACCGACCTGGTCGCGATGGCGACGGCTCCCGAGCCGAGCCTGGCGGCGACGATCCACCGGGTCGAGGTGCTGAGCCTGCAGCCGAACAAGGTGGTGGTGATCGGGATCGCCTCGACCGGCGACGTGATCCGCCGCGTCTTCGAGTTCGACCGCCCGGTCGATCGCGGCCTGGTCGAGTGGGCCTCGAGCTATCTCAACGAGCAGCTCACCGGCCTCGGTGTCGGCGCGCGGATGATCGAGAGTCGCCTCGCCGACCCGGAGTTGAGCGGTGCCGAGGCCGACTTCGTCGCCACTCTCGGCACCACCTTCACCGACTTCGTCTCCGAGGGCGGCGGCGATCTCTACCTCGAGGGCACCTCGCGCCTGCTCTCCGAGGAGCACCTGCCCGACCTGCCCCGCGCCGACGAGCTGATGACGGCGCTGGAGCGGCGCGCCGACGTGCTGCAGATGCTGCGCTCCTCGCTCGACCGGCGCTCGGTCTTCTTCTGGATCGGCGGCGAGAACCCGCAGCCGGAGCTGCGCTCGGTCAGCGTGATCGGCGCCAACTACGGCCTCGGCCACCGCAACCTCGGCGCGGTCGGCGTCGTCGGGCCGCTGCGGATGGACTACGCGACCGCGATCGCCTCGGTCCGCCACGCCGCCCGCGAGCTCTCCCGCTACTTCGAAACCGTCTACGACAGCTGATGGCGCGCGATTACTACGAGGTGCTCGGGGTCTCCCGGGACGCGAGCGAGAGCGAGATCAAGAAAGCGTTCCGCCGCCTGGCGCGCGAGCTGCACCCAGACGTCAACGACCACGATCCGGAGGCGGAGGAGAAGTTCAAGGAGGCGGCCGAGGCCTACGAGGTGCTCTCGGATGCGGAGAAGCGCCGCACCTACGACGCCTATGGTCGCGAGGGCCTGCGCTCGGGCGGCTTCGACCCCGGTGCCGGCTTCGGCTCGATCGACGACATCTTCCAGGCCTTCTTCGGCGGCAGCTTCGGGTTCGGTGGGCGTCAGACGGCTGCAGGTGGGGGCGATATCGCGGTCACGGTTGAGATTGAGCTCGCCGAGATCGCGACGGGCGCTCGCCGCGAGGTCACCTACGACGCCGTCGCCGCCTGCGAGCACTGCCACGGCAACGGCGCCGAGCCGGGGACGCCGATCTCCACCTGCGAGCGTTGCGGTGGCGCCGGCGAGCTGCGCCAGGTGACGCGCACCCCCTTTGGCCAGATGGTCCGCAGCACCGTCTGCGACGTCTGCGGGGGTGCCGGCAAAGTGCCGGAGACTCCCTGCGAGGTCTGCGGCGGCAGCGGCCGCACCCGCCAGAGCAAGACCAGCGCGATCGAAGTGCCCGCCGGGATCGAGGACGGCCAGCGGATGCGGATCGCCGGTGCCGGCCACGCCGGCGAAGCGGGGGCGCCGGCGGGAGACCTCTACGTCGAGGTCCGGGTTGCCGAGGACGAGCGCTTCCGCCGCGACGGCAGCGACCTGGTCAGCGTGGTCTCGATTGCCGCGACCGAGGCGATGCTGGGGACGACGGTCTCGGTGCCGACGCTGGAGGGCGAGGAGGAGATCGAGGTCAAGCCCGGCACCCAGCCGGGCCACGAAGTGCTGCTGCGCGGGGCGGGGCTACCGCAGCTCGGCAGCCGCCGCCGGGGCAACCAGCGGGTGATCCTCGAGGTCGTCGTCCCCGCCAACCTCAGCGAGGAGCAGCGCGAGCTCGCCGAGCGCCTCGACGAGACGCTGGAAGACCGCAACCTCACCCCCCAGCAGGGCGAGGGTCTGTTCGGCCGCGTGCGCCGGGCCTTCGGTTGAGGAGCCGCCCTTGATCCGGCTCGCGGTTCGCTGCGCGCCCGAGCAGGCGGACCTGGTCCTCGCCGAGCTGACGGTGCTGGCGCCGAACGGGGTCGAGGAGGAGCGCGGGCCTGGCTACGTTGAGTACGCGATCTACGGCGGCGAGGGGGAGCTGCCGGAGCTGGGGGACCTGGACGCTGCCGTTGGCGATGCCCGGATCGAGGTCAGCTCAACCGAGATCCCCGACGATTGGGCCGATCGCTGGCGCGACTTCCACAAGCCGCTCCTAGTCGCCGATCGCCTCTGGCTGCGTCCCTCCTGGGAGCCGCCTCGCGACGGCGCGATCGACGTCGTGGTCGACCCCGGCCAGGCCTTCGGCACCGGCGCCCACCCGACCACGCGCTTCTGCCTCGAGCTCCTCTGCGAGCTGGCGGACGCCGGCGAGGCCGGGGGAGAGCTGGTCGACCTCGGCACCGGCTCCGGCGTCCTGGCGATCGCCGCCGCGAAGCTGGGGTGGGGCCCCATCCGCGGCTACGACCACGAGACAGCTGCAATTGAAGCCGCGCAAGCAAACGCAACCGCCAACCGCGTCGAGATTCAACTGGAGCGTATGAACCTGCGCGAACAACTGCCGCTGCTTGCCCCAACGGCTGTCGCCAACATGACCGCTCCGATCCTTACCGCGGTAGCCCGCCACCTGAAGGCTGTCGAGGAGGGCTGGGGGAGGGCCCGGAGGAGCCTCCCCAATTCTGCGACGGAGGGTCCTCCCCCAGCCCTCCCACAAACTCTCGCTTGCTCAGGTCTCCTGCTCGCCGAGCAAGACGAGATCGCCGCTATTTTCGAAGAGACCGGTTTTCGTGAGGAAGATCGCCGCCAGGATGGCGATTGGGCCGCGCTGCTTCTCCGTCGCGGCTGAGCTATAGGGTTTTCCGGCATGCTGGCGACGATCACCGGTTTCAGCATTGGCCTGTTCATCCACGTCCTAGCCGTGGTGCTCACCTTCGGCCCGACCTTCGGCTACGGGTTCTTCACCGCCGTGGCAGAGAAGAACTCGCCCCGGAGCGTGCCTGTCGTCCTGCGCGGAATCCAGACGGTAGATCGCTATCTCGTCCTCCCGGGCCTGTTCATCGTGTTCCTCGCCGGTATCTACATGCTGATCGACGCCGAAATCTCCGCCGGCGAATCGTGGGTGACGGTTGGGTTCATCGCGATCATCGCCCTGTTCGGCATGGCCCACGGCTTCTTCCGGCCTCAGACTCAGCGGGCGCTCGAGCTTGCGGAGCGGGACCTCGCCAAGGGGGATGTCCTCAGCCCCGAATATCAAGCGATCTCCAAGAAGCTCGAGACGGGCGGCAAAATCGCCGGCCTGATCGTCGTCATCGCGATCTTCTTCATGGTCGTCCAGCCCTGACGTCCGCTTCACGTTCACCGGCCCGGCTCGACCCGGCTTGCCCGGTGGGGATGTTCGACTCCGGGGTCGGCGGTCTCACCGTGCTGCACGAGTGCCTCGTCTCATTGCCGCAAGAGGACTTCCTCTACCTCGGCGACACGGCGATGTTCCCCTACGGGGACAAGGACCCCGCCGAGCTGGGGGAGCGGATCCGCCGCATCGCCGAGCTGCTGCTCGATCGCGGCGCCAAGCTGCTGGTGATCGCCTGCAACACCGCGACCTCGGTCGGCGAGGCCGTGGCGCGTGAAGTTGCCGCCGCCCGCGGGGTGGAGGTGGTACCGGTGGTCGAGCCGCAGGCGGAGATCGCCGCCGCGATCACGGTCAATGCCCGGGTCGGCGTCCTGGCGACGCCGAACACGGTCGGGAGCGGCTCCTACCGCCGGGCGCTGGAAGCGATCGGCCGCGGCCTCGACGTGATCGAGGTGGCGGCGCCGGACCTGGCTTCCTTCATCCAGAACGGCGCCCTCTTCGACGAGGACACGATGGCGATGGCCCGCTCCTACTGCCGACCGCTGCGGGAGGCCGAAGTCGACACCCTGATCCTCGGCTGCACGCACTACCCGCTGGTGGCGCCGATGCTGCAGCGCATCCTCGGCCGCGACGTCCGGCTCGTCAACGGCGGTCATGCGGTGGCGGCGGCGGTTCAGCGCACGCTCGAGGGTGCCGGCTTGGACCGCCCCGCGGGGGGAGAGGGCACCTACGACTTCCTCTGCACCGGCGACCCCGACGCCTTCCAAACGGTCGGTACCCGCTTTCTGCAGATGCCCCTTGGGGACGTCGAGCGGGTCGAAATCGGCACCTGACGCAGATTTGCCGGTGAATTGGCCCCGAATTGGCGCGTTCTGCGCACCACCCGTGCGGTGGGACCGGTCAGGCTCCTCCCATGACGACTTTGACGCCGATCAATACCGTATATACTCACCCTGTGGCCAAGGTGATGATCTCTATTCCCGACGACCTGTTGAAGCGGCTGGATAGCCACGCGCACGCGCACCGAGAGACCCGCAGCGGTCTTCTGAGGCGCCTCGTCGAGCGCGAGCTGTCGAGCGAGGACGTCGGGCGGCGGAAGGAGTTCGAAGCTCTGCTTGGCCCTCCCGTGGATCTCGGTGGTGATGCTGCCCAACTGATCCGCGACGATCGCGCATCCCACTGACATGCTGTTGCTCGACGCCAGCGTGTGGGTGGCCGCCAAAGACGGCGGCGACAGGTACTTCGAACCGGCCCGCGCCCTTGCGATTTCCCCCGACGTGCCGGCGGCGGCGCTGGACCTGACGCTCTACGAGGTGGCAAGCGCCCTCGGCGTGCGGCGAGGCGAGCCCGAGGTCGCGGCTTCCATCTGTCGTTTGGTCGTGAGGAGATGCGGTGAGCACCTGCTGCGGGCCGACCCCGATTTGATCGAGGCGGCGCTGGGTCTCGCCGCGTCTTACGGCTTGACCGCCTACGACGCGACCTACGTGACGGTTGCCCAACGCCACGACTGGACGCTGGTGAGCACGGACATTGCTGACCTCGTTTCCAAAGGGTTGGCCGTCACCCCGGACGCCGCCCTCTACCCTTAGGCCGATGACCGTTCTCGAGCAGGTCCAAGACGACGTCAAGGTGGCGATGAAAGCGCGCGACCGCGAGCGGGCGGTGGCGCTGCGGCTGATCGTCGACGTGCTCCAGCAGGACGCGAAGCTGGGCAAGGGCGACGAGGTCGCGGTGCTGCAGCGCGAGCGCAAGAAGCGGGTCGAGGCGGCCGAGGCCTACGAGGGCGCAGGGCGCTCGGACCAGGCTGCCGCCGAGCGCTTCGAGGCGGAGCTGATCGAGGGCTACCTGCCGGCACAGCTCTCCGACGAGGAGCTGGCGGCACTGGTCGAGAGCGCGATCGAGGAGACCGGCGCCAGCGAGCAGCGGCAGATGGGTCAGGTGATGTCGGCGCTGATGCCGAAGGTGGGTGGGCGCGCCGACGGCAAGCGGGTGAGTGCCGCGGTGCGGCAGAAGCTGGGTGCCTGAAGTCTTGGCGCGCAGGCAGCTGACTCTGGACAACACGGTCGCGGCCGAGCTGGCCGGCTCCGAGGACACGGTGCTGCAGGCGCTGCGCGGCCGGCTTGAGGCCGACCTGCACCTGCGCGGCAATGTGCTGACGCTGGAGGGGGACCCCGACGACGTCGCCGCGGCGGCGACGGTGGTCGACGAGATGGTCGAGCTGATCGAGCAGGGGATCGAAGTCGCGCCGGGGACGATCGAAGCGGTGACCGGCGCCCTCGACGCCGAAGAGAGCCCGGCCGAGATCCTCGAGGACGTCGTCTGGCGCCACCGCAACACCAAAGTGGCGCCGAAGACGCTGAACCAGAAACGCTACGTTGACTCGATCCGGCGCCACACGATCACCTTCGGGATCGGCCCCGCCGGCACCGGCAAGACCTTCCTCGCGGTGGCGATGGCCGCCGCGGCGCTGACCGAACGCAAGGTGCAGCGGATCATCCTCACCCGTCCGGCGGTTGAGGCGGGGGAGCGGCTCGGCTTCCTGCCCGGCGACATCCAGGCCAAGGTCGACCCCTACCTGCGGCCGCTCTTCGACGCCCTCTTCGACATGCTCGACCCCGACCGCGTCAACGGCTACTTCGAGCGCAACGTGATCGAGGTGGCGCCGCTGGCGTTCATGAGGGGCCGCACGCTCAATGATTCGTTTGTGATCCTCGATGAGGCCCAGAACACGAGCCCGGAGCAGATGAAGATGTTCCTCACCCGGCTCGGCTTCAACTCGCGCATGGTCGTCACCGGCGATGTCACGCAGATCGACCTGCCCACCGACCAGCGCTCGGGCCTGATCGCGGTCAGCGACATCCTCAACGACGTCAAAGACATCTCCTTCGTCCGCTTCGGCGGCGAGGACGTGGTCCGCCACAAGCTGGTGCAGCGGATTGTCGCCGCCTACGACGCCCACGGCGCCCGCGAGCGCGAAGCGCGCGCCGAACACGGCCCGACGCCGCGTTCGTGAGCTTGGACCTCGCCGACGTTCCCGCCGACCTCCGCAGCGCCGTCGCCGCGGCGCTGGCGGCTGCTGGCGTCGAGGATGGCCACCTCGCGGTCGAGATCGTCGACGCCGAGCGGATCCGCGAGCTGAACCGCGAGCACCGGGGTAAAGACGCGCCGACCGACGTCCTCGCCTTCCCGATCGACGAACTGGAGCCGGTCGCCGGCCCGCGCGAGCTCGGCGACGTGGCGATCTGCCCCGAGCACTGCGCCGACGTCACCGAGGCCGCCGTCCACGGCGTCCTCCACCTCTGCGGCCACGATCACGAGACCGACGAGGGCGAGATGCTGGAGCTGCAGGCGAGCGTGCTGGCGGGGCTGCGATGACCCGCGCCGGCTTCGTCGGGCTCGCCGGACGCCCCAACGTCGGCAAGTCGACGCTGGTCAACGCGATCGTCGGCTCCCACGTCGCGATCGTCTCCAACCGCCCGCAGACGACCCGGCGGGCGATCCGCGGCCTCGCCACCGACCTCCGAGTCGAGCGCCAGCTCGTCCTCGTCGACCTGCCAGGCGTGCAGCGCCCGCGCGACGTCCTCACCGAGCGGATGCAGGGCCGGGTCGAGCGCGAGCTCGCCGACTCCGACGTCGTCCTCTTCGTGGTCAACGGCGAAGAGGGAGTGGGCCCTGGGGATCGCTTCATCGTCCGCGCGCTGCTCGGCGCCGGTGCCGAGCTGCCGGTGATCTGCGCCGTCAACAAGGCCGATCGGCTCGGCCCGAACGAGCTGGTCCCGGTGCTGACCGAGGCGGCCGCGCTGGAGGGGGTGGACGAGGTCTTCCCGATCAGCGCCCGCACCGGCGAGGGCCTGCCGCCGCTGCTGGAGCGACTGGGCGAGCTGGTCCCCGAGGGGCCCTACCTCTATCCGCCCGAGGACCGCAGCGACCAGTCGAGCGAGCTGCTGCTCGCCGAGCTGATCCGCGAGCAGGTGCTGAACCGCACCCGGCAGGAGGTGCCGCACTCGGTCGAGGTCAAGGTGCTGGAGGTCGATCCGCGCGAGGACGGCCTCGTCGCCGTGCGGGCGGAGATCTGGGCCGAGACCGAGTCCCAGAAGGGGATCCTGATCGGCAAGGGAGGCACGAAGATCGGCGAGATCGGCACCGCCGCCCGCCGCTCATTGGAGCGAGAGCTCGGTGCCCGCGTCCACCTCGACCTCACGGTCCGCGTGCGCCGGCACTGGCGCCGCGACGAGGACCTGCTCGACCGCCTGGGCATCGAGTAGGCAAGCTGCGTTTACGATTCCTCGGATGTTCCCGGAAATCGAATTCGACCAGCAGGGCCTGGTGCCGTGCGTCGTCCAGGACTTTGCCTCCGGCGAGGTGCTGATACTCGCCTACATGAGCTCCAAATCGCTGGAATTGACGCTCGAGCACGGCGACCTCTACTTCCATAGCCGCTCCCGCGACGAACTCTGGAAAAAAGGCGAAACCTCCGGTGCCTTCCTGCACCTGCGCCAGCTCCGCTACGACTGCGATGGCGACGCGCTGGTGGCGCTGGTCGATCCGGCCGGGCCGGCCTGCCACACGGGCGAGCGCAGCTGCTTCTACCGCGAGGTACTCGGCTCGGCCTCCCCCCGCAAAGACGCCCCGCGCGCCGAGGGCGAGCCCAACCCGGTCACCTATGAAGCGCTGCCGGCGCTGGAGCGGACGATCCGCAGTCGGGCGGTGGAAAGGCCGCAGGGCAGCTACACCGTGAAGCTGCTCGACGACCGGCCCCTGATCGGCGAGAAGGTCGAGGAGGAGGCCGAGGAGGTCGTCCGCGCCGCCCGCGAAGAGACCGACGAGCGGGTCGCCGAAGAGGCCGCCGACCTGCTCTACCACCTCAGCGTGCTGCTGGCCTCACGCGGCGTCTCCCACGCCAAGGTGATGGAAGTGCTGAATGCACGTAGCGGCTGATTCCGACATCCGCCTCGAGCCGAGCCTGGAGCGGGCCCGCGAGCTGGCCCGCGAGGGCAACGTGGTCCCGGTCCGGGCCCGCTTCGTCGACGATTGCGAGACCCCGGTCTCGGCCTTCCTCAAGCTGCGCGCCGGCGAGCCGGAGGGGGCGCCCTGCTTCCTGCTCGAGTCGGCGGAGCAGGGTCAGGTCGGCCGCTACTCGTTCGTCGGCCTGCGTCCGCGGGCGCTGCTGCGCTGGAGCGACGGGGTGCTCTCGGAGTGGGATGGAGATGACGCACCCGGTGCCGCACCGAGTCGCACCGAGCCGGCACCGGACCCCTATGCAGCGGTGGCTGCGCGGCTGCAGGAGTACCGGCCGGCGCCGGTCGAAGGCCTGCCGCCGTTCGCCGGCGGCGCCGGCGGCTTCTTCGCCTACGACCTGGTGCGGACCGTTGAGCCGCTGGGCGAGCCCAACCCCGACCCGCTCGGGCTGCCCGAGATGGCGCTGATGGTGACCGACGCGATGCTGGTCTTCGACCACCTCCGCCACGAGCTGACGATCCTCGCCTGCGCCTTCGTCGAGGAGGATGGCGACGTCGACACCGCTTACGAAAGCGCCGCCGCGACGATCGCCGAGATGCGCGAGCGCCTGCGTGGGGCGGTGCCCGTTCCCGAGCACCCGGCGGTGGCCGAGCCGCCGCGCTTCGAGTCGAACATGAGCCGCGAGGAGTTCGAAGCCGCGGTCGCCCGGATCGTCGAGTACGTCCACGCCGGCGACGCCTTCCAGGTGGTGCCCTCGCAGCGCTTCTCGGCGCCGGCGCCGGTCGAAGCGTTCTCCGTCTACCGCGGCCTGCGCGCGGTCAACCCCACCCCCTACATGTACTTCCTTGAGTTCGGCGACTTCCAGCTCGCCGGCGCCTCGCCCGAGCCCCTGGTCAAGGTGATCGGCGACCGGGTTGAGACGAGGCCGATCGCCGGCACCTACCCGCGGGGCGACAGCGAGGACGAGGACCGGCGCCTCGCCGAGCGCTTGGTCAACGACCCCAAGGAGCGGGCCGAGCACGTGATGCTGGTCGACCTCGGCCGCAACGACCTCGGCCGCGTCTGCGAGTACGGCAGCGTCGCGGTCGACGAGCTGATGGTGGTCGAGACCTACTCGCACGTCCTCCACATCGTCAGCCAGGTCTCCGGCAGGCTGAAAGAGGGGGTGAGCGCGATGGACGTGTTGCGCTCGGCGCTGCCGGCGGGGACGCTCTCCGGCGCCCCGAAGGTGAGGGCGATGCAGATCATCGACGAGCTGGAGTCGGTCAAGCGCGGCGGCTACGGCGGCGCCGTCGGCTACCTCTCCTGGGACGGCGACCTCGACACCGCGATCCACATCCGCACCGTCGTCGTCAAGGACGGGCAGCTGCACGTGCAGGCCGGCGGCGGCACCGTCGCCGACGCCAAGCCCGCCTACGAGTACAACGAGTCGGTCAACAAGGCGAGGGCGGTCTTCCGCGCCGTCGAGGTCGCCTGCGAACAGCCGGACTGGGGTTAGGGCGATGCGCGTGCTGGTGATCGACAACTACGACTCCTTCACCTACAACCTCGTCCAGTACCTGGGCGAGCTGGGGGCGGAGGTGGAAGTGGTGCGCAACGACAAGGGCGAGGTGGATGAGCTGCTGGAGCGGCGGCCGGATCGGCTCGTCGTCTCGCCCGGACCGTGCACGCCGGCCGAGGCGGGGATCTCGGGCGCGGCGATCAAGGCCTTCGGCGAGACCGGCACGCCGGTGCTCGGCGTCTGCCTCGGTCACCAGGCGATGGTCGACGTCTTCGGCGGCAGAGTCGTCCAGGGCGAGCCGATTCACGGCAAGGAGGGCGAAGTCGAGCACGACGGCAAAACGATCTATGCCGGGCTGCCGAGCCCGCTCCTCGCCGGCCGCTATCACTCGCTCGTCGTCGATCCCGACCTCCCCGAGGAGCTGGAGCTGACCGCCAGTCTCGGTGAGGTAGTGATGGGCGCCCGCCACCGGGAGCTGCCGGTCGAGGGGGTCCAGTTCCATCCCGAGTCGGTCCTGACGCCACAGGGGAAGCACCTGCTGGCCAACTTCCTCGGGGAGTGGGGCTGAATGCCGAATGACGTAGTCAGCCGTGCGATCGACGCCGTCTGCGCCGGCGATCACCTCACCGCCGACCACGCCTCGGCCGTGCTCAGCGAGATCATGGAGGGGCGCGCCGAGCCGGTCCAGACGGGAGCTTTCCTGATCGCCCTGCGGGCGAAGGGGGAGACGGTGCCAGAGCTGGTCGGCCTGGCGCGGACGATGCGCGGCCTGGCGGCGCCGGTCCCGACCGGTCGCGACGACCTCGTCGACACCTGCGGCACCGGCGGCGGGCCCTCGACCTTCAACGTCTCGACCACCGCGGCCCTGGTCGCCGCCGGCGCCGGCTGCGCGATCGCCAAGCACGGCAACCGCTCCAACACCAGCAAGTGCGGCTCGGCCGACCTGCTGGAGGCGCTCGGCGTCAGCGTCGAAATCGAGCCCGAGCAGGTCGGGCGCTGCATCGACGAGGTCGGCTTCGGGTTCATGTTCGCCCCGCGCCACCACGCCGCGATGAAGCACGTGGTCCCCGCCCGCAAAGCCCTCGGGGTGCGGACCATCT
>JBQCIG010000150.1:0-4336 GCA_051953975.1 Solirubrobacterales bacterium | reverse complement strand
GCCCACATCTGGTGCTGGCCGACGTCCGAGGCGACGATCGCTTCGCCGTTCGTCACCTTGTGCAGCGTCTCCACCATCGACTGCGGTTTGACCTCGCCGTCGGTCGAGGGCTCGTAGAAGAGCGGGTGCTCCTGCTGCCAGCCGCGCAGCGTGTTCCACCAGGCATCGAGGCGCGAGGAGTCGGTCTGCAGCGCCCGGTACTCGCGGGTCAGCTTCGGCAGCACCTGCTTGACGTCGCCGACGATCGGGATGTGGGCGCCGACATTCTTCGAGATCTCGGCAGGGTCGATGTCGATGTGGATGACCTTGGCGTGGGGCGCGAACTCGTCGAGCTTGCCGGTGATGCGGTCGTCGAAGCGGGCGCCGATGGCGACGATCAGGTCGGCTTTGTCCATCGCGTGGTTGGCGGCCCAGGTGCCGTGCATGCCGAGCATGCCGAGGAAGTTCTCGTGCGAGGCCGGGAAGGCGCCGAGCCCCATCAGGGTCGAGGTGACCGGGAAGCGGTCGGAGGCGGCGAGCTCGCGCAGCTCCTCGCTGGCGTTGCCGTTGACGACGCCGCCGCCGGTGTAGAAGATCGGCCGCCGCGCGTTCGCCAGCGCTTTGGCGGCGATCCGGATCTGCTTGATGTTGCCCTCGGTCGAGGGCTTGTAGCCCGGCAGCTCGACCGGCTCGGTGCGCGGCTCGTAGTCGATGTCGGCGCGGGAGAGGTCCTGCGGGACGTCGAGCAGGACCGGCCCGGGGCGTCCGGTCGAGGCGATGTGGAAGGCCTCGTGAACGTACTCGGGGATCTGCCGCGCGTCGGTCACGGCGAAGGAGTGCTTGACGAAGGGCAGGGTGGCACCGAGGATGTCGGCCTCCTGGAAGCCGTCGGTGCCGATCAGCTCGGTCCGCACCTGGCCGGTGATGAAGACGGTCGGGACCGAGTCCATCATCGCGTCGGCGATCGCGGTGACGAGATTGGTGGCGCCGGGGCCGGAGGTGGCGAAGGCGACGCCGACGCGGCCGGAGGCCTTGGCGTATCCCTCGGCGGCGTGGCCGCCGCCCTGCTCGTGGCGCACCTGGACGTGGCGGAAGTCGGCGTCGACGAGGGCGTCGTAGGTCGGCAGGTTCGCCCCGCCGGGGATCCCGAAGACGTCCTTGACGCCCTCGGCCTTGAGCGATTCGATCAGCGTGTCGGCGGCTCTCATAGGAACTGGCGATGGTACCAGCGAGGCCCCGTTCGCCCCCGCGGCGCCGCTAGGCCTGGCCGGCGGCGGATTTGGCCGGGTTCCAGCGGGTCTTCGGCTCGATCGCGGTGCCGATCACGCGGCTTTTGTAGCGCTCGATCGCGTGGAGGATCGACTCCACCAGCTCCTCGCCGAGCAGCGTCGGCTGCAGGCCGAGGTCGAGCAGCTTGGTGTGGATCGCGTTGTAGTAGTGCTCTTCCTTCTCCACCCGCGGGTTCTCGACGTGGTCGATCTCGACCTTGTAGCCGAGGTGCTCGCCTGCCTGCTTGACCAGCTCGGCCAGCTCCAGGACCGAGAACTGCTCGGTGAACTGGTTGTAGACGCGCATCTCCCCCGCCTCGGCCGGGTTCAGCGCCGCCAGCTCGACGCACTGCAGCGTGTCGCGGATGTTGAGAAAGCCGCGGGTCTGGCCGCCGGAGCCGTAGACGGTCAGCGGGTGGCCGATCACCGCCTGCACGCAGAAGCGGTTGAGGACGGTGCCGAACAGCTCGTCGTAGTCGAAGCGGGTGATCAGGCGCTCGTCCTGGACGGTCTCGTCGGTCTCGATCCCGTAGACGACCCCCTGGTTGAGGTCGGTCGCGCGCAGTCCCCAGGTGCGGCAGGCGAAGTGGATGTTGGTCGAGTCGTGGACCTTGGAGCAGTGGTAGAGCGAGCCCGGCAGCTTCGGGAAGGGCAGCGTGTCCTCGCGACCCTTGTGCTGGATCGTGATGTAGCCCTCCTCGATGTCGATGTTGGGCTGGCCGTACTCGCCCATCGTCCCGAGCTTGACCAGGTGCGCCTCGGGGACGTGGTCGCGCATCGAGAAGAGCAGGTTGAGGTTGCCGATCACGTTCGTGTGCTGGGTTTCGACGGCGCGCTGGCGGTCGAGCATCGAGTAGGGCGCCGAGGGCTGCTCGCCGTAGTGGACGACCGCCTCGGGCCTGGTCTCGGCGACGACCTCGTCGAGGAAGTCGCCGTCCTCGACCGCGCCGACGTAGCTGCGGATCTGCTCGCCGGAGACCTCGCGCCAGGCGGCGATGCGCTCGTCGAGGTCGGCGATCGGGGTTAGCGAGGCGGTGCCGTGTTCGGTGTGCCAGCGGCGGCGCGAGAAGTTGTCGACGACGGAGACTTCGTGGCCGCGGGCGGAGAAGCGGAGTGCGGTGGGCCAGCCCAGGTAGCCGTCCCCCCCGAGGATGAGGATTCGCATGAGGCGGGGAGCTTAATCGGTTATCCGTGCGACCGCGCGTCCTAGTTGAATCCGGGCGATGGATAACGGGCTGGCGGTGCGAAACGGCGGCCGGGTGGGCTTGGCGGCGCTCGTCGCGGTCCTCCTGCTCGGGTTGGGGCTGCGCCTCGGCGAGGCGTGGGACGGGCGGGCGCCGGTCTACGACGCCCAGGCCTACGCGGCGATCGCGGCAAACCTCGAGGCGGGGAAGGGGTTCACGGTCGGCGCCAAGGCGACGCAGCCGTCGGATAACTATTCGCCGGGGTTGCCGCTGCTCGTCGCCGGGCTCTACGAGATCACGGGCGGGGTGCACGAACAGCTCGCGCGGGTAGTGCTGGCGCTGATCGGGACGTTGAGCGTGCCGTTCGCCTATTTGATCGGGCGGCGGCTGGGACCGCGATTGGTGAAAAAAGGCCCCTATAGAGGCCAAAACTCACCAAATGTTTGGGCAGCGCTCTTCGGGGCGCTCGTAGTGGCGATCTATCCGGCTCTCCTCGAGTACCAGGGGATGCTGATGGGCGAGCCGCTGGCGGCGACGCTGCTGTCGGGCGGGGTACTGGCACTGCTTTGGGCCTGGGAAGGGGGCTGGGTGAGATGGCTGCTGCCCGGGGTGCTCTTCGGGGCGCTGGCGCTGGTGCGGCCGGAGTACCTGGCGGTGGCGGTGCTCGTAGCGCTCGTGGCGCTGGCGCGGGAAGTGCGAGTGGACTGGCGCGGCTCCCTCTTACGTGCCGCTGTTTTTCTTGGCGCAGGACTGGTGGTCATCGCCCCCTGGACGATCCGCAACGCGGTTGCGCTCGAACGCTTCGTGCCGATCTCGACCGGCGGCGGCCAGGTCCTCTTCGCCGGCACCTACCTGCCCTCGGGCGGCGATCCGGAAAAGGTCGGCGAAGAAGTGGTGGCGCGACACCCCGAACTCTTTTCTCCCAAGGACGCGCAGAAGCTGCGGCTCGAGCAGATCCTCGCTCGCTTGGCGCAGGCTCGCTATCCCGAAATGGAAACCGACCAGGCGCTCACGAAGATGGGCAGGGAACGCCTCTGGAACGACATCTCGGAAGAGCCGCTCGAATACGCCGGCTTCGTCGCCACCAAGATTGGGCGGATCTGGTCGCACGGGCCGCGGGAGGTGATGCGCGAGCCGGTCTGGGAGGCGCTGCACTGGGCGCTCGTCGCCTTTGGCCTGCTCGGGCTGGCGATCCTGGCCTGGCGTCGGCGCTGGGAGGCGCTGCTGCTCGGGACGATCTTCCTCGCGATCACCGCGATCAGCGCCCTCCTCGTCGCCTCCCCGCGCCGCGTGCTGGTGATGATCCCCCTGATCGCCGCTTTGGCGGGGGTGGGGATCGCCTCGATATTGACCTTCATCAGAAGCCCATCCGACTTTCGGCCCACCCCGCTGTGCCGAAAGTCGGATGGGCTCGCGGACGAGCCTCCGGATAGCCTGAGCCGGCCTTGACCGCCGTCGCCGACTGGATCCGCGCGCTGCCCCAGCGCTATGGCAAGCGGACGCTGATCGCGCTGGCGGCGATCGCGTTGCTGGGCCTCGTCGTCCGCGCCTACGTGGTCGTCAACCCGGTCGCCAATCCCGCCGACGACTCGCACGCCTACTACGCGCTCTCCAAGGCCCTGTACGAAGAAGGGAGCTTCGGCGGGCCGAAATTCGAAGACTCGAGCGACTGGTCGCCGGGAGCGCCGTTCCTCTACGCCGGCGCCTTCTTCGCCACCGGCGGCGCCCGCGAAGGCACCGCCCGGATCGTCGAGGCGCTGCTCGGGGTGGCGACGATCCTCGTCGTCTTTGCGCTGGGGAAACGGCTGGGGGACCTTGGCCACGACTGGCGTCGCCTCGGCTCTGCAGTCGGCCTCTTCGCCGCCTTCGCGGTTGCCGTCTACCCCCCCTTCATCCACACCACCG
>JBQCIG010000149.1:0-5332 GCA_051953975.1 Solirubrobacterales bacterium | reverse complement strand
AGCGCCGCAGCAGGTTCAGGTCCTTGTAGTCGACGACGTCGGCGTTGACCCGCGTGTATTTGCGCGGCCGCGCCCGATCGGCGCCGCGCCTGCCGCGCCGCGCGCCCGGCCTGGATGAAGACTCAGTTGCTCGTGCCATTTGGACGGCGCATGGTACAGGGCGCCGCCAGGCGGCGCCCTGTAGGAGACCGAAGCTCCAGGTTCCTAAAAGGGGATGTCGTCTTCGCTGGCCGTCCCGGCTCCAGCCGGGGCGCCGCCGAAGTCGGACATGTCGGCGGGGACGTCACTCTGCGGCGGCGCGAAGCCACCACCGCCGTTGCCGTTGCCACCACCGGCCCCGTCGCGCGAGCCGAGGAACTGGACGGTGTTGGCGACGATCCGCACCGCCTGGCGTTTGCCGCTGCCGTCTTTCGCCTCCCACTCGCTCCAGTCGAGACGTCCTTCCACCGCCACCGGGCGGCCCTTCGAGAGGTAGTTGGCGCAGTTTTCCCCTTGCGCCCCCCAGACGGTGACGTCGAAGTAGTTGGCCTTGTCGACCCAGTTGCCGCTCTGGTCTTTGCGGCGGCTGTTTACGGCGACGCGCAGGTCGCAGACCGCGGTCCCACCACCCGTGTGTCGCAGCTCCGGATCCCGGGTCAGGTTCCCGGTGATCACCACCACGTTCACGTTCGAAGCTGCCAATTTCGCTCACTCCTTGAGGATTCGCTTGCTGGTTCCCCAGTCTAAGGAGCTGGACGGCGCTACTCGCCCCCCTTCGCGAGGAGGTTTCCCGCAAACAGCGGCGCCGGCGCGCGCCCGGTTACTCCTCGGCGTCTTCGGCGGGGGCCTCGCCGCGGTCCTCGCGGGCCCCCTGGGCGCTGCGCTCGCGCGGGCCGGGAGCGGCGGTGACCGCAGGCGGAACGATCACCGGCGCACCGGGATCGACTTTGAAGATGCGGAAGCGAAGGACCCCGTCGGCGATCTTCAGGTTGTGGTCGAGCGTGTCGAGCAGCTCGCTCGGGGCCTCGAACCGCATCCAGCGGTAGTCGGCCTCGGTGCGGTGGTTGATCTCGTAGGCCATCTTGCGCAGGCCCCAGTCGTTCTCGTGCTTGAGGCTGCCGGAGGCTTCGATCTGCCCGCGCGCCTCCGTCGCCAGCGCGTCGCGCGCGGAGGCGTCGAGTTTGGGGTCCAGCATCAGGACCAGCTCGTATTCGCGTGGAGCTGCCAAAACGGCGAAGGACTATAGCGGCGGCTCGCGGCCTAGTGCGGCGCGAACTCTTCCGAGCCGTCGTCGACGACGGCGGGTGGGGGTGAGGGAGCCGCCGGCGCGGGCGGCGGAGGCGGCACGTAGGCAGCCGGTTCCGGCGTCGATGGGGACGATGGAGACGGAGGCTTGGGTGGATGCGCCGGAGCCGCCGGCTTGGCGACGACGATGGCCGGACCGACTGCCTGCCGCCCCCTTCGTCGCCGAACCGGCGCGGGCTCTTTCGGGACCACCCGCGGCAGACCCACGTCAGCCTCCAGGGGCGGCGGCGCCGGCGGCTTCAGCAGGCCGGGCAGCGCCTGCAGCGCCACCAGCCCGGCAATCGCGATCGCTGCCGCCTTGCCCGCCCTCGCCCATCTGACTCGAACTCCGCGCACCTCCCCTCAAGGGCTGGAGGGAGGAAAAGTCTCCCCCTCTAGGAGGGTTTCGCCAATCCCTCCTAGGCGACCGAGCTGCGCAGGGCTTCGATGTCCTGCAACTGGTCGTCGACCCAGTCGCCGGGGCTGTGGGAGAAGATGATCTCGCGCAGGCCCTCCGCCCGCCGGCGCTTCTGCTCCGGGTCCATGGTCAGGGCCCGGTGGATCGCGTCGGCCTGCTCCTGGATGTCGAAGGGGTTGACCGAGAGCACGTAGTCGATCAGCTCCTGGTGGGAGCCGGTGTTCTCGGAGAGCATCAGCACCCCATCGCGGGTATTGACGGCCGGCGCCTCCTTGGCGACCAGGTTCATCCCGTCGAAGAGCGAGTTGACCATCAGCAGGTCGAAGTGCTTGTAGCGGGCGACGGCGTCGTGGAAGTTCTCGTAGATCTTCAGGTCGATCGGCATCCAGTCGGTGGTGCCGTGACGGTGGTTGACGACCGCGACCAGCGCCTCGATCCGCTCCAGGTACTCGGCGTACTCGGGCACGTCCTGACGCGAGGGCTGGAGGTGGGCGATGAAGGTGACCTTTTCGCGGAACTCGGGGTGCTGGGTGAGGAAGGTGTCGAAGGCGGTGAAGCCCCGCAGCACGTTCTTCGAGAGGTCGGCGCGGTCGACCCGGATGATCAGGTACTGGCGCCGCCGCTCCAGCACCTCGCGCTCGGCTTCGGCGACCTCGGGCGAAGCTGCCGCCCGCTCCAGGCGCTGGGCGTCGATTCCCAGCGGGTAGGCGCGCGCGACCGTCTTGCCGCCGCCGTGGCGCACCTCGGCCGCGTGGTAGTCGACCTCGACCCCGTCGAGCAATTCGTCGCAGCAGCGGAGGAAGTTGATGCAGTAGGCGTGGGTGTGGAAGCCGATGATGTCGTTGGCGAGCATCCCCTCGAAGATCGCGTTGCGGATCCGCGTCGGCAGGATCCGCCAGCTGTCCGGCTGCGACCAGGGGATGTGGACGAAGTGGTGGAGGAGGGCGTCGGGGCGCTCGGCGCGGATCATCCCCGGTGCCGTGTAGAGGTGGTAGTCGTGCAGCATCACCAGCGGCTGCTGCCGACCCTCGATTTGGGAGAGCACCGCCCGGGCGATGTCCTGATTGACCGCCTGATAGCCGTGGTCCCAGGCGTCGAGCTCCTGCTGGCGGATGTCGGGTGCGTTGGAGAGGTCCCAGAGGTAGTGCTGGATGAACCAGAGGATCGGGTTGGCGATCACGTTGTAGAAGCGGTCGTAGGCGACGGGGTCGCTGCCGACGAGGAGGACGCGGTAGTCGATGCCGTCCAGCTCCTGCTCGATCGGCCCTCCCTTCTCCTCGGAGACGGCGACGTCCTCCTCGGTCATCGCCGAGGCGATCCAGAGGGCATCGCGATGGGAGACCAGTCCCGATAGCGCCGTCACCAGGCCGCCGCCGCCGCGCCGCACCGTCCGCTCGCCGCTCTCGTCGCGGTCGAACTGGAGGGGACCGCGGTTGGAGACGATGATCAGCGGCGAAGAGCCCACGCCGCAGAGACTACGCGCTCAGCTCTCGAGGTCGGTCAGCAGATCGAGCCAGTCGCGGAGCAGGCGCGGGGTGAGGAACTGGCGCCGCGCGTGCTCCTTGCCGCGCCGACCCAATTCCCTGCCGAGCTCGGGATCGCGGAGGACCTCGACGCAGCGCGCCGCGCACTGCGAGGGGGAGTCGACGAGGTAGCCACTGACGCCGTCCTCGATCTGCAGGGGGATTCCGCCGACGTTGCCGGCCACCGTCGGGCGGCCCTTCCAGAGCGCCTCGGTGACGGTCAGCCCGAAGCCCTCGCGGATCGACTTCTGCAGGCAGATGTCCGACTGCGACTGGAAGGCGTTGACCTCGATCGCGCCGACGTTGTTGAGGTTGCTGAGGATCTTGATGTCGGGGTCGCCGTCGGCGTATTCGAAGGTCTTCTGAAAGTACTCGCGCCCCTCGGGGTCGTCGGTGGCCATCGAGCCGACCATCGCCAGCTGCGCCTCCGGCACCTGCTCGGTCACCTCGCGGTAGGCGTCGATCACGCCGATCGGGTCCTTCCAGGGGTCGAAGCGCGAGACCTGGGTGATCAGCGGCCGGTCGACGTCGATTCCGAACTGGCGGCAGACGAAGGCGGCGTCCTCGGGCGAGAAGGCCATGTTCTTCGGCGAGAGCGGGTCGATCGCCGGCGGCATGATCGTCACCCGCTCGCAGGCCTCGCCCATTCCGTTGGGGACGTAGTCGGGCAGGTGCCAGACGGTCGCGTCGTACTCTTCGATCAGCGGCAGCAGGCGGGCGATCGGGGCCGGGTTCGGGGTCGAGAGGTCGATGTGGCAGCGCCAGACCCAGCGCTGCCCCTTCGCCAGGGCGCCGCGGCGCAGGCCGATCGGCTGCGGGTCGTGGACGATCACCACGTCCCATTCGCCCTGCAGCCCCTCCGCGTTCATCTGGTTGATCTCGTCGAACAGCGTCCACTGCTCGTCGCTCAGGGTCTCTTCGGCTCCCTGCAGGGAGTTGTGGAGGAGCTTGGTCGCGTTGAAGAACTCTTCTTTGCCGAAGATGACGTGCCAGTGCGCGTCGAGGCCGATGTCCCGCATCAGCGGCACCAGCGTGTAGAGGATCTCGGAGACGCCGCCACCGAAGGCGGTGGCGCTGACGTGGAGGATCCGCTTGCCCTTCAGCGGCTCGGCGAGCGCGCGGATCTGCTCCGTCAGCTCTTTGCCGACGATGTGGGTGTAATCGGTGAGTGTCTTGTGCCCGAGGGCGACTTCCTGGAGCAAGGCCAGGGAGTTCTACACGGATGGGCGGCGACGTGGTGGGCGGGCGCCGCGGCCGACTATTCGGAGGAGGGGATGTCGGGCCGCTTGCCCAGCGTCACCTTTACCTTTTCGCGCTGGTTGTTGTGGAGGATGGTCAGGGTCACGGTGTCGCCGGGTTTGTGGTCGGCGACGATGCGGGCGAGGGCGTCGGTGCTGACGACGTCTCGCCCGTCGACCTGGAGGACCACGTCGCCCCCGGTCCGGTACTGGGCGGCCTGGAAGCGCAGCTTTTCGTCGCCCCCTTCGAGCCCGGCCTTCTCGGCGGGACCGCCGGGAACGACTTCCGAGATCAGGCCGCCGAAGGTCGTGTCCAGCCCCAGCTTGCGGGCGAGTTGGGGATACAGCGCCTGGGTGGAGACCCCCATGTAGGCGTATTCGGCCTTGCCGTTTTCCCGCAGCTGGGAGATCGAGCGCTTGACCGCGGAGATCGGGACGGCGAAGCCGACCCCGTCGTTGGCTCCGGAGTTGGTCTCGATCTGCTGGTTGATGCCGATCACGTGGGCACCGGCGTCGAGCAGCGGCCCGCCCGAGTTGCCGGGATTGATCGAAGCGTCGGTCTGGATCGCGCCGGAGATTTCGAACTGGGTCAGGGATTTGACCGAGCGGTCGGTGGCGGAGACGACCCCGACCGAGAGCGACTGCTGCTCGCCGAAGGGGCTGCCGATCGCCGCCACCGGCTGCCCTACCTGCAGCGTGTGGTCGTTACCCAGCTTGAGCGGGTGCAGGGGGAAGCCGTCGGGTTCGATCTGCAGCAGGGCGACGTCGGCGAACGGGTCGAAGCCGACGATTTCGGCCGCGACCACGTTGCGTTCCGGGAACTCGACGAAGACTTCCTTCGCCGGCTTCCGTTCGCCGGTCGAGTCGTCAGTGACGACGTGGGCGTTGGT
>JBQCIG010000148.1:0-6809 GCA_051953975.1 Solirubrobacterales bacterium | reverse complement strand
AGCACCGCCGGGTTCCTCAGCGGCCCCGGGGCGCGGGAGGCGGCCTCGGCGCGGCGGGCGGTGGCGAGGCGGGCGAGGAGCCGCTCCGCGAGCCCGCCCTCGACGCCCACCTGCGCCAGCAGTTTCACCGTGTCGTCTGCCACTGGCGACTTGTGGCGCCCATAGGCGCCCAAAGTCGCCACCAGCGCCCGCGCCAGCTCGTCCTCCGAGGGCGCCTCGGCCAGCGGCGCGACCACCTGTGCCAGGTCCCGCGTCACCGTGATCTCCTCCTCGAGCGGGTCGGGCGCGCCACCTTCGGGAGCGGGGGAGAGCAGTGCCCGCACCTCGTCGAGTAGCGGCGAGCGCGCGGTCGCGGCGCCATCCTCGTCGCTGTCGCGGTAGGAGAGGGTGAGGCTGCGGCGGGCGAGCGCGAGGCAGGCGTGGAAGAGGTAGCGCTCCTCGGCTTCGCTGTCGCGGCGGGGTTCGAGGCCGAGCGTCTGCCGCTGCGCGTCGGAGAGAAAGGGATCGGTGCCGCGGTCGCGGCGGGGGAACTCGTCGTCCTGCAGCGAGCCGACGACAACATGGTCGAAGCGGGCGGCGCGTAGGCGGTAGGGGCTGGCGATGCGGACCCGCCCTTCGACCGGCCCCGACCAGACGCGGAAGTCGAGCTCCCGGACGATCTCGGGAAGCTCCTGCGGGCGCGGCGCCAGCCCCCCGAGCTCGGCCAGCTCGGCGAGGGAGGAGGCGATCGCCGCCGCCGCGCGCAGCTCGAGCCCGTCGCCCTGGCGCAGCGGCGGCCCGTCCTCGCCGCGCAGCTGACGCGAGGCCATCCGCGCCGCCAGCGCCCCGACCTCCGCCGCCAGCTCGGCCGGCGAGCGGCGGGCGGCCTCGCGCAGACGCAGCAGGTCGCGGGGCGGCTCGCCTTCCTCGCCCTGCCAGAGCAGCAGCGCCGTCTCGGCGTCGCGCACCCGGCGCCGCCGCAGGCGCCGCTCGAACCAGTCGACGCGGCCCGGCGAGAAGCCGGAGGGACCGCGCAGGTAGCGCAGCAGGTCGGAGGCGCGGCGGGCGCCCAGCTCGGCCTCCAGCAGGGCGAGGAGGGCGCCGCCGACGCTCGTCCCCGCCACCGGGATCTCCGCCTCCAGCGCGGTGGCGATGCCGTTCGCCTCCAGCGCCGCCCGGATCTGCTCGCCGCGCCGCGCCGGATCGCGCAGGGCGATCGCGATCTCGTCGGGGATGGCGCCGTCGCGGATCAGGCGGGAGACGTGAGCGGCGATCGCCTCCGCCTCGGCCCGGGTGCCGGCCGAGCGCAGCAGGACGAGGCTGCCGTCGGGCGCCATCCGCTCGGGTCGCGCGGCGCCGAAGGAGCGGGTGAGGTGGAAGAGGAGGGGGCTCTCGGTGTTGCCGGGATCCGCCTCGGTCCGCCCCTCCTCGGCGGCGCCGATCCGCTCGCGCAGCCGGCCCAGCAGCCGACCGCGCGCCGCCAGGGCCGCGTTGCCCTCCTCGTAGGGGAGGGCAACCGTCACCTGCGTCCGCGCCGCCAGCGCCGCGACCAGCTCGAACTGGTTCTCGGTCAGGTCGTCGAACCCGTAAAGGAGGACCGGCCGGCCCTCCCACAGCGAGGGGTCGCGACGCAGCTGTGCGATCGCCTCGCGGGCGAGGCCGTGGGCGTCGCCGCGACCGCTGCGCTGTCGCGTCTCCTCGTAGCCGGCGAAGAGCGCCGCGAGGTCGCTGAGGTAGGCCGAGCCCTCGAGCGTCGCCGCGCTCGCCTCGACCTCCTCCGGCTCGATCCCCGCCGCCTGCAGCTCGTCGAGCAGCCGCTCCAGGGCGGCGGCGAAGCGCGGCCGCCCGGCGGAGCGCCGCAGCGGGCCCAGCCGCTCGCGCCGCGAGGAGATCGCCACGGCGAGCACGCGCAGCCGCTGCGCCGGGGAGAGCTCGGACCCGGGCGGAGCGCCGGCGGCGGTGGCGACGGCGCGGAAGAGCGCCCCGAAGGTCATCGCCGCGCCGCCCAGAACCGCGCCGGCCTCGCAGAGCTCGCGCTCGAAGGCGAAGACGTCGTCGACGGTCGGGACGACGAGGACCGGGTCCCGCTCCAGGGCAGCGGTGAAGTCGCGGCGGACGACCCCGGCGCGGCCGGAGTTGGGCGGCCCGTAGATCAGCTTCAGCGGCACCCGACCGAGCCTAGGGACGGCTCCGGCGTCGTCTCGCCTGCGCCTCCCCTGACCCCGCAAAGTGGGGGATTAGCGGGCATCTTTTGGCGTCGTCGGGGCTCTCTAAATTGCCGCTCAGCCAATGCCCCTCTGCTTCGTAGACCCCGCCGACGCGATCCGCGTCATCGCCGACTCGATCGGCCGCGAGGCCCGCCGCCAGCTCTTCGGCGAGGCGGTGCGGGCCTGGGTCGACGAGATCCCGGACTCCGAGCTCGAGCTCCACTACGCGAAGGCGATCGCCGAGCTCGACGAGCACGACCTCTCGATGCTCGCCGCCTGGCACGGTTCGCTCGAGGTCGGCCAGCCGGTCCCCAACCGCGACTTCCTGATGGGCGCCTTCAACTCGCTCGGCGAAAACCGCCGCGAGGCGCTCAAGCTCGCCGCCGGCTTCCGCGGCGAGGAGGCGGTCGACTCCGGCGTCACCGAAGAGGACGCGCTCGAGCTCGTCCTCGGCCTCCTCAGCCCGCCCCGCCTGATGGAGCTTGCGGGCGAGGCGATGGAGCTGTACGTGTGGGACCGGGCGGGCAGCGACAACTAGCCGCCCTCTACTAGATGACTCTAGACGTTTTGTCTAGTTATATGTCTAGTTTATGTCCAGCTATTCGTCTAATATAGATGCTATTATTGGACATCCTGTCAATGGGGACATGGGCCGTACGGGAAGCGGGAGTGCGAAGACAGGTACGAGAACGGGAGACACCGGAACCCTCCGTCGTCTGGCAGACCTTCGGGGTCGCCTTCGGTGGCTTCGCCTTCGCCACCGGGATCGCTGCGCTGACCGTCGCCGGGCACACGGCGGTCCGGCCGATGGACCTCTGGATCGTCACCGCCGGCCTCGTCCTCGCCGCCGTGCTTTGCTTCGCGGCGCATCGGGACGTCAATCGGGGTAGGAGGAGCAGGTGGATCGAACTGGAGGAGACGCCGCCGACGGACAGGGGCTAGCCGGGGCGCTCGTCCCGGGCTCTAATCTCGCTTCCATGGACGTTCCCCCGCATGTGATCGTCATCTTCGGCGCCACCGGCGACCTGGCGCGGCGCAAGCTTCTGCCGGGGCTGCTGCGGCTGTTCCAGGCGGGGCTGATGCCGGAGTTCCGGATCGTCGGCGTCTCGATGGAGGAGATCGGCGACGCCGAGTTCCGCGGGATCGCCGAAAAGGCCTGCCGCGAGTTCGCCCGCCACGCCTTCGGCGGCGAGGAGTGGCACGAGTTCTCCGGCCGGCTCTCCTACGTGCCGCATTCGCAGGCGCCGGAGAAGCTGGCCGAGGCGGTCCGCAAAGCCGAAGCGGAGTTGGGCTCGGAGATGCGGCTCCTCCACTACCTGAGCGTGCCGCCGACCGCCGCCCCGAACGTGATCCAGATGCTGCAGAGCTGCGGCCTCTCGGAGCGTTCGCGGGTGATCATGGAGAAGCCGTTCGGGACCGACCTCGCCAGCGCCCGCAAGCTCAACCAGATGGTCCACGAAGTCCTCGACGAGGAGCAGGTCTTCCGCATCGACCACTTCCTCGGCAAAGAGGCGGCGCAGAACATCCTCGCGTTGCGCTTCGCCAACGGCCTCTTCGAGCCGATCTGGAACCGCAACCACATCGACCACGTCCAGATCGACGTGCCGGAGACGCTCGGCGTGGGCACCCGCGCCGCCTTCTACGAGAAGACGGGCGCCTTCCGCGACATGGTCGTCACCCACCTGATGCAGATCCTCGCCTTCGTCGCGATGGAGCCGCCGACGGCGCTGGCGCCGGAGCCGATCACCGACGAGAAGAACAAGGTCTTCCGCAGCCTGCTGCCGCTCGACCCCAAGCAGGCGGTGCGCGGCCAGTACGAGGGCTACCGCGACGAACCCGGGGTCGACCCCAACTCCAGCACCGAGACCTTCGTCGCTCTGCGCTGCGAACTCGATAACTGGCGCTGGAACGGCGTCCCCTTCTACCTGCGCACCGGCAAGCGGATGGGCGAAAGCGCGCGGATCATCTCGATCGCCTTCCGCGAGCCGCCGCACGCGATGTTCCCCGAACACTCGCGGGTCGGCCGCTACGGCCCCGACCACCTCACCTTCGACCTCGACGAGTCCTCGCGAGTCTCGCTCTCCTTCTACGGCAAGCGGCCGGGGATGGGGATGGTGCTCGACAAGGCGAGTATGCAGTTCTCGCTGGAGGAAACCGGTTACGCCGGCGAGGCGGTGGAGGCCTACGAGCGGCTGATCCGCGACGCGATGGTCGGCGACCGCACCCTCTTCAACACCGCCAGGGGCATCGAGCGGCTGTGGGAGATCTCCGAACCGCTGCTGCAGGACCCGCCGCCGGTGAAACCGTACCCGCAGGGCTCGTGGGGACCGGCGGAGATCGGCGCCCTGATCTCCCCCCACAGCTGGCGCCTGCCGTTCGCGCGGCGCTGGCGCGAAGCGCCGGTGCGGGCCGGCAACGGCGACGGCGCCGCCCGCCATCGGGCCGACCGGATGGTCTAGGCGAGCGCCGCGCGGATCGTCGCGATCGCCTGCTCGTTGTCGCGGAAGTGAATCGCGTTCATCCCCGCCGCCTCGGCGGCCTCGCAGTTGACGCCGATGTCGTCGACAAAGAGGCAGGCCTCGGCGGGCAGCCCGATCCGCTCCAGCGTCAGCTCGTAGATCCGCGCTTCCGGCTTGCGGGCGCCGACGAAGGCGGAGTCGACGACCGTCTCGAAGATCTCGTCGATCGGCAGCATCGAGCGCCACAGCGGCTCCCACTCGCGCACGTTGTTGGTCAGCAGCGCCATCGCCAGGCCGCTCGCCCGCAGCTCCCGCATCAGCTCGATCATCGGCTCGTTCGGGTCGAGCGCCTCGAAGTAGACCTCGCGGAAGCGGTGCAGGTGCGGGCGGTGCCCGACCAGCGGCTCGAGGTGGTCGCTGAGCAGCTCGAGGAACTCCACCTCCTCCATCTCCCCGCGCTCGAGCTGGAAGAGCGGGTTGTCGCCGCGCTCCTCGGTGGCGGAGCGCAGCGCCTTGCCGAGGCTCTCGGCCGGGATCTCGATCTCGTCCTGGACCCGTTCGAAGCTGCCGAGCAGGGGCGTGGTGAGGACGCCCCCGAAGTCGGAGACGATCGCCCGGATATCAGCCATCGGCGCGGGCGACCTCGTAAGTGCCGAGGCCCTCGCGCCCCTCGACCGACCAGCGGAAGAAGGCGATCTGCGAGTCGAGCTCCTGGCGGCGCACGCGGACCGAGCTGATCAGCGTGCCGGCGCCGCGCAGGGGGCGCATGTCCTCGACGTCGGGCCAGAGCTCGAGGCTGGCGCGTCGTTGCACGCCGTCCTCGCCGTACTCGGTGGAGAGCAGCGCCTCCTCGAACTCGAGCGGGGCGCCGTCGGGATCGCAGAAGACCGCCGTCACCTCCTCCTCGCCGTGGGCGGCGGCGCCGTCGGGAAGGCTGGAGGTGAGGGCCAAGAGGCCGCCGTCGTCGAAGACGATCCCGATCGACCGGCGCACGATCCTGCCCTGCTCGCTCATGTTCGGCAGCCTAAGGCGCAGCGCTCTAGATTGCCCTGCCCATGAGCGACCAACGGACCGAGCCGGCGGACCAGCTGACGATCCGCGACGCCGACCCTGCCCGCGACGGCGCCGCCTGCGCGGCGATCTACGCGCCGCACGTCGAGGGCAGCGCCGTCTCCTTCGAGGAGCAGGCGCCGGGGGCGGGGGAGATGGCGGCGCGGATCGAGCGCTACGCCGCCACCCACGCCTGGCTGGTGGCGGAGCGGGAGGGACGAGTGGTCGGCTATGCCTACGCGACCGCCTTCAACGAGCGGCCGGCCTACCGCTGGAGCGCCGGGGTCTCCGTCTACGTCGCCGAGGAAGAGCGTGGCCGCGGCGTCGGCCGTGCCCTCTATGCGGCCCTGTTCGAGCGCCTGCGCGAGCGCGGCTTTCGCATGGCTTGCGCCGGCATCACCCTGCCCAACGCGGCGAGCGTCGCCCTGCACGAGCGCCTCGGCTTCTCGGCGGTCGGCGTCAACCGCGAGATCGGCTGGAAGGCCGGCGCCTGGCGCGACGTCGGCTGGTGGCAGCTGGAGCTGGCGCCGGCGGGGGATGGGCCGCCCCCGGAGCCGCTCCTCCCAAGCTGAGCCGGGCGCCCGGCTACCATGGAGCCATGAGCGACAACCCAGCAGCCACCTCCGACGAGCACGCCGAGATCCTTACTGAGGACGACGTCCTCGAGGCGCTAGAGGAAGTGATCGACCCCGAGCTCGGGCTCGACTTCGTCTCCCTCGGCCTCGTCTACGACGTCGAGATCGAGAGCTCCGACGTCTACGTCACCTTCACCCTCACCACCCCCGCCTGCCCGATCGGCCCCCAGGTCTCCGAGCAGATGAAGGAGTTCGTAGGCGACCTCCCCGGCGTCACCGCGGTCCACCCGAAGATGGTCTTCGACCCTCCCTGGAGCCCGGAGATGATGACCGAGGACGCCAAGTTCGCCTTAGGGTTCTAAGCCCCGCGCGGCATCGGTTCTAAAGGGTTTTTTAGTTCGCCGGAGGGAAGGTGCGAGCGCGACTGGTTAACTCAGCTATCGCTGGAGACGGACCTTGGAATCGAATCGGGAGGCAGGTGGGATGTCTAGCTCTGCATCGAGAAAACGGAGTGCGGATGCGGCCTGTGGGAACGCGGC
>JBQCIG010000147.1:0-7908 GCA_051953975.1 Solirubrobacterales bacterium | reverse complement strand
GCAGGAGCGAGAACATCAGTGTGCCGACGATCGCCGCGGCGCTGTTGCGGAACACGGTCGAGAAGAGCAGCCCGATGCTGGCGACGTCGAGGATCGGCAGCAGATACACCAGCAGGCTGGCGCCGACGAGCGCAAGCCCATGCGAGGCGGAGACACGGGTGCCGGAGAGGGTGACGATCGGGTTGAAGCCGGAGGCGATGATCCCGGCGACCAGCGCGACACAGCCGCTGAGTGCGATCGCGGCGACCGCATAGGTGACGGCGGCCAATGTCTTGCCCGCGAACACCTG
The DNA here is from genome assembly GCA_051953975.1 of Solirubrobacterales bacterium. Lineage (GTDB taxonomy): Bacteria > Actinomycetota > Thermoleophilia > Solirubrobacterales > 70-9 > VAYN01. The sequence continues at coordinate 7,619 of JBQCIG010000147.1, read as the reverse complement.
CTGGCGCTCGACCGAGCGGGTGAGGATCGTCTTCAGGGTGCGGTCGCGATCCTCGGCGGCGACGATGTCGCCCGCGACCAGCGCCGTGATCAGCGGAAACAGCCAGACCGAGCCGAACAGCAGCAGCACCAGCGGGATCGCCAGCCCGGTGTCGTGGACGTAGCGGCCGAAGGCGACGTCGCGCGGTTCGCCGTTGCGGATCGCCAGTGCGACGACGAAGATGATCGGCACCGCGGCGGCCGCCCCGAGCCCCAGGTAGGTCCGCTTCTGGGCCCGCAGCTTGCGCAGCTCCCAGCGGTAGACGGTGAGCGTCCCCGGCATCAGGCCAGCTCCTCCGCGGCGGCCGCGATCCGCGCCGCCCCGTCGGTGCCGCCCTCGGTGAGCTGGAAGAAGAGGTCCTCGAGGCTCGCCTGGCGCGGCGTCAGCTCCAGCACCGGCGCTCCCGACTCGGCCAGCGCCAGCGAGAGCTCGCCGACCGCGGCCTCGCCGGCGGCGCGGAACAGCAGCCCACCGCCGGGCGCCTCGCCCACGTCCTCGATCCCGGGCTGGGCGGTGCAGACGGCGCGAGCGCGCTCGTCGGCGGCGGTGCGCAGGCGGTAGCTGACGCCGGCGCGCTGGCGCAGCTCGGCCAGCTCGCCCTCGTATGCGACCGCGCCGCGGCGGACGATCGCGACCCGGTTGCAGAGCTCTTCCACCTCGACCAGCAGGTGGCTGAAGAGCAGCACCGTGATCCCGCGCGCGGCGAGGTCGCGGATCAGCTCGCGCATGTCGCGCATCCCGCCCGGGTCGAGGCCGGTGGCCGGCTCGTCGAGCAGCAGCAGCCGCGGACGGCGCAGCAGCGCCGCGGCGATCCCCAGCCGCTGGCGCATCCCGTGCGAGTAGCCGCCGACCCGGTCCTTCGCCCGCTCGCGCATCTCGACCACCTCTAGCGCCTCGTCGATCCGGCTCGCCGCCTCGCCGCCGTCGAGGGCGGCGCAGAGCCGCAGGTTCTCGCGGCCGCTCAGGTAGGGGTAGAAGGCCGGCGCCTCGACGAAGCCGGCGACGCCCTCCAGCGCGGCGACGCTGAGCTGCGGGTCGCGGCCGAAGAGGCGGACCGAGCCCTCGTCGGGGCGGATCAGGCCCAGCATCATCCGCAGCGAGGTGGTCTTGCCGGCGCCGTTGGGGCCGAGATAGCCGAAGACGTCGCCGCGCTCGACCGTGAGGTCGACATGATCGACCGCGGTCAGCTCGCCGTAGCGCTAGACCAGGCCACGGACCTCGATCGGCGCCGCTTCGGACACGCGGCTAGAGGCCTTCGGCAGCTTCCCGGGCGACCGCGGCGGTGACCGAGCCGACGACGGTGTACTCGACGCCGTCGCGCCGGAAGCGGATCAGCGTGCCGAGCGGGGTTTCCAGCTCCTGGGCCTGGGTGGCGCCGGGGATCGAGACGCTCGGCAGCTGCGGGCCGCCTTCGCCGCCTTCTTCCCCTTTGCCGCTCGCCGGCAGCTCGAGCACCGCGAGGCCGCCGAGGCCCTTGCCGTAGGTGACGAGCGCGCCGGCTTCTTCGCCGCTGGAGATCAGCCGCACCTGGTCGCGCTGCATCCCGGCGAGGCTGGGCGGGGCGCTGAGCGGGAAGGAGGTCTTGGCCTGGACCGCTTCCAGGCCGGTCACGGGCGTGTCGGACCCCCCGCCGCCGGGGCCTTCGCCGGGCGGGCTCAGCTCGACCTTCCTGGTGCCCGGCGGTGGTGAGATTTCGAAGACCGAGTCGGGGACCGCTTCGAAGCCGATTTCGGTGGCGGCGAGTTCGAGCACCGGCGAGCTTTCGCCCTTGGCGTAGATGGCGGCGCGCAGCGGCGTGCCGTTGGCGGCGTCCCAAGCGAGCTCGGCGCCGCCGACCAGGCCGCCGTCGGCCTGCGGCGAGACGCGGACGGTGTAGGCGGGCTGACCGGCGACGTCGCTGGGGTTGGCGCCGCTCAGGTCCGCGTGCTTCATCGCTTCTTCGATCGCTTCCTGAACCTGGCCCAGCGACGGCGGTTCTCCGTCGCCTTCGTCCTGGTGGCTCGGCAGCGTCCCTTCGTAGACGGTTTCGGTGCCGGGGTCGTACAGGCTGAAGTGGCGTTTTTCGACGAGCAGCTCGAGGTCGCCGGCGCTGCCCTTGGAGACATCGGCCTGCAGCTCCAGCCGCAGGCGCCCGTCCGGGGTCGCCCAGAGCCGGCCCGAGGCGCCGCTCAGCAGCGGGTCGGCGCCTTCGAGGACCGATTCGCCGACGAGGTCGTCGGTGAAGTGGACCCGGGCGCTGACGCCCGCCGGCGGCGGGGCCGCGAGCGCATCGTGGACGGCCACGTCGAGCGGCTGCGGGGGCGGCGTCGGCCCGCCGCCCGTGGCCGCCAGGGCGATCACGGCGGTGGCGGCCGCGAACAGCGCCACCGCGGCCCCGATCACGAGTAGCCGCAGGGTTGAGATGCGTCGCAGATAGGTCATCGCGTCCTCTCGCAGTGGAGACATCCAGGTTAAGGGGTCCGCTTAAACGGCCGATGAGCTTCCGGGTCTGCTCGCTGAACCTCGGACCGCTGCCGGTCGTAGAGCAGCAGGAGAGATGCGAATCGCTGCGAGGAAACGAGCGCAGGTCGTGCAGGCGAGCCATCGAACCCGCCGGGCTCGAGCCGCGGTCGCGCTCCTCCTCCTCGCCTCGCTGGTTGCCTCGGGTTGCGGGAGTGCGATCCCATCGTCGCAGGGCGGGCCGGCAAAGGTCAGCGCCGATCGCTCCGGCGCGGGCACCTATCTCGTCGACGAAGAAGGCCATTCGCTGTACCTGTTCCTGGCCGACGGGAAAGGGCACAGCGCGTGCACGGAAGCCTGCGCGTCGGTCTGGCCTCCGTTCGAGACCAGCGCCCCGCCGATGGCCGGTCCGGGCGTCTCCCAGGCGAAGCTGGGGACGATAAGCCGCGAAGGCGCGTCGCAGGTGACCTACGCCGGGGTGCCCCTTTACTACTACGCGGGGGACGGCGGCAGCCCCGACGCGACCAGCGGCGAGGACATCGAACAGTTCGGCGCCCCCTGGTACCTGGTGTCACCGAAGAATGCGGAACCGGTGGAGGAAGGAAACGAAGGCGGGAGCGGAGGGAACGGCTCCTGATGACGCAAACCGAAGCGCGCCGTCCTCCGTATCTCTTGCGTCTTCTGGCAGCCCTGGCGCTCCTTGGCGTCGGAGCCGTGCACATCGACCAGTACTACGCCGTGCACTACGAGGTTGTCCCGGTGATCGGGACGCTCTTCGTATTGAACCTGGTCGGCGCCGCCATCCTGGCCCTGCTCCTGGTCCTCCCCACCGATCGGCTCGTCGACCGGATTTTCGGCGGAGGTGGGGAGCTCGCCCTCGCCGCCGTCGCCCTCGGGGGAATCGTGCTGGCGGCCAGCTCCGCCGGTTTCCTGCTGATTTCCGAGCACACCGAGCTCTTCGGCTTCAGGGAGCACGGTTACCGAACCGCGATCGTGCTCTCCTTCGTCGCCGAGGCGATCACGATCGCCCTACTTCTCACGTATCTGGTTCTGCTGGTGCGTTCGCAGCGGCGCGCTCATCTGGGCTTAAGAGTCGCCGCCTAGCTTGTCCCGCCGCCGAGGTCTCGTCCCCCTCGCGCCGATGGACCAGACCCTCAGCAAACCCCGCCGTCGCCCCCGGCACGCCTTCTCCAAGGTGCCCGAGGTCACCGCCTACTTCTGGATCGTCAAGGCGCTGACGACGGCGATGGGCGAGTCGACCTCCGACTTCTTGGTCCACGCCATGGTTCCGCAGATCGCGGTGGTGCTCGGCGGGATCGCCTTCGTCATCGCCCTCTATATCCAGTTCACGAAGGACCGCTACGTGCCCTGGGCCTACTGGCTGGCGGTGGCGATGGTCGGCGTCTTCGGGACGATGGCCGCCGACGTCCTCCACGTCGGCTTCGGCGTCCCCTACATCGCCTCGACGATCTTCTACGCGATCGTCCTCGCCGCGGTCTTCCGGACCTGGTACGTGAGCGAGGGCACGCTCTCGATCCACAGCATCACGACCCCGCGGCGCGAGCTCTTCTACTGGGCGGCGGTCCTCGCCACCTTCGCCCTCGGCACCGCCGCCGGCGACCTCACCGCGGTCACCCTCGGGATCGGCTTCTTCGGCTCGATCCTCCTCTTCGCGGCGATCATCGCGGTGCCGGCGTTCGGCTACTTCCGCTTCGGCTGGAACCCGATCCTCAGCTTCTGGTTCGCCTACGTGGTGACCCGCCCCCTCGGCGCCTCGGTCGCCGACTGGCTCGCCGTCTCCCACGCCCGCGGCGGACTCGCCCTCGGCACCGGCCCGGTCAGCCTCGTCCTCGCCGCCGCGATCGCCGCCTTCGTCTATCACCTCGCCCAGACCGGCAAGGACACGCCCTCCGACCAACGGGTCGCGCCGCGGCCACGAGCCGAGCGCCATCTGGCCGACTCGTTCCCCCCGCCGCCCGAGCTGCCCGAGGAGGCCTGATCCCTCAGCTGGAGGCTCTCTCGACCGGCACCGGGTCGAGGTCGAAGTCGCGGCCGAGGCGGAGCTGGCAGTAGCGCTTGGTCCAGTCGTCGTTGATCCGGTCCGACTGGCGCTTCATCCGCGGCTCGAACTCGAAGCCCTCGGGGCAGGAGAGGCCCAGCCGCTCCAGCAGGTGGAGGGTGCTGGCCTCGTAGTCGGCGGCGAAGTTCTCGTAGAGGACGAGGACCGGCTCGATCCCGGCGTGCTCGAAGAAGGCGTCCCAGGAGGCCTCTTCGACCAGCAGCTGGTCGAGCAGGTGGTCGATCGCCCGGTAGTGGAAACGCAGCTGCGGTCGGTGCTCCTCGATGAAGCTCTGGTAGGCGGCGCCGTTGCCCTCGACCGAGCCGGCCTCGGCGCCGGCGTGGTCTTCGCGCCAGGTCGCGGTCTGCACCGCCTTCCACAGCGAGACCGCTTGGCGCACCTTGTTGGCGCGGACGACGCGGACGAAGGTGAGGTCGGGGAAGACGGCGGGGAGGAGCTCGGCCAGCGGCACGTCGCGGTAGGCGGGGACGTTGCGCAGGAGGCTGACAAACTCGCCGAAGTAGCCCCACATCAGCTTCGCCCCGAAGACGCCGTTGGGGGTGGTCCCGGTCTCGAAGGCCCACTGCAGGTAGCGGTCGTAGGCGGCGCGGCTCCACAGCGGCGAGCGGGGCGGGGGGTCGCTGCCGACGCTGCGCTCGCCGAGATGGTCACGGATCGACTGGTCGTCGATCCCGAGGAAGTATTCCTCGGGGCGGCGGGGGCGGCCGCTGTGGCGCAGTGCCTCGAAGTACTCCTCGGGGCGGCCGGCGACGCCGGTTTCCTCCAGCGCGTGGCAGACGAGGGTGCTGCCGCTACGGGGGGTCGCGCAGACGAGATATGAACGCTGCGGCTGCATTTTCCTAGTCTTGAAGGTAGTGCAGCCGCCGAACATCCTCTACATCCACTCCCACGACACCGGCCGCTACGTCCAGCCCTACGGCTACCAGGTGCCGACCCCGAACATCCAGATGCTGGCCGACCAGGGGGTGCTGTTCCGCAAGGCGTTCTGCGCCGCCCCCACCTGCTCCGGCAGCCGCGCCAGCCTCCTCACCGGGCTCTACTGCCACAACAACGGCATGCTCGGGCTCGCCCACCGCGGCTGGAAGCTGAACGACTACAGCCAGCACTGGGTCCACACGCTGCGAGGGGTCGGCTACCGCTCGATCCTGATCGGCGAGCAGCACATCTCGCTCGACCCGGCGGTGATCGGCTACGACGAGATCGTCCCCGTCGACCAGAACCACGCCTCCTTCGTCGCCCCGCTGACGATCAAGACGCTGCGCGAGGCGCCGGCCGAGCCGTGGTTCATGTCGGTCGGGTTCTTCGAGACCCACCGCGAATTCTCGGCCCCCACCTCGGTCCGCGACACGCTCTACTCGCTGCCGCCGGCCAACCTGCCGGACACGCTGGTCACCCGCCGCGACATGGCGGCGTTCAAGGCCAGCGCCCGCTCGCTCGACCAGGGGATCGGCGCCGTCCTCCACGCCCTGCACGACTTCGGCCTGGTTGACAACACGCTGGTGATCTGCACGACCGACCACGGCATCGCCTTCCCCGGCGCCAAGGCGACCCTCTTCGACCGCGGCATCGGGGTGCTGACGATCGTCCGCGGCCCCGGCTTCACCGGCGGCAAGGTCATCGACGCGCCGGTCAGCCACCTCGACGTCTACCCGACTCTCTGCGACCTCGCCGGCGCCGAGCACCCCGACTGGCTGCAGGGCAGCTCGCTGATGCCGCTGGTGCGCGGGGAGGTCGAGAGCCTCCACGACGCGATCTTCGCCGAGACGACCTACCACGCCGCCTACCAGCCCCACCGGGCGATCAGGACCGACCGTTGGAAGTACATAAGGAGATTTGACGAGTACCCGCATCCGGTGCTCGCTAACTGCGACGACAGCGACACCAAGGACCTCCTGGTGCAGGCGGGATGGGGCGAGCGGGAGGTGCCCGAGGAGCAGCTCTACGACCTGGTGTTGGACCCGCAGGAGGGTCGCAACGTCGCCGAGGACCCGGCGCGGGCGGAGGTGTTGGCGGAGCTGCGGGAGCGGCTCGAGGACTGGATGCGGGAGACCGACGACCCGCTGCTGGAGGGGCCGGTGGCGCCACCCGTGGGGGCGATCGTCAACGAGCAGTGGCAGGTCTCGCCCGACGACCCGGTGCGGATCGTCACGGCAGACTCCACGGCCGCTCCATCCAGGTGAGGCAGGTCCAGCCGGGGATCGGGTTGCCGTTCGGGTCGTAGCTCTCGTCGTGGGCGAAGACCGAGAGCCCGCAGTTGTGCGAGCCGAGGTTCCAGATCCCCGCCGCCATCGGCGCCTGGAAGGCGTCGCCGAGGACCGAGTCGAGGAGGAAGAAGCGGGTGAAGATGCCGTGGGTGACGAGCAGCGGCACTTCGCCGGGCGCGCCCGCCTCCAGCGCCGCCTTCAGCTGCCGCACCCGCGCGATCGCCTCCTCGAAGGTCTCGCCGGCGTGCAGCTCGTGCGCGTAGGGGAGCTCCTCCGGCTCTAGCTCCAGCGCGACCCCGACCGCCGCGGCGGTTTCGCGGGCGCGCCGCAGCGGGCTCGTCAGCAGGCGGTTGACGCCGCGGCCGGCGAGGGCGGCGCCGGCGGCGTGCGCCTGTTCGAGGCCCCTCTCGGTCAGCCGGTCGCCCTCCTGCTCGGGCAGCGGCTCGGCCGCGGTGTGGGCGTTGTGCGCCGACTGCCCGTGGCGGAGGAAGAGCGCCCTCATTCGGCGGCGGGGGCGGCGCCGGCGACGACGTTGACGAAGTTCTCCAGGTGCCGGGTGGTCCAGCACTCGAAGGCGCCGTCGCAGTAGCGCTCGTAGGCGGCCATCACCGAGTCGCCGTAGTTCCAGTAGAGCTTCGGCTCGGGGTTCATCCAGAAGGTGCGCCCGGCTCGCGCGGAGATCGCACCGAACGCGCGCGCGTGCGGCTCGCGGCCGTTGGTGCGGGCGTCGCCGAGGACGATCACCGTCGAGCGCGGCCCGAGGTCCTCCGCGATCTCCTCCCCGAACTCGAGCCAGACCCGGCCGTAGTCGGTGTAGCCGGACACATCGGCGACGCCGCCCTCGGCCGAGACGCGCT
>JBQCIG010000146.1:0-3958 GCA_051953975.1 Solirubrobacterales bacterium | reverse complement strand
CCCCAGCACCGGGTGGGGTGGGTGGGGGGTTCCCCTCTCCCGACACCCACCCGCGCGCCATGCGCGAGCGGTGTCGGGGGAGGGAATCCCCCCTCCCACACCCGCTGCGGCTGCATGCCTCAACGCCAGCTCCTCGCTCGGCTCCGCCCACCCGTTCGCCTGGCTCCACTCCAGCAGCGCGTGCACCGCGGCGCCGCGGGCGGTTCGCTCTTCCGGCGCGGAGAGGGCGTCGTCGCTCGGTGCACTCTGGTCGATCGGCGCCAGGCCCAAGACCCGCTCCATGTAGAAGCGGTAGGGGCATTCCTCGTAGGCGGAGATCGCGGTGTAGGAGAGGGGGCGGCTGGGGACGACCGGCGGCCGGCGCTCGACCAGCGGCGGCGGGCCTTCGCCGAGCTCGCGCTCGGCGGCGGGCGGGCGGCGCGTCTGCCGCAGCTCGGCGGCGCGCTCGGGCGAGGGGAGGTTGACCCGGACGGCGATCTCCGAGGGCTCGAACTCCGCCTCCAGCCCCGGCCGCGGCGCCGGCGGCGCCACCGGCAGGGTCGAGTCGGCGTCGCGCGGCACCCCGAGCGCGTCGACGAGGCGCTCGATCACCGGCGTCCCCGGCTTCGTCCCGTTGCCCGGTTCCGGCTTGACGACGCCGCTGAGGATCAGCCGCTCGCGGGCGCGGGTGGCGGCGACGTGGAAGAGGCGCAGCCCCTCTTCGGCGTCGCGCGCCTTCGCTTCCTCGCAGAGGGCGCCGTAGTCGTAGAGGTTGATCGAGGCGGCGCCGAGGCGGCGCAGCTGCAGCCCCACCCGCGGTCGCTCCTCGCGTCCGATTGCCAGCAGCGGCGCCCGCGAGCCGGCGAGGAGGCTGCGCGAGAGGTCGGGCACGGCGACGACGCCGAACTCGAGCCCCTTGGCGTTGTGGACGGTCATGATGCGGACGCCATCGTGGCCCTCGGCGGCGGTCGCGGCCTGGGCCTCGGCTTCGCCTTCGGCGCGGGCAGCGAGGAAGTCGAGGAAGCCGCGCAGGTCGCGCCCCTCGCGCGCCTCGAACTCGGCCGCCAGCCGGCCCATCTTGCGGACGTTGGCGAAGCGCGCCTCGCCGGCCGGCCGGCTCAGCACCGCGAGGTCGTAGCCGGTCTCAGTCACCGCCGTCTCGACCAGCGCCGGCAACGAGAGCCGCGCGCCGCGCTCGCGCAAGGAGACGAGCCGGGCGACGAAGATCCGCAGCAGCTCGCGCTCGCTCTCCGTGATCGCCTCCAGCCGCTTCGGCTCGGCCAGCTCCGCCTCGCCGGCGCCGGCCGCCCGCTCCAGCGCCGGCCAGACGTGCCGCCGCTTGCCCGCCGCCATCCGCAGTAGCCAGAGCGTGTCCGGGGCGGCACCGCAGGCGGGCGAGGCGAGGGCGCCGAAGAGGGCGTGGTCGTCGAGCGGGTTGGCGATCGCCGCCAGCAGCGCGCAGACGTCGGCGACCTGCTGCTGGGACCAGTAGCCGCGGCCGCCGACCACGTAGGGGCGCAGCCCGGCGCGTTCGAGTGAGTCCTCGTAGGCGTCGAGGTGGGTGAAGGCGCGCAGCAGCACCACCATCTCGCCCCGCGGCACCCCTTCGTCGGCCAGCTCCCGCAGCCGCGCGGCGACGAAGCGAGCCTCGGCGAGGTAGTTGAGCGAGGTGGCGCCGTCGATCGCCGGCTCCAGCTCGATCCCCTCGGCGTCCCAGCCGTCGCGCGCGGTCAGCAGCAGCTCGACCGCGGGATCCGAAGCGGGTCTCGAACCCGCGTCCTCGAGCTGTCGCCGCGAGTCGCTCCCCGCCCGCAGCGGCCGGTAGGCCTCGCCCAGCAGCGCCTCGCCGAAGAGGTTGACGGCGCCGACCACCTCCGGCCGCGAGCGGAAGTTGCCGCTCAGCCGCATCAGCTCGGCGTCGGCGCGGCGGTCGATCTCCTCGCGCGTCCGGCGGAACACCTCGAGGTCGGCGTGGCGGAAGCCGTAGATCGACTGCAGCTCGTCGCCGACCACGACCAGCTCAGTCTTCGGCCCGCGCAGCGCCTCGATCAGCCGCAGCTGCAGGCGGTTGGTGTCCTGGAACTCGTCGACGAGGATCTGGCGGAAGCGGGCGCGGTAGTGCTCGCCGATCTCGGCCCGCTCGAGCAGCCGCGCGGCGAGGATCTGCAGGTCCTCGAAGTCGATCCCGGCGCGCCGCTCCTTCGCCGCCTCGAAGCGGGCGGAGAAGAGCTCGAGCAGCTCTCCGAGATGGCGGTAGGCGCGGCCGCCCTCGCCCGCCTCCGCCGTGCGGGCGACCGCGGCGTCGATCGCCTCCTTATACGGAGCAAGCGCCTTCGCCTTGCTGGTGGTGGCGAGCGCGCGCAGCTCGTCGACCGTCGGCGCCGGCCCGCTCACCCGCAGCCGCGCCAGCGCCCGCTCCAGCAGCGCCCGGTTCCCGTTGCCCTCCTTCAGCTCGGCGAGGCACTCCTCGGCCGCCTCCGCCGCCTGCCGCAGCGCCGCCTCCGGGTCCGGCTGCGGCGGCTTGGGCAGCTTCGGCTCGGCGACGCCGCGGCTGCGCAGCTCGTCGTGGACGGCGGCGATCGCTCCCCGCAACCCCTCGACGTCGAAGGCGGCGACGGTCTCCTCCTTGGCCGCGTCGCCGTCGGCGAGGAACTCGACCAGGCCGTCGTCGAAGGCCTCGCGGGCGGCCCGCGCCGCCTCCGGCGCGTCGAGCACCCGGAACCCGGGATCGACGCCGGCGGCGACGGGATGCGCCGCCAGCACCCGGTTGCAGAAGCCGTGGATCGTCGTCACCCAGGCGCCGCCGATCCCCGCCAGGACCGTCGCCGCGCGCTCGGACCCCGCCTCCGCCCGACGCGCCAGCTCGGCCCGGATCCGCTGCCGCAGCTCCGCCGCCGCCTTCTCGGTGAAGGTGAAGGCGAGGATCGCGTCGGGGGAGAGCCCGGCGTCGCAGACGAGGCGGCAGTAGCGCTCGACCATCACCCCGGTCTTGCCGGTGCCGGCGCCCGCCTCCAGCAGCACGTCCTTGCCGCGGGCGGCGATCGCGGCGGCCTGCTCGGGGGTGGGCTGGCGTGGTGGCGTCACCGTGGCCTCCTCCGTGCTCACCGTTCCTCGTCCTCCCGCTCGTCCTCGAAGCGCGGCGCCCGGTCGCGGCGGCAGATCGGCGCGAAGGTGCAGTAGGCGGGGCAGACGTCGTGGCCGCGCAGGCCCGGCCGCGGGCCGGGGTCGCGGCGGATCTCGCCGCCGCGGATGCGGGCGACGATCGCGCCCGCGCGCCGGCGCGACTCACCCAGCAGCTCCTCCAGGCCCTCCGGCTCGACCACGTCGTTCGGGTAGAGGTCGTGGCCGCCGAGCTCCTCGGCAACCGCGGCGGAGACGACCCCGCGGGGCCGCCGCGAGGAGGTCCCGCGCAACGGGTGGTACAGCGCCCCGACCGGCTCCGCCCCCCAGTGCTCCGCGACCGCGAGCAGGTAGAGCGGCAACTGCAGCTTCGCCCGCTCCTCGAACCTCTCGCGCGGCGTCACCTGGCCGGCGAGCTTGTAGTCGATGACGACGGCGCGCCCGTCGGGGGAGCGGTCGACCCGGTCGACGGCGCCGTGCAGCCCCCAGCCGCCGAGGTCGAGGACCGGCCGCTCGGCGTCGGGCTGCTCGCCGAAGCGCGCCTCCAGCAGCCAGGGTTCGAAGCCGCCGGTCTCGCGCTCGGCCTCCTCGGCGAGGAAGCGCTCGAGCAGGCGCTCGACGCGGCGGGCGATCGCCCGCTCGGCGGGGTGGGAGCCGAGCTCGCGCTCGGCGGCGATCTCGGCCGCCAGCTCGCGCCCCCGCTCGCTCCAGGCGGCGAGCGAGCCCCGCCGCGGCAGCGGGTCGCCACCGGGGCGCTCGCGGTAGAGGCGCTCGAGCGCCGCGTGCATGAGGCCGCCCTGGACGAGCGGGTCGGGGACGGGGTCGAGCAGCTGCGGGTCGAGCTCGTGGCCGGCGAACC
>JBQCIG010000145.1:0-23182 GCA_051953975.1 Solirubrobacterales bacterium | reverse complement strand
GGACCTCGACACCCCGGGGTCGCTGCGCTACTCCGGTGCGGCCGAGGGCTCCTGACGAGGGCGCCGGTCATTTGTTCCGCTATCCGGAGCAAATGACCGGCTCACGCCGCGTCGAGCTCGGCGACCAGCTCCTCGACGCGGGCGGCGATCTCGTCGCGGGTCGCCCGCACCGCGTCGAGCGGCTGGCCCTTCGGGTCGGGCAGGTCCCAGTCGAGGTAGCGGCGGCCGGGGACGTAGGGGCACTCGTCCCCGCAGCCCATCGTCACCACCACGTCGGCCCACTCGGCATCCTCGCCGGTGAGGCGACGGGGCCGCCGGTCGCTCAGGTCGATGCCCAGCTCCCGCATCGCCTCGACCACCTCGGGGTGGACGGCCTCGCCGGGCGTGGTCCCCGCAGAGCGGGCGGCATGGCGACCGGCCGCGGCGCGTTCGAACAGCGCCTGGCTCATCTGCGAGCGGCCGGCGTTGTGGAGGCAGACGAAGAGGGCGTTGGCCATCAGCCCAGCCATCCCGACAGCTCTGCCAGGGCGCCGGGGATCACGTAGTAGTAGGCCCAGAGGCCGCGGCGCTCGGAGGCGACGATGCCGGCGTCCCGCAGCACCTTGAGGTGGTGGGAGACGGTCGGCTGGGAGAGGTCGAAGAGGGGGACCAGCTCGCAGACGCAGACCTTGCCCGCGTGCTTGCGCAGGACGTCGACGAGCTGCAGCCGGATCGGGTCGCCGAGGGCCTTCGCGATCGCCGCCATCCGCTCCGCCTCGGCGGGGGAGACGTCGGGGTGGACGGGAGCCTCGGAGCAGCACTCGCCCGCCGGGCGCTTCGTCTTCGGGGCAAGCTCCAGTCCTGCTGCCATCTATTCACATATATCTATTGAAATGACAGATGTCAATGGAATAGGCTCGCGCGCATGAGCGATTCCCCACTGCCTCGCCGCCTCCTCGCCGAGTTCCTCGGCTCCGCCTTCCTGGCGGCGGCGGTGATCGGCTCGGGGATCGCGGCCTCCTCGCTCTCGCCGGGAGACACCGGCCTGCAGCTGTTCGAGAACGCAGCGGCGACCGCGGCGGGCCTCTTCACCTTCATCCTCATGTTCGGGCCGATCTCGGGGGCGCACTTCAACCCGGTCGTCTCGCTTCTCGACGCCGCCTTCGGCGGCCTGCGCTGGCGCCACGCGCTCGCTTACATCCCGGCGCAGGTCTGCGGCTGCATCGCCGGCGCCGTTGTCGCCAACGCGATGTTCTCGCTCCCGGCGGTGAGCATCGCCACCCACCACCGTGCCTCGCCGGCGCACCTCTTCGCCGAGGCGGTGGCGACGATCGGCCTGCTGCTGCTGATCTTCTCGCTGGCGCGGACGCGGCGCGGCGAGCTCGCCCCGGCCGCCGTCGGCGCCTACATCGGCGCCGCCTACTTCTTCACCAGCTCGACCAGCTTCGCCAACCCGGCGATCGACGTCGGCCGGATCTTCTCCGACACCTTCGCCGGGATCGCCCCGGCGTCGGTTCCAGCTTTCGTCGCGGCCCAGCTCCTGGGCGCGGCGCTCGCCCTCGGTCTCATCCGCACGCTCTACCCGAAGCTGACGCCGGACGAGGCGGCGGAGGCGGTGCTCCCCCACGGGGAGGCGGGACGGGAGATACCGGAAGCGACCCCGGGTTAGCCGCCGGCGATCTCCGGCGCGGGCGGCGGCGCGGGCCCCGGCTGCGGCGGCTCGGGATTCGGCAGCGGCGGTCCCGGCGGCCCGGGATCAGGCGACGGCGACGGCGGCCGCGGGTCCGGTCGCGGCGGCCCGGGATGGGGCGTCTCGAGGCGTGGATCCATGCCCCGCACCTACCCGGGCCGGGGTTTCTCACGCAGGCGCCGTGGGGTAGCGGGAGCGCACCCGAACGAGGAGGAGTGCCGATGAGCCAACCGACCTTGGAGGAGGCCCACACGCTGAGCGAATGGCGCCCGGAGCTGGGCGTGCTCTCCGTCTACCTCGGCTTCGACCCCGCCGACCGTGGCGGCGCCTGGCGCACTGAGCTCCGCAACGGCCTCGACGCCGTCCTGGAGGCCCACAAGGAAGCCGAGCACAACCGGCGCGTCGCCCTGCGGGCAACCGCGAAACGGGTGATCGAGCGCTTCGAGGACGGTGACCTGCGCCCGCCGCCACGCGGCGAAGTCGGCTTCGTCGAGGTCGCCGAGAAGGAGGGTGTCGAGCACTGGTTCGGGACGGGGTCCGCGCCCGTCGCGAGCGCCTGCGTCGAGTTCGGCCCCGATCCCGTGATCGCCCCCCTGCTCGACCTCTGCGCCCACGGCAGGCCGCGCGGCGTCGCCCTGCTCTCCTCCGAGCGGGTACGGCTGCTGCGCTGCGCCGAGGGCGTGCTCGAGGACCTCGAGGGCTGGGAGCTGAGCATCACCAGCCTCGACTGGCGCGAGCGCAAGTCGCAGAGCACCAACAACCCCGCCCGCGCCCAGGGGGTCAGCTCCTCCGGGCACGACCAGTTCGACGACCGGCTCGAACACAACCGCCAGCGCTTCCTCGGCGAGTGCGGTGGCCTGGCTGCCCAGGCCCTGGAGGAGAACGAGCTCGACGAGCTCCTCGTCTTCGGCCCCCCCAGCGACGTCGAGAGCTTCAACGCCGGCTTCAGCTCCGCGCGGGCGAAGCTGGCGCACGGCGGCGACGGCGACTTGATCTCCGTTCCGAAGGGCAAGCTGGCCGAGGTCGTCGCCGACGTCGTTCGCCGCCTCGACGAGGAACGCGACCGCGCCGTCGTCGAGCGCGCCTTGAGCGAGGCCAAAGGAGGCAGCCGCGGCACCGCCGGCGTGCAGGAGACGAGAGAGGCGCTGGTCGAGGGCCGGGTCGACCACCTCGTCCTCGACGCCGGGATCGGCGACGCAGCCGAGTCGCTGATCCGGGCGGCCCTCGCCGGCAGCGCCGAGGTGACGGTCGTCCGCGACGAGGTCGCCGCGCCCCTGGGCGAGGCCGAAGGCGTCGCCGCAATCCTCCGCTACTGACCTAACCGCCGACGGGACGAAAACCGGTCTATATAACCGGAAATCGTCCCGTCGGCACGGGGAAATGTGACCTCCGTCCGGTTCGGCCGCCTCTCCGCGGGGGTAGGAGAGAGCGATGGAGCAAAGAGGAAGGAACGCGAAAGGAGGACGGCTTTGAGCGAGCAAGAGCGCATTGCCGGCGGGCCCCTCGGCAAGGTGGTCGGGCGGGCCAAGCAACTGGCGGGAGCGGCCCTGGGCCGTGAAGACCTGCACCGCGAGGGGCAGCTGCAGGAGGTCCAGGCCGATGCCCAGGCGGAGGCCGCTGAGCGGGCGGCCGAGGCCGAGCGCAAGGAGCGGGAGGCCGAGATCGAGGCCGAGCGGGCGGAGACCGAGGCGGAGCGCCGCGAGGTCGAGCTGGAGGCCGCGGAAATCGAGGCCGAAGAGCGGGCCGAGCGCAAACGGGCCGAGGAGGAGCGCGAGGCCGCCAAACGCGCCCAGGTCGAGAAAGCGGCCGCCGAGCGCGAGCGCCTGGCGAAAGAAGAGCGGGCCCAGACCCAGCGCCGGCAAGCCGCTGCCGAGAAGACCGAGGCGAAGCGCGAGGCCGCAGAACTGCAACGCGAAGCCGACCGCGCCGAAGAGGCCGCGGCCACGATCGATCCGAAGGAGGACTAGGACCAGATGTCGATGCCGACCATCTCGAAGACGATCTTCAACTCGTCGATCAAGCTGGCGCGAACCCCGTTCGACGTCGCCCTCGACGTCCTCGGCGGCTCCGAATCGCAGGCCAAGCACCTACTCGACCGCGCCGAGGCCGGCGCCCGCAGCGCCACCGGCGTTCTCTTCGCCGACGAGGAGCTGAAGGAGCAGGGCCGCACGGCGCTGCTGGCGACCAAGGAGCGCGAACGGGCCGTGGGCCTGCGCGAGAAAGCCGAGGTGCAGGAGCGCGAGGCGGAGGAGCGCCAGGCCGAGGTCGGCGGAGCCGCTCGGGAGGCGGAGGCGGAGGCGCGGCGCAAGGCCGAGCAGGAGCGGCGCAAAGCCGAGAAGCGCCGCCGCGAACGCGAGGCCCGCGCCGCCAAAGCCGAGGCGAAGAAAAAGGAGAAAGCGGCGAAAGCGGCGGCGAAAGCCAAGCGCAGCAGCGCCAAAGCCGAGAAGACCGCGCAGCTGGAGAAGATCGAGGCCAAGGAAGAGAGCATCGAGGCCAAAGAGGAGGCCGCGGCCAAAGAGCGCGAAGCCGAGCGCCTGGAGGAAGCCGCTGCGGCGGCGAAGGAGGCCCGCAAGGACGGCGACGGTAGCTAGGAGGGGTTGGCGAAACGATTGGCGAAAAGTCTTGGCCGTCGCCGGAGTCCCAGATGCCGTCGGGATCGAGGACCTTCTTCCACTCTTGCCCGGCTGCAGCGGACCCGAGCGAGCTGCTCGATCCCGACAACCAGGTGACCGAGCCCTGGGGCGAGCCCGAACACGGCCGCTGCGACAAGTGCGGCGGCAGCGGCACCGCCGTCTACGAGTGCTTCTCCTGCATGGAGGCGGGCGCCGACCCCGGCTGCCCCGCCTGCCGGGGGCGGGTCCGCTTCGAGCAGACCTGCCCCACCTGTCAGGGCAGCGGCGAGATCCACCGCACGCAGCGCCGCGGGATCGCAGTCTTCCCCAGCCGCGTGGGCCTCTACCGCTACCTCGCCTGGAAAAACGACGCCGACGTCGAGGGCAAAGTCGTGGTCGAGCTGGCGGGGCGCCTCAGCGACGACTGCGACCTCGACGCCGACCACGGGGCGCTGCTGCTCTTCCCGGAGCGGCTGGTCGCGGTCGAGCCGCTCGACCCTGAGGTGGTCGAGGCGATCCGCCGGCGCACGGGAGAAGAGGAGGATTGATCGTGGATCTCAGAGCTGGCTCTCGAGGTAGAAGACCTCGGCGCAGACGTCGACGTTGGGGTCGATGCCGCTGATGAAGGCGCGCACCCTGCGCCCCGTCACCCGCTCGACGATCTCGCGGAACCTGTCTGAGGTGGCCGACTGGAAGTACATCCGGGTGTCGCGCAGGCGCTGGTGCTCCCCCATCTCGGCGAGGCTGCGCTCGGCCGGCGTGAAGGTGTTCTCCAGCGAGCAGACGACGATGTCGGGGCCGGCGAACTCGGTCCGCGCTTTGGTCGGGCCGCGACCGAACAGCTCCTTGTAGAGGCGGACCATCTCGCGCGAGATCTCAGCCCGGACGGAGTCGTAGGCGGCGTTCCCGTCGTTCATCTGGGTCTCGTTCGACTCAACTGCCATGCCATCGTTCTACCCCGGACCTTGTGCGATTTATCAGTGGCGGGAGCGGGTATCCGATTCCGGTGGAGCAGTCCTCCGACCAGTCGCCTCCCGCCACCATCACCCCCTATCCAGACGGTCCCTATCTCGTCCGCGGTGACTTCGTCGTGCAGGATGCCGACGGCAACGAACTGCCGCTGGAGCGGCGGACGATCGCCCTCTGCCGCTGCGGCAAGTCGCGGATGCGCCCCTTCTGCGACGGGACCCACAAGCTGATCGGGTTCCGGGTGCCGAGCACGCCGGAGCCATGGCCGGGCGGCTGATCGAACTGCCGCCGCCGCGCGGCCCTCTGAGCGAGAGGCTCTTCGAGGGCCTGCAGGAGGCGCCGGGGAGCGGGCTGGAGGCGCCGGGGGCGGTCGATTCCACCGACCCGATCGCCGACGAGGACCTGCAGCTCGCTCTCTACCTCGCCTACGAGCTCCACTACACCGCGGTCGGCGGGGTCGACGAGGGCTGGGAGTGGGAGCCTTCGCTGCTCGCCTTCCGGGCGGCGCTCGAGCGCCCCTTCGAGCAGGCGGTGGCGGAGCTGGTGCCGGCTGCGACCGAGGAAGAACTGGCATCGGTCGGCGAAAGCCTGCAGTGGATCGTCGCCGAGGACCCCGGCCCGCCGCTCTCCCGCTACATGGAAACGCAGGGGACGCGCGAGCAGATGCTCGAGCACGTCGTCCACCGTTCCGCCTACCAGCTGAAGGAGGCGGACCCGCACTCCTGGGCGATCCCGCGCCTGGGGCCACGGCCGAAGGCGGCGCTGCTCGAGGTCCAGGCCGACGAGTACGGCGGCGGCAGCGCCGAGCGGATGCACTCGGCCCTCTTCGCGAAGACGATGGCGGCGCTGGGCCTCGATCCCGCCTACGGCCATTACCTCGACTGTCTGCCGGCGGTGACGCTGGCGACGGTGAACCTGGTGAGCGGCTTCGGGCTGCACCGGCGCCGCCGCGGCGCCCTCGTCGGGCACCTCGCCGCCTTCGAGATGACCTCCTCGATCCCCAACCGCCGCTACGGCAACGCCCTGCGCCGGCTCGGCTGCGGCCGCGAGGCGACCCACTTCTACGACGAGCACGTCGAGGCCGACGCCGTGCACGAGAACATCGCCGCCTGGGATCTGGCCGGCGGCCTCGCCGCCGACGAACCGGAGGTCGCCGCCGACATCCTCTGTGCCCCCCGGGCGCTGCTGGGGGTGGAGGCGCGCTGGGCGACCCACCTGATGGACGCCTGGGAACGGGGGGAGAGCTCGCTGCGCGCGCCCCTGTTCGCCGCCGCGGCGTGAGCGGGGTGATCCAGCCCGAGCCGTTGGACCTCACCTACCTGGTGCCGATTCGCTGGCGCGACGGCGCCCAGCGGCAGGAGCTCGCCGCCTACCTGGCCGGGATCGCGCCGCACTGCGCCGAGACGATCGTCATCGACGGCTCCCCGCCGCCGGTCTTCGCCGCCAACGCCGCGGCTTTCGGAGCGCACGCAATCCACGCGCCCGTGGACCCGGAGGAGCGATGGCTGATGGGGAAGGTCTCGGGGGTGCGGACGGGCACCCGCCTCGCCTCGCGTGAGAAGGTGGTGATCGCCGACGACGACGTCCGCTACGAGGTGGAGGCGCTGCGGCGGATCGCCGCGCTGCTCGACGAGCACGATCTCATCCGCCCGCAGAACTACTTCTCCCGCCTGCCCTGGCACGCCCGCTGGGACACGGCGCGGACGCTGCTCAACCGCAGCCTCGGCCGCGACTACCCGGGGACGCTGGCGGTGCGGCGCTCGCGGATGCTGGCGATGGGCCTCTACGACGGCGACGTCCTCTTCGAGAACCTGGAGCTGATCCGCACCGTCCGGGCGCATGGCGGCAGCACGGCCTCGCCGCTCGACCTCTACGTGGCCCGGGTGTCGCCCGCGGCCGCCCACTTCTGGGGTCAGCGCACCCGCCAGGCCTACGACGACTTCGCCCTACCGCTGCGGATGGCGCTCTGGCTGGCGGTTGTGCCGCTGCTCGTATGGAGCGCCCGGCGGCGCCGGCCGCAGCCGCCGCTCGCCGCCGCCGGGATCGCGATCGTCGCCGCAGAGCGAGGCCGTCGCCGCGCCGGCGGCGCCGCTTTCTTTCCGGCCTCCTCATCGCTGCTGGCGCCGGCCTGGGCACTCGAGCGCGGCCTCTGTGCCTGGCTGGCGTTGCTGCAGCGACTGCGCTTCGGCGGCGTCCGCTACGGCGACTCGGTGATCCCCATCGCCGCCCATTCCGAGCGGCAACTGCGCCGCCGCTTCTCAGGCAGCGGCGAGGCCCGTGCTCTCGTCGCGGCGTCGGAAGCCCATCCGGGCGTCGAGGCCGGTCAGAGCGAGCAGGCGCGTCACCTCTCCTGACTCGCTGGGCAGGAAGCTGAGCCTGTCGGCGTCCGGCCTCCGCATCGCCGTCACCAGCAGCGAGATCCCGGTCGAGTCGAGGAACTCAAGCTTGCCGAGGTCGACGACGACTTCCCTGCCGGAGCCGAACGCCTCCAGCAGCAACGCTTCCAGGGTCGTGGCGTTGGCCAGGTCGAGCTCGCCGTACAGGGCAAGACGGATCCGCTCGCCGTCGATGAGTTGGTGGACGATCAGCAGCCCGTCCTTGACTTCGGTGTCGGTACGTAATGGCACTTCCGGAACCTCCTCTGGGGGTGTGTGCGGAAGTCCCGGGTCGCCCTGGCAGGGCAGCGGCGGTCTCGCCTCGGCTTGAAAGTGTCGACCGCACCGTAGGGCGCGGCCAAACCCGCTTACGATCCTACCGCAGTTTCGCCAGGGCGCCAGGGGGGCCCTGGGTAAGCCGCTTGCGAGCGCTGCGCACGAGGGGGATCAGCCTGTCGCGTTTCCGCGCCGGCAGCCGTTCGGCCCGCATCTCTCGATGGGCGTGGGTTATGTCCTCGTTGCTGAGCGGTCCTGGTGGGGCGTTCATCTGCTCCTCCTGCTGGGAAATCGGGTTCCAAGTACCTCTCCCAATCTCCGTGCGATGCGGCGAGAAGTGAGCGGTTTGCCATCCGACACAACCGGCGCTGTGACCGTTGTGCCTGGCGTCCGATTACCCACCGAGCCGCTCAGCAAACCCCTTTCAGGGGCGTTTCGGACGAAAAAGAGACGGGAAGAGGCAACTCAAGTTCTAGCGCCATGGAACCAGCCGGTTTTCAACATCAGGCCCTGATCTACGCGGGCGACGACGAGTACCTGGACGGCACGCTTCCTTTCCTGGAAGGTGCCTTGGAGGCCGGGGAGCCGGCCTTGGTCGCAGTCGGGCCCGCCCAGACTGAGTGGCTGAGAGCTGCCCTGGACGGGGGTGACCAGCAAGGGATTCGCTTCCTCGAGATGGAA
Organism: Solirubrobacterales bacterium; assembly: GCA_051953975.1. Taxonomy (GTDB): domain Bacteria; phylum Actinomycetota; class Thermoleophilia; order Solirubrobacterales; family 70-9; genus VAYN01. Next base: position 14,600 of record JBQCIG010000145.1, on the reverse strand, counting down.
ACGGTGGGCCGCAACCCGGCGTCGATCATCCCCCTCTGGCAGGAGTTCGTCGACGAACACGGTGGCCGCCCCGTGCGTGGCATCGGCGAACCGGTCTGGGCCGCTCGCAGCCCGGCGGCGCTGGAAGAGTGCCAGCGGCACGAGTGCCTGCTCAACGTCGCCTTCGATCCCGGCACGACCTGGTCGCTGCTCTGCCCCTACGACGCCGATTCCCTCGGCGAAGACGTGCTGGAGCGAGTCGCCCTCTCCCACCGCCACGTCTACCGCGGCGACGGGCTCGAGCGGAGCGCTGCGTTCGACCCCGCGCCCGATTGCTTCGCCGGAGCGCTGCCCCCGCCGGCTGCGCCGCCCGAGGTCTTTTCGTTCGGCCTGGTCGAGCTCCCCGAGGTCCGCCACCGGGTCACCGCGGCGGCCCGGCGGGCGGGGATGAGCTCGCAGGAAGTCGCCGACCTCGTCACCGCCGCCAGCGAGCTGGCCGCCAACAGCGTCATGCACGGTGGCGGCAGCGGCACCCTGCGGCTCTGGGAGGAGAACGGCAGCCTCCTGGTCGAGGTCGAGGACCGCGGCCGGATCGAAGAGCCTCTGGTCGGGCGGATGCGCCCGCACATCCCCCAGGAGGGCGGGCGCGGGCTCTGGCTCGCAAACCAGCTCTGCGACCTGGTCCAGATCCGCTCCGGCGCCGCCGGCACGACCGTGCGCCTGCACATGGTTGCGCGCGACTGCGCCTTTGTCTAAAAGGTGGGGGCAAAGAAGGCCGAGCCGAGGCGTGAGCTGCGCCGGGCCGGGTAGTCGGCCGATATGCCGAACAACGATCCCCACACCCAGCTCGTCAAGTACCTCACCGACGTCCACTCGATCGAGGAGCAGGCGCTGACCCAGATGCGCCGCGCCCCCGATCTCGTCGAGGGCCCCTTCGCCGAGGCCTTCCGGCGCCACCTCGCAGAGACCGAATCCCAGGAGCAGCGCGTGCGCGCACGGCTCGAGGCGCACGACGCCTCGCCCTCGAAGCTGAAGGACGCCGCCGGGCAGGTGGGCGGCTTCGGGATGGTGCTGTTCGCCAAGAGCCAGCCGGACACGCCGACGAAGCTCGCCCTCCACGCCTTCTCCTACGAGCACATGGAGGTCGCCGCCTACGAGCTGCTGGCGATCGCCGCGCGCGAAGCGGGCGACTCGGAGACCGCCGCGATGGCGGAGGTGATCGCCGACGAGGAGCGGGAGATGGCGGGCCGGGTCGCCACCGGCTTCGACGAAGCGGTCGAGCAGGCCCTGCGCGAGGTCGAGCCCGACGACCTCGACGCGCAGCTGAACAAGTACCTCGCCGACGTCCATGCCCTGGAGGGGCAGTCGAAGAAGCTGCTGGAGAAAGCGACGAAGCAGGACCTGCCGGAGTCGCTGCGCCACGGGCTCGCCCAGCATCTCGCGGAGACCGAAGGCCATCTGGAGAAAATCGAGCGCCGGCTCGACGAGCGCGGCGCCGGCCCTTCGGCGCTGAAGGACGCCGCCCTGCGCCTTGGCGCCCTCAACTGGGGCATCTTCTTCGCCGCCCAGCCGGACACGCCGGCCAAGCTCGCCGGCTTCGCCTACGCGGTCGAGAACCTCGAGGTCGCTGCATACGAGCTCCTCCGCCGCGTCGCCGGACGCGCCGGCGACGCGGAGACCGTCGCCCTCGCCGAGTCGATCCTGCGCGAGGAGGAAGCCGCGGCAAAGACGGTCGCCGAGCAGTGGTCGGCCTCGATGGCCACGGCACGCTGACCATTACCCGCACAGTCAGCTTTCGCTGGAAGCACAGTCCGCGTTTCCATACGGTAAGAAAAAATCGCAGCCGATGGGGAACCGCTGTGCAAAGTCACAAAAATTACGGCTACGACTGGACGCGGTGTCTGGTTATACACCAAAAATCAGCCGTGTTTACTTGACACGCGTCCATTGGTTACGTAGCATCTTCCAAGTTTTTGCGCGCCAGGGACGCGCTGGATTCGAGGAAGGGAAAAGCGGACCGATGGCGGATGGGCCGCGCTCTTTAAGGGAGGAGATTGGTCGCTTGCCGGGTGTTCAGAGTAGTCCGCTCGAATTAGTCAAAACGTGTTTCAACGATCCTGGGCCAGGCCCGGTGGAAGTCGGGAAATAGCCAGAGCCGGCCTGGATGCCTAGATCTCGACCGTGGCCAACGCCGGCTCAAAGAGGAAAGGCGCTACCAGCCGATCCAAGAGCGGTGCTCCGAAACGCGCTGCCGAGTGGCTGGAACGCCTGTTTCCGGAGGCAGACGAGCAGGGTGGCACGGCTTTTGCCGACCGGCAGGCCAGGCGCAAAACCGCTCATAAGATGGAGCAGACCTTCGAGCGGGCGATCGGCGCCTTCGACGCGATCGAAAAAGCCATCGACGAGGACAAGGCGAGCGGTGAGCAGCGCGAGTGGGAAGATCGCGATCGGCGGCGCGAGTCCGACGAACACGCTCGTCAGCGCGAGGAGAGCCGTAAGGACATCCGCCTCTTCGTCGAGGTGGAGGAAAGGCGGAGGGCGCTGCGGCACAGGGATGTGTTGCTAGGGCTAACCGTGTTGACGGTGGTGGCGGCGATCGTACTTGCTTTTCTTGCCGTTAAGCACAAGGAACCTGGGTATGCAGGTGTTTCCGTCTTCAGTACGGTCCTTTCGGGGTGCTGGGTGTACCTGCTGCGAGCGGTTCAGCCAAAAGACGAAGCCGCTCGACCGCCGGCTCCCGTTGCAGAGGCGCAGCCGTTCAGGTGGAGCGTCTTGGACTTCCAGGTGGAGGTCGAGGAAGGAGACGGGGAAGCGGAGCGGGGTGCCTGACTCAGGCGGCGGAGGGCGGAAAAGCCCGCCGGCCGGCTTTCAGGTGCAGCTCCTCGATCCGCTGGCCCTGGCTGTCGGCGCGGTCGGCGAGGGCGTGGAAGTCGAAACCGTCGAGGCTTCCGCCGAAGCGCTGCTCGAGCGCGTTCCAGAGCTGGATCTTGCCGCCGATCAGGCCGGAGAGGATCTCCAGCTCAAGGACGCGGCTGAGCGGCGAGTAGCCGGTCAGCTGGCCGTTCAGCTTCAGCCGCCCGAGGCGCTCGGTGAGGCGGGCGAAGAGCGGCTTCGTGTGGTCGCGGCCGATCTCGAGGCGGTCCATCAGGCGCACCAGGGTCGCCTGGTCCTCTTCGATCTCGACGCAGAGCTGGGACAGGGGCAGGCCGAACTCGGCGTCGTCCTGGTTGCTGGAGCGCAGGCGGCGGGCCAGCTCGACCCCGCCGGTCGAGCCGGCGAAGTGGTCGTTGAGGTAGATGGTCAGGAAGCGATCCGGCCCGCCGCCGTGGGACATAGCCGGGCTCAGGCCTCTTCGTAGGGGTCTTTGGCGCCGGCCAGCTGCAGCGCGCATTCCTTGGTGTCGCTGAAGTGCCGTTCCTGGATCGGCAGCGCCCACTCGGTCAGTTCGGCGAGCGGCTCCTCGCCGGCCTGCTCGTTCAGCTTGCGCAGCACCGCCCAGTGGCCGACCTCGCCCGCCTCGGCCATGGTCATGAACTCGAAGCCGTCGAGCCCGTCGGCGTCATCGCCGAGGTAGGTGGCCATCATCTCCGCGGCCTCGCCTTTCGTTTCCTGGGCCTTTTCGAGGATCGCGGTTTTCTTGCCGTTGCGCCCCTCGGCGACCTCGGTGCAGCGCCGCTCGGTCTCCTCGGCCTCCTCGCGCATCCGGCGCAGGTTCTCGGCGATGCCTTCGTCGTCGACCAGGCCCTCGACTTTCTCGGTCGCTTTCTGCGCCGCCTGGGCGAGCCCGAGAACCTCCGCCAGCTTCTCCTCCAAGGCGTCAACTCGGCCATCGTCTGTCCTCCTGGTCATGGGGTGGATGAGTGCGGTCCACCTACCCGAGCCAGAGGTGTTCGAAGCGCAGGCCGGCGGCGGTGGGGTGGAGGAGGCCCATCGAGCGACGCGGAGCGCGACGGCGCTCGGTCGGGCTGCCGAGGTTGAAGATCTGGAAGCCGCCCTCCTCTTCGTGCAGGGGGAGGTGACTGTGGCCGAAGACGACCGCGTCGGCCGCGGGGAAGCGAGCGCGCAGGCGGGCGAGGCGGCCCTGGGCGGGACCCGAGTCGTGGACGACGGCGACGGTGCGGCCGCCGACCTCGATCTCCACCGTCGCCGGTAACCGCCGGCGCAGCTCGGCCTCGTCGACGTTGCCGTGGACGGCGTGGACGACGGGGCAGAGGGATTCCAGCTCGGCCAGCACCGAGGCGGCGCTGAGGTCGCCGGCGTGGATCAGCGCCTCGGCCTCCCGAATCCGCCGCACGCACTCGGGCGGCAGCGCCCGCTCGCCCTTCGGCATGTGGGTGTCGGCGATGACAGCAATCATCGTGGGGTGCCGGTCATTTGCGCCGGTATGCGGTGCAAATGACCGGAGCGGTCGCTCAACCGGCGGCGGCGAGCGGCGCTTCCGCCTCGTAGCCGAACTCGGCCAGCGCGTCGCCCATCGCCTCGTGCATCGCCGCCTGCTCGATCGCGGTGAGGTTGTCGCGCCAGCCGCCCGGCTGCGCCTGGCGGATGAAGCGGCGCCGGCCGCGCTTGCCGCGGTCGAGCTTCTCGAAGCGGTGGCGCTCGACCACCTCCGGCACCGGCGCCGGGTCGAGGCCGATCAGCTCGCAGACCTCGGTCAGCCACCGCCCGGTATCGCCGCGCAGGTCCTCGTAGCGGATCAGGATCCGGTCCTTCGGTTCGCGCGATTCGTAGGCCTCGCGCACCGCCCGGCTGCGGAAGGCCCAGACCGCCGATAGCCACCTGATCAGGGGGATGCGCCCCTCCTCGGAGACCGGGAAGGCACCGCCGGGGATCGCCCAGGACCCGTCGCTGTAGGCGTCGAGCCAGGAGTCGACGACGTCGCGGCCGTCGCGCAGGAGGAAGATGACCTTCGATTCGGGGAAGAGCTCGGCCAGCAGCGGCGCCGCGTGCGAGCCCGGCTCCTTGACGACGAAGGCCGCGGCCCGCGCCGGCTCGGAGACGCCCGCGTCAGCGGCCCCCGCCTCGAAGCGCGCCGCGATCAGCGCCCGCAGCGGCTCCCACCAGGCGTCGCGGTAGCGTTCGTTGAAGAAGTAGCCGGGCTCGTCGGCCTTGAGGTCGAGGAGCGTGGTCAGCTCCGGCAGGTTCTCGCAGGCGGCCGAGGCGAGCGGGAGCGGCCGCCAGACCCCGAGGTGGTGGCCCAGGTGCGGGTCGTCCACCGGCACCACTCCCTCCAGCTCGGAGAGCATCTTCAGCAGCCAGGTGCTGCCACTGCGAGACGAGCCGAAGATCCAGGCGAGACGTTTCTCCTGCACGTTGGGGGCACGGTACCCCCGGGTGCGGACCTGTAAAACGCTTAGTTCTCAGGATTTCTTCTTGAACAGGCCGGAGACCATGCCGGCGAGCGCGCCGAGGAAGGCGTGGCGCAGCACCGGCCGGTGCCGCGTCCGCCAGCCGCCCTCGACCGAGTGGGGGCCGGTGCTCTCGAGCACGTTTACGGGAGACGGAGCGGCCGCCGCCACGCCCCAGGTGGCGCGCACGAAGGCGCCGTGGGCGAGCCGGCGGTAGAGCGGCGGCGCGATGGCGAAGAGGACCTCGAGCAGGCGCCCGGCGCGGCCGTAGGTGACCTCGCGCTTCGGGTTCTCGTCAGGCCTCGATCCCGCGCGCCACCTCCTCCGGGTCGAGCACGGGCGGGATCGGCCGCACCTGCCGGCCGGTGTAGTTGCCGGCGTGCTCGAAGATCGGCGTGTCGACCGCCTCCGGGACGATCATCGCGACGTGGATATCGGCCTCCGCCGCGAGCTCGCCGCTGAGGCATGCCGAGAAGGCGCGGACCGCGTTCTTGCTGACGACGTAAGGGGAGACCTGTGGCGAGACCACCCGTCTCCAGGCCGAGGACATGTTGATCAGCACCCCGATCCTTGGGCGCGGAACCGCCTCAGCGCCGCCCGCGCCCCGTGCACCTGCCCCATCAAGTTGGTCTCGACGATGCGGCGGAAGACCTCGGAGGGGATCTCCTCGAAGGGGCCGCAGGCCATCGTCACCGCGTTGTTGACCCAGACGTCGAGGTGGCCGAAGCGCTCGACCGCGGCGGCGGCGAAGGCCTCGACCGCCGCCTCGTCGCCGACGTCGAGGCTGCGGTGCAGCACCGCCGCCCCTGCGCCCTCGCGCTCGGCCGCCACTTCGGCCAGCGGCCCCTCCTCGCGCGCGCAGATCGCCAGCGAGGCGCCGCGCCGGGCGAACCGCAGCGCCGCCGCGCGGCCGATCCCGCTCGAGGCGCCCGTGATCGCCACGACTACTTCCTCCAACGGCCGCGCACGGCCCGGCTACCGCTCGCTCAGCCGAGGCCCTTGTCCTCGGCGGCCTTGTAGGCGATCTGGAAGAAGTCGGAGATCGTCAGCGCCGCGAACAGGGAGGCGACGTAGCGGGTCGCCCGCGGCGCGAAGAGCAGCCCCACCGAGAAGGCGACGACGACCCAGAGCCCGAGGCAGAAGGGGCAGATCAGCAGCTCGCCGATCGCCTTGCGGACGCCGGTGCCGCGCGAACGCTCTTCGAATTCGGCCGGCCCGCCGCTGCCTTCGAGTTCGGTGAAGGGCGCCCGCAGGGGGCTCGTCACCTTGTCCTTGGAGAGCAGGCGGCTGAGTTTGTGCGAGGCGGTCCCGACCAGCAGCAGCTCGCCGGGCCCGACCCTCTCCGGCAGCCGTTGCTGTCGCTTCGCGATCGCCAGCACGGCGGCGTTGAGGGCGCCGAAGATGCTGATGAAGGTGAGGTAGGGCAGGAACGGCGGCCGCTCCTCCGGCTCGGCGTAGCCAGCGACCGCGGCGGCGGGCACGTCCTCCAGCGAAGGGGTCATCGCCTCCCTGCTACCCCCTGCGGTGCAGGTTCCAACCCTCGCTGCTGACCGCGAGGTGGAAGCCCCCGTCCGGGCCGCGGCGCTCGATCACGAGGCCGAGAGCGACCGCCCGCCGCAGCGCCCGGCGGAAATCGCGCTCGCTGAGGCCCGGGAAGCGCAGCGCCAGCTCGCGCCGCTTGCAGAAGCCGTCGTCGGCGAGCTCGACGATCGCGGCGACGATCTCCTCGGGCGCTGGTAAGCGTCGGCGAGCGGACATCGCGGCGAGCTTATGGGCGGGTGCGTTGCGGACGCTCGACTCCCCCGTTAGGATCGCGCCGATGCCTTGGAGCGAAATTGCCAGAGGCATCGCTTCACGAAGAAAGAGGGCACGGGGTCGGGCCGATCGGGCCGATCTGCGGGCCTGGATAAAACGCAAGCTACTTTCACTCTCCGTCACCCCATGCCCTCTTGTCGCCCCGAATACGATCTGTCGTGATGCAGCGCTTCGACATCAGCCAGCGAGACCTGCGGCCCGGCTGCAGGGACATCCAGATCGCAGGCGAGCTCGACCTCGCCGTCGCCGGCCAGCTGGACGAGGTCCTCACCGTCGCCACGGAGGAATGCGAGCGCGTCCTGATCGGGCTCGAGCGCTGTGACTTCATCGACTCCTCCGGGATCGCGGTGATCCTCCGCGCTCATCACCGGATGGAGACCGAGGGCAACCAGCTCGCCGTCTACGCGCCCACCGAACAGGTGCTGCGGGTGCTCTCGATGACCGGCCTCACCTCCAACGGGCTCGTCTTCGACAGCGCCGAGGAGGCCCTGACGGCGTTCGGCGAGCCCGCCGCCTAGCGGCTCTCAGCGGCGGCGGCTCGCCCGCACCAGCAGGCTGCGCCGCGGGACCAGCACCGTCGCCCGCTGCACCATTCGCTCCGGCTCGGACGCCAGCGGTCTGAGGTCGAGCGTGCGCAGCACGGTTGGGACGACGGTCTCGATCTCGGCCTGGGCGAGCGCTTCGCCGACGCAGCGGCGGGCGCCGCCGCCGAAGGGGAAGAAGGGCCAGGAGGGAGGGGGGTCGGCGAGCCAGCGCTCGGGCTCGAAGCGGTCGGGGTCGGTGTAGCCGCGGGGGTCGCGGTGGACGAGCGAGGTGGGGAGGAGGACGGTGGCGCCGGCGGGGACCTCGTGGCCCTCCGCCCGCAGCGGCGCCAGCAGACGCCGCAGCGCCCCGGAGGCGGGTGGCCGCAGCCGCAGCGTCTCCCGCACCACCGCGTCGGCGCGGCGGCCGCGCGGGTCGACGAGGAGTTCCGCGGCCAGCTCCGGCTCGCGGGTGAGACGGTCGAGGATCCAGGTGAGGGCGATCGAGGGCGGCTCCTGCGCCGCCATCAGCAGCGACATCAGCTCGTCGACGATTTGCTCGGTGGTGACCTCTGCTTCGGCGGCGACCATGCAGCCGAGCACGTCGACCTCTTCGCGGGGCTGGCGCCGCCGCGCTTCGACCGCGCGCGAGAGGGCGGCGACCACCGGCGCCTGGCGCTGCTCGAAGAGGGCGTTGCCGAGCTCGCCGATCAGCCCGTCGCCTTTGCCCGGCAGCGTCACCGGCGGGTTGCCGGGAGTCCGCAGCATCCCGCCCGATCGCCGCGGTCAGCTCGGCCGCGATCTCCTCCTCGCGGACGCCGAGGACGAGGCGGACGAAGATCTCGTCGCAGAGGGTGCGGAGGCGGGAGAGGAGGCGGAAGGGGCGACCCAGCGGCCACCGGGCGGCGTGGCGCTCGGCGAGCGCGGCGATCGCCTCGCGGCGGGAGTCGATCGTCTCCGCCGAGAGCCCGGGGGCGATCCGCGCCCGCGCCGAGCGGTGCGCCGCCCCGTCGCCGCCGAAGATCGAGCGGGTGGAGGCGAAGGGCAGCACCCCCGCCGCGCCTCGCCGGCGTGGGCGCGCTGGGGGTCGGCGTCGAGCAGGTCCGCGACCGCCTCGGGATCGGCGACGACGAAGGTCGGCCGCGCGGTCAGCAGGCGGATCTGGAAAACGTCGCCGAAGCGCTCCTGCCGCGCGCGCAGGAACTCGAGCGGGTCGCGATGGAAGGCGACGGTCTGGGCGAGGACGTCCGGCATGACCGCACGTCTACCCCTTTTCGATGAAGCTGATCTGTCCGTTGGTCTCGAGGATCGCCCAGCGCACTTCGCCCAGCGACTTGATCTGGTTCAGGCGCGCCTCCGATTCGACCTCCTCGACGGTCAGCCGCTGGCGCCGCAGGTTGACCTCGATCACGCTGCCGTCCTCGACCAGGACGATCGGCTCGCCGGCGAGGATCGGCCGCAGACGGCGGAAGCGGAAGCTGGTCCAGGAGACGAGCACGGTCAGCAGCGCGATCGTCGAGATCGCCAGCAGGGCGCCGGTGACCGAGTAGTCGCTCTGCGTCACCCCCTGCTGGACGAGGTCGCCGATCAGGACCAGGAGGATCAGGTCGAAGGGCTCCAGCGAGCTCAGCTCGCGGCGGCCCAGCATCCTCGTCAGCAGGTAGACGAAGGCGAAGACGACGGCGGCGCGGATGACGATGTCCATCAGGGGAAGTTGATCTGGGTGCGGTCGATTGAGGCGATCGGTTCGTCGGCGTCGTAGAGGGCGATGCCCTGGTCGTGGGTGCCGACGTTGTTCGGGTTGGCCTGGAAGTTGAGGTAGACGGTGAGGATGCGGCCGGGCGGCATCGGCGGGTAGCGGACCTTCAGGTGACCCTCGTCGCTGGTGGTTTCGGCCGGTTCCGGTTCGAGCGTGTTTAGCGTCGTATCTTCGAGCCAGCCGCGGTCGAGGACCAGCGTCGGCGCGCCGATCGGCTGCAGGGCGTGGATCTCGACCCGCGCCTGGTAGAGGAGGCCGCCGCGCACCCGTTCGGGGGCGGTGACCTTGAGCGTCGCCGCCGCGCCGCTGGCTTCGGAGGTGCTCGGAACCGCGCCGAAGGCGTTGAGCAGCGCCGCGACGATGAAGGCCAGCAGCACCAGCAGGTAGAGGTGGCGCAACCACTGGCCGGGTCGTTTGCCCTCGAAGTCCCGGTGGCGCGGGAGATCGATCCCGTCGGGGAGGTCCGACATTGGCCGAGCCTAGGCGTCGGGGCGGCGGAAACCCTTGCCAGAGCCGTTTCGGCGTGTCAGCGAGCGGACGCCCACCGCGTCGTGCCACTCGCCGGGGGAGGCGGTGGCGAGCGGCGAGCGGATCGCGCAGCGGATCGCCCGCCGCCAGGGCGTCGAGCCCGACGAGGAGCTGCCTCCCGACTTCGATCCGCGGAGCGCGTCCGGGTGGGAAGCAGTCCGTTACATCCTCCGCGTCCTGGTCCTGATCGCCGCCTCCTCGGCCGGCTACCTCTTCCTCGGCGGCGTCCAGACCTTCGGCGTCATCTTCGTCCGCCGCGAGTACGGGCTCGGCCGGTCGGCGGCGATCTCGGTGCTCGCCCTGCTCGTCCTCGGCGCCCTGCTCGGCGTCCTCAGCGGCGGCCGGATCGCCGACCGGATGCTGCGCGGCGGCCGCCTCGACGCCCGCGTCCTCGTCGCCTCGGCGGCCTTCGGCGGCGCGGCGCTGATCGCCTTGCCGCCGTTCCTCTTCGGCTGGTCATTGCCCTTGGCGGTGCCGCTCTTCATCGCCGCCACCGCCGCCCTCAGCTGCGGCAACCCGCCGCTCGACGCGGCCAGGCTCGACGTGATGCCGCCGGCTCTGTGGGGGAGGGCGGAGGCGGTGCGGACGGTGCTGCGCTCGCTCGCGGTCGCGGCGGCACCGCTGCTGTTCGGCTGGCTCGCCGGCGAGCTCGGCAGCGGCAGCGGCGAGGCGCTGCGGCTTACCTTCCTGATCATGCTCGCTCCCCTCGCCGCCACCGGCCTGATCCTGCTCTACGCCCGCCGGACCTATCCCGGTGACGTGGCGGGGGCCCTGGGGCCGCTGCTCGCGGGCGTCGTGATCGAGGTCGCCCGGCCGCTCTTCTCCTCGACCGAAGGCTACGCGGCGACCTGGTGGATCGCCAGCCTCGCCGCCCTCATCAGCCTGCTGCCGCTGCGGCGTCTGCGGCGGGAGCGAGAGGATCGGCGGGAGCTTCGAGGTTCTCGAACTCCGTCGGCACCGGTCCATGGAGGCGCCAGCCACGGTCGTAGCGCGTGAGGACGCCCTGCTCCTGCAGCTTCGCCAGCGCGGTCGAGACCGAGGGGCGCCGGGCGGCGACGAACTCGGCGAGGAGGCGGTGGGTGAGCGGCACCGGGATCTCGATCCACTCCCCCCGCATCCGGCCGAAGCGGTCGGCGAGGTGCCAGAAGAGCATCGTCAGCCGCGTCTCGACCCGGCGCTGGCTGACGACCGCGATCAGGGTCGCCAGGTAGCGGGAGCGGAGCATGCCGCGGCGGATCAGCGCCACGCCGATCTGCGGGAAGGGGGCGCAGCGGCGGGTGAAGTCGCCGTCGAGGATCGCCAGCCGCGCGTCCTCGATCACCAGCCAGTCGGCGTCGGTAGGGATGCTCGACCACTCGCCGATCTTGTCCCAGGGGCGCAGCAGGTCACCCGGCCCCAGCAGCTCGGCGCCGTAGCGCTGCCCCTGCACGACCCGACGGCAGAGCAGGCCGGAGAGGACGAGCAGCCCGTAGCCGCCGTCCTCTTCCACGCTGGCGTTTCCTTCCCAGTCCCAGTCGCCGCGGCGGGCCTCCAGCACCCGCGCCGCGCAGGCACGTCGCGCGAGGTCCATCTTCGCAGCGGGGATTTCAGCCCCCAGATCCGGGTCTTGGCTGAGCAGCGAGATCACGTCCACTTTGGAGAACCTACCCAGTGTTTCGCCCAACAAAGCAGGGGTAATCGCCGGGCGTGGTGAGACAGGGCGTCCCGGTCATTTGTGCCGCTATGCGGAACACATGACCGGGACGCTGACCACACGTTTTAACGATTACTCGTTTAAACGAATGATCGTCGTACGAGGCGGCGAAGGAATCGAACCTTCCAAGCGGTGGGCTGCACCGCCCTGCCGGCTTTGAAGGCCGGATGGGCCACCAGACCCCTGCCGCCCCAGGGCGCTCGCGAGCTTAACCGGCAGGGGTGGAGCGGGGTAAGTGGCGGTCGCCGTCGCGGCGCAGGCGGCGTTCGGCGTCGAGCCGTTCAAGCAGGGCCTGGGCGTACTTGCGGCTGAGGCCGAGGCTGTCGCGAACGGCGCCGATGGTGGTCGAACCGTCGCGCTCGGCGAGGGCGAGGATCAGCCGCGCCAGCTTCTCGTAGACGGGGGCGGCGTAGACGACGTCGGGCTTGGCGCGGACGACCGCCTCGGCGGCGGCGAGCTCGCCGAAGGCGCGTTCGACCTGACGGCGGTCCGCGCCGAGATCTTCGGCGAGCGCTGCGGGGCCGCGGGGCCGGGGCCCGTCCTGCTCGAGCTCGGTCAGCACGCGGCCGGCGAAGGGGCTGGGCTCCGCCGGCTCGGTTGGGGCCGGGGCCGCGGGGGACTCTTCTTCGACTCTTCCAGGCTCCCAACCCGGGCCGTGCCGGGGCGGGGTGGGCTCGCGGACGATGCCGCCCCCCAGCGTGTCGGGCGGGGCGATGCGACGCACCACCAGGCGGTCGCCGGCGCGGGCCAGCAGCGGCCGCTCGAGCCGGAGTTGCGCTGCGCCGTCGCCCAGGTCGACCACCCGCGCCGGGCTGTCGCGGGTGCCGAGGTGGACCTGCACCCGCGGTTCGGCGAGGATCGCCTCGGCGCCGCTGGTCAGCTCGGCGTCGAGCCGGTAGGTGACGTGGATGTCGGCCGCCGCGGAGGCGATCGCGTCGCCGCGGGCGACCTCGTCGCGGTCGATGCCGCCGAGGTTGAGGGCGACGCGCTGGTGCGGCTCGGCGACCTCGAGTGGCCGGTCGTGGACCTCAATTGAGCGGATTCGTGCCTCCCGTTCTGCGGGGAGGACGACCACCCGCTGGCCGCGCTCGAGCCGGCCCGACCAGAGGGTGCCGGTGACGACGGTGCCGTGCCCGGCGACGGTGAAGGCGCGGTCGACGTGGAGGACGGGCTCCTCGCCAGGGGGCGTCTGAGTTTTGCCCGCATATATGGGGGTCAAACTCAGACAGGTCCTCTGGATGGCCGCTGCGGCCAGGGCCGCTCGCAGATCCTCGACCCCCTCGCCGGTCTCGGGGCTGACTTCGATCAATGGCGCTTCCGGCACCAGTTCGCGGGCGGCCTCAGCAGCCAATTGGCGCGTGTCGGGGTCGACGAGATCGATCTTGGTCAGGGCGAGGACGCCGCGCTCGACGCCGAGCGCCCGCAGCACCGCCAGGTGCTCGAGCGTCTGCGGCATCGGCCCGTCGTCGGCGGCGACGACCAGCAGGAACATGTCGATGCCGCTGGCGCCGGCGATCATCGTCCGCACGAAGCGCTCGTGGCCGGGCACGTCGACGAGGCTGAGGCGCCGCTCGCCGAGATCGAGCTCGGCGAAGCCGAGCTCAATCGACATCCCGCGCCGCCGCTCCTCGGCGAGGCGGTCGGTGTCGTGGCCGGTCAGCGCCCGCACCAGCGCCGTCTTGCCGTGATCGATGTGGCCGGCGGTGCCGACCGTCAGCGGCCGCGCCGCCACCTCAGGCCAGCGCCTCCCGCGCCGCCGCCGCCGCGATGGCGGCCTCCTCGTCGCTCATCGTGCGGGGATCGAGCACGACGCGGCCGCGGACGATGCGGGCGATCACCGGCGGGTCGTTCCCGCGCAGGCGGATAAGGAGTTGATTGGCGCCCCGGTCTCCAGGATCGACCAGGCAGACGTAGCCTTCCAGGGCTACGTCGGCGAGTGAGCCTCCACCCGGGGCGCCGCTCTCGCGGGCGACCTCGGCGGCATCTCCGATCGCGCTCGCCATCGCCTCCGCCCGGCGCCGCAGCTCCCCCTCCGGCGCCTCGATCATCGCCAGCGCCGGCAGCGCCGAGCGCCCCTCGTTGCGGTGCAGGCGCAGCGTCGCCTCCAGCGCCGCCAGCTGCAGCTTGTCGAGCCGCATCGCCCGCGCCAGCGGGTGGCGCCGGCAGCGCTCGACCGCCTCGGCGCGGCCGGCGAGGATGCCCGCCTGCGGCCCGCCCAAGAGCTTGTCGCCGGAGCAGCAGACAAGGTCGGCACCGGCCGCGACGGCGGTGCGGACGGTCGGCTCGTCGTGCACCTCCTCGAGCGCGCCGGAGCCGAGGTCGTCGACCATGGCGATCCCGCGCTCGTGCGCCAACGCTGCCAGCTCGCCGGCCCCCGGCTGCTCGGTGAAGCCGACGATGCGGAAGTTCGACTGGTGGACGCGGAGGATCGCCGTCGTCCGCGCGCCGATCGCCACCGCGTAGTCCGAGAGGCGGGTGCGGTTGGTCGTCCCCACCTCGATCAGGGTGGCGCCGGAGTGGGCGAGGATCTCGGGGATGCGAAAGGAGCCGCCGATCTCGACCAGCTCGCCGCGGCGGACCAGGACCTCGCCGTCGCCCGCGAGCGCGGCAAGCGCCAGCATCACCGCGGCGGCGTTGTTGTTGACCGTGAGGGCCGCCTCGGCGCCGCTCAGCTCGCACAGCAGCTCCTCGACGTGGGCGCCGCGGCTGCCGCGCCGCCCGCTCTCGAGGTCGTACTCGAGGTTGCTGTAGCCGGCGGCGACCTCCGCCACTCGCGCGACCGCGGCCGGCGCCAGCGGGGCGCGGCCGAGATTGGTGTGCAGGACGACCCCGGTGGCGTTGACCACCCGGCGCAGGCTCGGCGTGGTTAGGCGGGCTAAATGGGCGCCGGCCGCGGCGGCGCTCACCAACCCGCACGGCCCCCACACGCCAGCGATCACCCCCTAGAGTGCGTCGTT
>JBQCIG010000144.1:0-13345 GCA_051953975.1 Solirubrobacterales bacterium | reverse complement strand
CGGGTGGACCCACGCAGGGGTGGGGGGGGGGGGTATTTTGGGGGTGGGGGGTCTGGGGGGGCCGTAATTTCAACCTTTTTTGCCGGCCCCTGCGTCCTTGCCCCCCTCGGTCCGGCGCTCGCCAGCCACGCACGTGGGACCCCCGGATGCGATCTGACCAGCCGGCCGTAACCGCAGTCATCGCGGCCGCCGGCTCCGGGGAGCGACTCGGAGCCGGCGGCCCGAAGGCTTTCGTGCCGGTGGCGGGGAGGCCGATGCTCGAGTGGTCGCTCGATGCTTTCCGGGCCTGCGACTCGGTGCGCTCGATCGTCGTCGCCGCCCCGCCGGGTCACGCCGGCGAGCTCGGCGGGCACGACCTAGGCGTCGTCCCCGGCGGCGCCACCCGCGCCGAGTCCGTCGCCAACGCGCTCGAGGCGGTGGGGACGGCCTACGTCGCGATCCACGACGCGGCGCGGCCGCTGCTGACGCCGGAGCTGGTCGAAGCGCTCGTCGCCGACCTCGATGCCGACGAGGAGGCCACCGGTGTGATCGCCGCCGCCCCGGTCAACGACACGATCAAGCGAGCGGTCGGAAAACCCAGTGTGAACTCGAGCACCTCAGAGGTGCCGAACTTCACACTGGAAGTTCAAACCACTGAGGACCGCTCGCAGCTGTGGCGGGCGCAGACGCCGCAGGTGTTCCGCACCGAGGCGCTGCGGGAGGCGCTGGCGGCGGCCGAGCGGCCGCAGGAGGCGACCGACGAGGCGATGCTGGTCGAGGCGGCCGGCGGCAGGGTCCTGATCCACCCCGTCGCCGAGAAGAACCTGAAGGTGACGACGCCGCTCGACCTGCGCGTCGCCGAGCTGCTGCTGGCCGAGCGCGCCGCGACCCGCTAGCGGCGCATCAGCACGAAGACGAGCGCGAGTGCGAAGCAGACCTGGCCCACGCCCAGGGCGGTGCCGAGGTTTTTGGCGCCGAGCAGGAGCGCCACCGCGGCGCCGCCGGCGAAGGCGAGCAGGAGGAGCAGGAGCTGACGGCCCATTCGGCGCGAAGTCTATGCTCGCCCCATGCTGACCGACTACCACCTGCACCTGCGCCCGGACGAGGACGGCACCGCCTTCGAGCGCTACTTCACGGTCGAGAACGTCGAGCGCTACCTCGCAGCCGCCGAGGCGGCCGGGATCGAGGAGCTCGGCGTCTCCGAGCACGTCTACCGCTTCCGCCAGGCCCTCGACCTCTGGCGCCACCCGCTCTGGGTCGAAAACGCCGTCGACGACCTCGACGCCTACTGCGAGTTCGTCCGCGGCACGCCGCTGCGGCTGGGGATCGAGTGCGACCACGTCCCCGGCGCCGAGGAGCGGACCGAGGCGCTGCTGGACGCTCGCGACTTCGACTACGTGGTCGGCTCGGTCCACTTCGTCGGCGAGGGGGACGCCGCCGTCGACCACGAGGGCTTCGACGTCTGGCAGGGCGATGGCGACGCCGACGAGATCTGGCGCCGCTACTTCGAGGCGCTCGCCGCCTGCGCCCGCTCCGGCCTCTACGACGTCCTCGCCCATCCCGACCTGGTCAAGGTCTGGGGGCGCGCCCGGCCGCTGCCGGACCGCGACCCGCGCACCTACTACGAGCCCGCCGTCGAGGCGATCGCCGAGAGCGGGATCGCGGTGGAGGTCTCCACCGCCGGGCTGCGCAAGCCGGTCGGCGAGCTCTACCCCTCGCGCCAGTTCGCCGAGCTGTGCGTCGAGGCCGGCGCCGCCTTCGCCCTCTCCTCCGACGCCCACCTGCCCGAACAGGTCGGCTTCGAATACGCGCGCGCGGTCGAGTTCCTGGAGGAACTGGGAATCGAGGAGATATGCGTCTTCGAGCGGCGCCAGCGGAGCCTCGCTCCTTTGGGCAGCCGGGTCCGCTGACGATGGTCGGGATCGGCTACGACAGCCATCGCTTCGCCGTCGGTCGCCGCCTCGTCCTCGGCGGCGTCGAGATCGACCACGACCAGGGGCTCGAAGGCCACTCCGACGCCGACGTCCTCACCCACGCCGTGATCGACGCCCTGCTCGGCGCCGCCGCCGGCGGCGATATTGGCTCGATGTTCCCCGACGACGACCCCGCCTGGAAGGGCGCCGACTCGATCGACCTCCTACGCACCGTGGTCGGCACGATCGCCGGCCCGATCGTCAACATCGACGCCACCCTGATCTGCGAGCAGCCCCGTCTCGGCCCCTACAAGGCGGAGATGGAGCGGGCGATCGCCGAGGCGACCTCGGCCCGCGTCAGCGTCAAGGCGACCAGCAACGAGGGCATGGGCTGGATCGGCCGCGGCGAGGGAATCGCCTGCATCGCGGTGGCGAGCGTCGAGAGCGAATAGTCTTCCGGCGGGCATGGCGAACTCGCGCGTGAACCTGGCCGGCCTGCGCGGCTCGATCTCGGACTCGCTGTTCGAGGCGAAGGTGCTGCGCGAGGCCGGGATCCTGGCGCCGACGCGCCCTGACAAGGCGCTGAAGATCGGCGGTACCTTCCTGCGCTGGGGCGCCTCGCCGGCGACCGGCGTCACTACCGCCGCGATCCACCACCCGCACGAGCTGGCGATCGTCGATGAGCGCGGCGCCCTCAGCTGGGAGCGGCTGCACCGCCGCTCCAACGCGCTCGCCCACTCGCTGGCGGCGATGGGGATCGGCCACGGCGACGGCGTCGGGATCATGTGCCGCAACCACCGCGGCTTCATCGAGACCACCCTCGCCGCCGCCAAGCTCGGCGCCAGCGCGCTCTACCTGAACACGATGTTCGCCGGCCCGCAGCTGGCCGAGGTGACCCGGCGCGAGGGCCCAAAGGTGCTCGTCTACGACGAAGAGTTCGACGATCTGCTCGCCGGGGTCGACGAGTCGGTCGAGCGGGTCGTCGCCTGGTGCGACGGCGAGCCTTCCGGGACCACGCTCGAGGGCCTGATCGAGGCCGGCGAGGAGTCCGACCACAAGCCGCCGCCCGACAAACCGCGCTTCGTGATCCTCACCTCCGGCACCACCGGCACCCCGAAGGGCGCCCAGCGCTCCAGCCCCGACGGCCTGCTGGCTCTCGCCTCGCTGATCGACAAGATCCCCTTCCGCAGCCGGATGACGATGATGATCGCGGCGCCGCTCTTCCACTCCTGGGGCTTCTTCCACTTCGTGATGAGCCTGCCGACCGCCTCGACGATGGTGCTGCGCCGCCGCTTCGACCCGGAGGGGACGCTGCAGGCGGTCGAGCAGAGCCGCGCCGACGTGCTGGCGGCGGTGCCGGTGATGATCCAGCGCATCCTCTCCCTGCCCGACGAGGTGCTGGACCGCTACAGCCTGCCCTCGCTGAAGATCACCTCGCTCTCGGGCTCGGCGCTGCCGGGCGAGCTGGCGATCGAGTGGATGGACCGCTTCGGCGACAACGTCTACAACCTCTACGGCTCGACCGAGGTCGCCTACGCGACCGTCGCCACGCCGGAGGACCTGCGCGCCGCCCCCGGCACCGCCGGCAAACCGCCGCGCGGGACCAAGATCTGCCTCTACGACGAGCACGGCAAGGAGGTGCCGCAGGGAGAGGTCGGCCGCATCTTCGTCGGCAACGAAATGGCCTTCGAGGGCTACACCGGCGGCGGCGGCAAGGAGGTGATCGACGGCCTCTACTCCAGCGGCGACGTCGGCCACATCGACTCCGAAGGGCGCCTCTTCATCGACGGTCGCGACGACGAGATGATCGTCTCCGGCGGCGAGAACGTCTTCCCGCGCGAGGTCGAGGACCTGCTCGCCGACCACGAGGCGGTCGAGGAGGTGGCGGTGATCGGGGTCGAGGACGAGCAGTTCGGCCAGCGGCTGAAGGCGTTCGTCGTCGTCCGTCCCGGAGCCGAGGTCGACGCGGGGGATCTGACTGCCCATGTCAAGGCCCACCTCGCTTCTTACAAGGCGCCGCGCGAGGTCGAGTTCCTCGACGAGCTGCCGCGGAATGCCACCGGGAAGGTCTTGAAGAAGGACCTTCGCGCTCGCCACGAGCAAGCCTCCGCTTAGGGTTCGCAAATTGGGACCTTTGGGGGGAAGCTGGGAGAGCTACGCCTCCGGTGTCGATAGTAGGTTTCTCGGGAATGAGCGACCCGGCTAGGCAGCTGCAGCAGGTGGGCGAGGCGACTCGCGCGATGCGTGGCGTGGCCGACCAGGCGCTCGAGTGGGTGCGGGTGAGCGAGGCTCGGGTTGCCGAGGCTGAGAAGCGCGCCGACGAGGTCAAGGACCAGGTCAAGGAGCGGGCGATGCTGACGCTGCAGAAGGTCGCCGCCGAGGGGCGCGAGCGGATCGCCGCCGAGCGCCGGGCGCGCAGCGAAGCCGATTCCCGGGCCGCCGCCGCCGAGGCCGCGCGCGACCGCGCCGAGAAGTCCTTCGAGGAGCTGCAGCGGCGTGCCCAGGCCGAACGCGAGGAGATCGTCGCCAGGACCGCGAAGGCGCGCTCGGAGGCCGAGCGGACGGCGGCCGAGGCAAAGGCAGAAGCCGAAAAGGAGGTCACGGTGGCGAGGGCCGCGGCCGAGAACGCCGTCGAGGACGCTCGCAAGGCGGCCGCGGAGGAGTTCGAGCGCAAGCTCGAGGAGGCGCGCCGGCAGATCCAGGCCGAGGCCGATCGCCGCATCGCCGCCGCCGAGCAGCGGGCGGCCGATGCCGAAGCCGCCGCCGAGCGCTCGCACGAGGCGGCGGTGCGGCTGGAGACCGAGATCGAGCGGCGGGTGATGGAGGGCACCGAGGAGGTGCGGCGCGAGGCCGAGGAAAGCGTCCAGCGGCTGCTGGCGAAGGTCGAGCGCGAGGCCGAGGAGGCGGCGCGGAAGCGGGCCGAGGACCAGATCCGGATCGAGTCCGACCGGATCCGCGTGCAGGCGCAGCGGCGTGAGGAGCGCGTCCGCGAGGCGACCGAGGACGAGATCAAGGCCAGCGTCAACAAGGCCCGGCGCGAGGCCGAGGCGGCGGCCGATGAGGTTGCCCCCGCCTGGCTCCGCAACGAGTCCAAGGCATCGACCGCCGGCTACCGCACTTTTTGATCTAACCTCGCCTGCGCAATGCGGCAGGTGAGGATCAGAGACACGCTCTCGGGCGAGTTGCGCACGCTCGACTCGGAAGAGGTGGGCATCTACGCCTGCGGGCCGACGGTCTACAGCCGCATCCACATCGGCAACGCGCGGCCGTTCGTGGTCTTCTCGCTCTTCGCCCGCTTCCTCCGCTCCGAGGGCTACCGGCCGAAGCTGGTCGTCAACGTCACCGACATCAACGACAAGATCTACGTCGCCGCGCGGGAGGCGGGGAAGGACTCGGCCGAGTTCGCGGCGGCGATGACCGCCGCCTACTTCGAGGACACCGACCGGCTCGGCCTCGGGCGGCCGGATTCGGAGCCGCTGGCGAGCGAGACCGTGGCGGGGATCGTCGCGCTGATCGCCGAGCTGGTCGATTCCGGCCACGCCTACGAGTCCGGCGGCGACGTCTATTTCCGCGTCCGCAGCTTCGATGCCTACGGCAAGCTCTCCAACCGCCGACCCGAGGACATGGACCAGGGAGAGGACGCCGGCTCGGCCTCGCTGAAGGAGGACCGCCTCGACTTCGCCCTCTGGAAGGCGCACAAGCCCGACGAGGACACCAAGTGGGACTCGCCCTGGGGCCCCGGCCGCCCCGCCTGGCACATCGAGTGCTCGGTGATGGCCGAGCAGGAGCTGGGCGCCAGTTTCGCTATCCACGGCGGCGGCTCCGACCTCGTCTTCCCCCACCACGAGAACGAGATCGCCCAGTCCGAGGGCGCCGGCCGCCCCTTCGCCCGGCTCTGGATGCACAACGGGATGATCGAGACCGACGCGGCGAAGATGTCGAAGTCGGAGGGGAACATCTTCCAGCTCTCGGAGGCGCTCGATCGTTATGGGCGCGAGGCCGTGGTCGCCTACTTGATCTCGGGGCACTACCGGCAGCCGCTTGCCTTTGGCCCTGAGCAGATGGACGAATCCGTTGCCAGGGTCGAGCGGCTTAGGAACTTCTTTCGAGAGAACGCGGTTGGTGGGGGGGAGCCTGGGGAGGACCCTCCGTCGCAAAGTGGGGGAGGCTCCTCCGGGACCTCCCCAGGCTCCCGATCAGCGGCTTTCAGGGACGCGCTTGCTGACGATTTCAACACGCCGAAGGCGCTTGCCGAGGTGTTCGAGTTAGTAGCTGAAGCGAACCGTGGCGAGGTCGATAGAGGGGCAGCTGCTGTGGTGCTGTCGGAAATGCTCGACTTGGTCGGCCTCATCTCCCTTACCAAGTCAGATAAGGGAGATGAGGCCGACCCTGAAGCCAAAAAGCTGATGGCGGAGCGGGAGGAGGCTCGGGCGGCGAAGGACTTTCAGCGGGCGGACGAGATTCGGGACCGGCTCGCCGAGTTGGGGTGGACGGTCCGGGATTCGGCCGAGGGACCGTCGCTGGTTCCGAAGAGCTGAGTCGCGAGAATCACCCGATGGCGAATCAGTTCATCTACGGCCGTCGCCCCGTCGCCGAGGCGGAGCGGGGGAGGCGGCGGGTTCATCGCGTCTGGCGGGCGCCTGAGACCTCGGCGGAGGAGCTGGAGCGGCTCTGCGATTCGCCCGACCACCAGGGGGTGGTGGCGGAGGTTGACCCCTACCCATACGGGGACCCGGCGGCGCTGCTGAGGCGCGAGGGCGCGCTGCTGGTCGCCCTCGACCAGGTGCAGGACCCGCGCAACCTCGGCGCCGTCTGCCGCTCGGCCGAGTTCGCCGGCGCCGCCGGGGTGGTGATCCCGGAGCGGCGCGCCGCGGCGATCACGCCCGCCACCTGCAAGGCCTCGGCGGGAGCGGTCGAGCACATCGAGGTCGCCCACGTCCGCAACCTCGCCGACTGGCTGACCGAAGCGAAGGAGGCCGGCTTCTGGATCTGGGGCGCCGACGCCGAGGCGGAGCAAGCTCCCTGGCAAGTCGACCTCACCGGCCCCACCGTGATCGTTCTGGGTGGCGAGGGCAAGGGCCTTCGCCCCCGTGTCGCCGCTTCCTGCGATGGGCTCCTCGCCCTGCCGCAGCGGGGGAAGGTCGAGTCCTTGAACGTCTCCGCCGCCGGTACGGCGCTCCTCTTCGAGTCCCTGCGTCAGCGCGGCTGAACCCCAGCAAATGCAACGGCGGTTGCATTTTTCGCAATTTGGGGTTGACAGAACACCGCGCACCCGTAAACTACCGCCTCAATAAGGGTGAACCTCAGGTTGAGGTAAGCCCGGTTGAATACAGGGCGCCTAGGGGAGGTAGCGGCGCCACGACCCTTCAGTCAAGGAGAAGGATCTGTGGCACTATCTACGCCTACGCAGGAATTGCCGCTACCGGTCGCTGTGGGCACCGGTCGCATCCCCAGCGCTAACCCTCAAGCTGAGCTTGATGATCATTACCTGGTCGCCCTTGCCAAGGACGGCCGCACCGACGCCTACGACATGATCGTGCGGCGCTACCGTGGTTTCGTCCGGCTCAAGGCCTCGTCCTACTTCCTCCTCGGAGGGGAGGCCGATGACCTGATCCAGGAGGGCCTGCTCGGCCTCTACAAGGCGATCCGCGACTACCGCACCGACCGCGAGTCGAGCTTCCGCAATTTCGCCGAGCTCTGCATCACCCGTCAGATCATCACCGCGGTAAAGACTGCGACCCGCAACAAGCACACCCCGCTCAACCAGTACGTCTCCTTCAGCCAGACCCCCGCCGCGGCCGGCGACTCGGAGACCACCCTCGACGAGATCCTGCCGGGCCCGAGCGTCCACGACCCGGTCAACCAGGTGATCGCGACCGAAGAGCTGGAGAGCCTCGTCTCCTGCCTCTCCGGCGTCTCCGGCGTCCTCTCGGACCTCGAGAGCCGGGTGCTCTCGCTCTATCTCGACGGCCACTCCTACGAGGTGATCGCCGAGCGGCTGGAGTGCGACACGAAGACGGTTGACAACGCCCTGCAGCGGGTCAAGCGCAAGGTCGGCGCCCACCTCGCCAGTCGCGAGGTGGCTGTCTAGCTAGGCGATCTGCGCCGGCGGCAGATCTGCGAGGACATACGCGAGCAGCTCGCGCCCGTGGTCCGAGGCGACGGCAACGTCGTCGGCCTTGACCCGGACCCGGTGCAGCGACTGCATCCGCAGCACGTCCCCGTTGCAGTGGTGGTTGGGGAAGATCCCCGCGTAGGAGACGCCCAGCCGCTCGAGGTGGTCGGCGACCAGGGCGGTCGCCGGCCGCTCGAGCGGCAGGTCGACGTAGACGGCGTCGAGGCAGGCATGGTGGAAGAGGTGGTGGCGCTCGGCACCCACCGCCTCCTCCAGGTCGGCGCCGGGGATGTGGACCGTGATCAGGGCCAGGTTGTGGTCCCCGTCGATCTCGACGTGGAGCTCGCTTCGCTCCGCCAGCTCGCAGTCCGGGGGCGGGTCGGCGAGCGTCCCCCGCAACCGGCAGAGCTCGATCGTCTGCCCGACGATCTCGCGGTGGCGCTCCGGCGCGTAGGCCTTGCGCTCGTGGCCGTCGTTCAGCTTCGTGTAGAGCAGCGCCGCCGACTGGCGCCCGCGCCGCTCGGCCGCGGCGTCGTTTGAGACCGAAGCCGGGATCCAGCCGAGCAGGAAGCCGGTCTCGTGCGCCCCCAGCTCGATGTTGGCCTTCTGGCTGTAGGGGTGGGCCGCGGTTGCCTCGCTGTACATGCCGGCCAATCCGCGCTCGCGCGCCCAGTCCATCAGGTAGCGCTTAGTGCGGGTGAAGAGGTGCTGGCCGCGGGCGGCGGGAAGCGTCACCGCCTGCCCCGAATGACCGACCGCATCGCCGGCTGCCGCCAGGCTCATCCCGAGATGGCAAAGCAGCTCCCCTGCAGGGCTTTCTGCGATGCAGGAGACGTAGGTGCCGGCACGAATCCGGGCAGCGACCTCCTCCGGGTCATAGACCCACCGCACGTCGTAAGATGTGCCGTATGCAGATTCAATCACGCCCGACAACACGCTTCCCTCATCGGGCTCCAGGAATCTGAACGTCACGTCCATTCCGGACATCATCGCCACCACGCCCGCCTAGCTCAACCTGGGAGAGCACCTCATTTGTAATGAGGAGGTTGCCGGTTCGATTCCGGCGGCGGGCTTTTTCATCACCGCAACTTTCTGTTTGCTTCCCGTTTTCAGCGGGCGGTGTCTGGCGCAGGGCCGGGCAAGAACCCAAGGAGGCAATTCGAAATGCGGCAAAAGCGGGGGATTCGATTTTCCCTGGCCGTCGGCGTGGCGGCGGCCTGGATGCTGGTCGGGGCGGTAGCCGCCCAGGCATCGGTGATCAGCATCGGCAGCGTCCTGCCGGAAGGCTTCACGTCCCAGAAATTCGAACGGGTGCAGACGCTCTTCAACACGGCGCTGCCGGAGCCCGGGGCGAACCTCTCCTCGCCGGTCAGCGGCGCGATCATCCGCTGGCGGGTGCAGGGCGCCAAAGGCGGCCCCTTCTATCTGCGGGTGCTCCACCCCAACGGCAAAGGCGCGTACGAAGCGGCGGGGAAGAGCCAAGGCGTGACCCCCAGCGGCCTGGGGCTGCAAACCTTCGAAACGAACCTGAAGATCCAGGCCGGCGATCTGATCGGGATCGACCCGACCAGCGCCGAAGACGAAATCGGGATCAAGGCCGAATCCGGCGCCAGCTACGCGTCGATCTTCCCGACTCCGTTCGACGGCTCCGTCGTCGCCCCCAGCAAATCCTTCCCCGGCGAAGAGATCGAGCTCAGTGCCGAAGTCCAGCCGGCGCCGGAAGTGACCCTGGTCTCGCCGCCCTCCGGCTCGATCGCCGGCGGCGACGTGGTGACGATCACCGGCAAGAACCTCAGCGGCGCCTCGGCGGTCGAATTCGGCTCGACGCCGGCGGCGAGCTTCACCGTCGACTCCGACACCGAAATCACCGCCACCACCCCGCGCGGCCCGCGGCCCGGCAAAGTCGACGTCGCCGTCAAGACCATCGCCGGCAAGAACGCCAACACCCGCTTCGACGACTACGTCTACCTGGCGTGCGTGGTCCCGTCGATCAAGGGCAAGAGTCTGAAGTCGGCGAAGCGGTTGCTGAATCGCCGGGGCTGCAAGCTCGGCCACGTGAAGAAAGTCCACGCGCCGAAGCCGAAGCTGGTCGGCAAGGTGCTCAAGCAGGCCCCGAAGCCGGGCAAGGTCCTCAGCCCCGGCGCGCGGGTCCGGATCAAGCTCGGCAAGTAGCCGACGACAGCTGACGGGGGGCCGGGAGCGTGCGCGCTCCCGGCCCCATCTCAGGCGGTCGACACGCCCCTAGGGCGGGTGTAGGCTCGAGTTCGGGCAGGGCTCACTCGGGAAGGAGTCCCAATGGCCGCAGAAGTGAAGAACTTCGAATCACCTGACGAAACCCGTCAGTTCGAGGGAAAGGGCCAGGCAAAGGTGGTGGAACTCGCCGGTCACTCCGTCGGTTACGGCACCTTCGAGCCCGGCTGGAAGTGGTCGGAGAACGTGAAGCCGATCGCGGGCACCGACTCGTGTCAGGTCGCTCATTTCGCCTACGTCCTCTCCGGCAGCATGCGGGTCTACATGGACGATGGCCAGCAGATCGAAGTGAGCGCGGGTGACGTGGTCGCGATCCCGCCCGGGCACGACGCCGAGGTCACGGGGTCGGAGGCCTGCGTGATGGTCGACTTCGGCGAGATCGGCGACTACGCGAAACGCTGAAGGCCGCTGCTCAGGAGTCCGAGTCGCCGCCGAGGAGCCGGGTCTTCTCGGCGGCGAACTCCTCGTCGGTGAGGATGCCCCTGTCGCGCAGCTCACCGAGTTTTTCGAGGCGTTGCAGGCGGGCGTCGTCCTCGCTGACCGGAAGCGTCGCGGTCGGTGCCTCGGCTTGGTCCCCTGGCCCGCGGGGGCGGCGCATCTCGGGCAGGCGCAGCTTCGACGCCTGCTCGCCCATCTTCTCGGGGATGTTCGCGTCCCGCACCGCGCTGACGACTTTGTCCCGGGTGCGGCCGAAGGTCCCCGCGTAGGTCGCCTCCGGGAACTCCTCCTCGGTCTGCTTGCGCAGCTCGTGGATCCCGAAGGCGGCCATGCCGGCGACGATCAGGGTGGTGAGGAAGGAGCGCAGCCCCTGAGTCGGGGCGCTGAGGAAGTAGATGCAGACCACGATCGCGAGGGCGATGTAGACGAAGGCGGCGTGCAGGCGCAGGGTTGGCGCCATGTAGCGGCGGATGGTGCGGGCACCGGTGCTCGGTGAGGAGAGCCAGCCGGCGGCGGCGAAGAGGACGCCGACGACGATCACGGTGGTGGCGATGCTGATCATCAAGGAGGTGCCTATCGACCAGGCGGCTTCGCCGGCGGGCTTGATGTTGTCGTTCTTCACCAGCTGCCCGACGACGATCCCGCCGGCCACGTGCCGGAAGACGAGCGCGGCAAAGCCGGCGGCGATCAGGCCGACGCCGCTGAGCAGGACGGTGACCCAGCGGCCGTCGCGCGAGAGGTAGATCGCGGCGCCGAAGCAGACGAAGGTGAGGATTGAGAGCAGCAACGCCAGGCCCTTGACGGCGACCGCGATGTTCTGCGCCGTCTTCAGCTGATCCGACTTGAGGATGTGGATCTGGCCGGCGTCGGGGGGGAGCTTTTCGGCCAGGTCTTCGCCGATTCCGACCTGGTTGGCGAGGTTGGTGAGGAGGCTGCCGAGGTTGAGGGTGACGTTCCCTTCTTCGGTTTCCACTGCTTCCTGCTTGTTTTCCAGGACTGCCAGCAGCTGTTCGTGGGCGGTCCGGTTCGCCTCTTCCCACAGTTCCTGGGCGGTCGAGGTTTCGAGCACCTTTTCGGCGCCCTGGCCAGCGACCTGACGCAGGCCGCCGGCCGCCGGGCCGGCTAGTTCCTTGACTTCGCCGGGGAGGATCCCTTCCAGTTCCTTGCGGACGTTGACGTTTTCGTAGAGCTGGTCGACCAGGTAGTTGCCAACCGCTTCGCGGATCTTCGCGTTCTGCAGGAGCTTGCCGCTGGTTTCGACCCAGTCGTTCGTGTTGAGCGCCTGGCGCTCGATCCAGATCGCAAAGACGCTGAGAAAGGCGAGGACCGAGCCGAGGACGATGAGGGCCCTGACCGTACGACGGCGTCCGCGGCTCATTGCCGGATGGTATACGTGAGCAATGAAGCTAGAGGGCATTCACCACATCACCGCGATCACCGAGAACGCCCAGCACAACGTCGACTTCTACGTCGGCGTCCTGGGCCTCCGGCTGGTCAAGAAAACCGTCAACCAGGACAACCCGACCGTCTACCACCTCTTCTTCGCTGATGAGCAGGGGGACGCGGGTTCCGACCTCACCTTCTTCGAGTACCCGGGGGCGCCGCTGGGACGGGCCGGAGCGGGGATGGTGCACCGGATCGTCTGGCGGGTCGCTTCGGGCGATGCCCTCGACTTCTGGGAGGGACGGCTGGACGCGCACGAGACCGAGTCGCGGCGCGAGGGGGAGAGCCTGGTCTTCGCCGACCCGGAGGGGCTGGAGCACGAGCTTGCCGTGGTCGAGGTGTCCGACGCGCCGCTGATTGCCGACCACCCGGAGGTCCCCGCCGAGATGGCCCTGCGGGGATTCCACGCGGTGCGCGCCTACACGACTGCACCGGCGGCGAGCAGCGGGTTGCTGGAGTCGCTCGAGTTCGAGCGGCTCGACGGGGACGGCGCTTGGGAGGCGCGCGGTGAGCAGCGCGGCGGCCTCTACTTCTACGACGAGGCTCCGCCGGAGCGCGGCTTGCAGGGCGCGGGCAGCGTCCACCACGTCGCCTGGGCCTCGCTGCCGGACGAGCACATGCAGTGGCGGGAAAAGGCGATCGCCGGCGGCGCCCAGCCGACTCCCGAGATCGACCGCTTCTACTTCCGCTCGATCTACTTCCGCGAGCCGAGCGGGGTGCTGTTCGAGATCGCCACCCTCGGTCCGGGCTTCACCGTCGACGAGCCGCTCGAGCACCTCGGCGAGAAGCTCTCGCTGCCGCCGGACTTCGAGCACCTGCGGGACGAGGTCGAACCGAGGCTGCGCCCGGTGGTCAATCCCCGGGTCAAAGCCCAGGGTTGACGGGCGACTTCACCTGGCGCGACGCCGGGCGCACCGTTGTCTTTCGGCGTGGGGGAGTGAGCGCGGCGGTCGAGATCCTGCGCCAGCAGGGGGTTGGCGAGTTCGAGCTCCTGAGCACGGAGCGGGCGCTTCGTGAGCAAGGTGGGGCTGGGGGAATGGTGGAAGCGGCAAGCCGTGTCCACGAGGTTGCGTCGGGCCAGGTCCCGACCGCCGCGGCCGCCTTGACGGGCGCACACGCACCCCCCCCCCAGGCAGAGGAGGGGGTGGGAGTGCGCCCGCGGGGAGCGCTTGGCGGGGGCCGGGGGTTTGATTTTGCGAATGCGATA
>JBQCIG010000143.1:0-4820 GCA_051953975.1 Solirubrobacterales bacterium | reverse complement strand
CCCTGGCTTCCTCCCGGGCACCGACCAGGAGTGGAACGGGATCATCCGCCACGGCGCCAAGCTCCTCTACGCCTTCACCGAGGCGACCGTGCCAAAGCTCACCGTCGTCACCCGCAAGGCCTACGGCGGCGCCTACGACGTGATGAACTCCAAGCACATGCTGGCCGACTACAACGTCGCCTGGCCGACGGCGGAGGTCGCGGTGATGGGCCCCGAGGGCGCCGTCAACATCATCTACCGCAAAGACATCGCCAACTCGCCGACCCCCGACGAGCGCCGCCAGAAACTGATCGACGACTACAAGGCCCACTTCGCCAACCCCTACTCGGCGGCGGAGCGCGGCTACATCGACGACGTGATCGAGCCCCGCCAGACCCGCCCGAAGCTGATCCGGGCCCTGCGGATGCTGCAGAGCAAGCGCGTCGACCAGCCGAAGCGCAAGCACGGCAACATCCCGCTTTAGAGACGGGCTCTTTAGGTTTGAACCTGCCCGATCCGGGCGACGTAGCCCTGGTAACCGGCTGATTGCCGGCACCAGAAAGGAGAACGCCATGAGACGGTTGCTGCTTGCAGCCATCCTCAGCGTGCTCGTCCTCGGTGTCTTGTCCCCGGTCGCGCTTGCCGGAAGCGGAAACCCGGCAGGCCAAGGCCCGCCCAGCCAGTCGTGTCAGGAAATCGAGGCGGAAGGGGGCACCGTCCCCGGCCACTCGTCTTCCTCGCCCGGCTCCCCGTTCAACGAGCCCGAAATCAACAGCGAAGAAGGCGGCAAGGGAGGCCAGCACTACAGCGAAAAGTCGCAGTACGACGTGGCCTGCTTCCACGTCTCCAAGCGCTGACCCAGGTCAGTGGGCGGCGGTCGCCTCCGCCTCGGCGAGTGCGCTCGGGGCGGGAGCGGCTCCGCCGCCGCTGCGGCTGAGGCCCTCGTCGCTGGAGAGCCGGTGGGCCAGGTAGACCGGGATGATCGAGAGCAGGATCAGGATCACCGCGACGGCCGGCACGACCGGCAGCTCCTTGGGACGGAAGAGGTTGCGGAAGATCCAGATCGGGACCGTTTCTTCGCCGGCGCCGATCGTGAAGGTGGTGACGATGATCTCGTCGAAGGAGAGGGCGAAGGCGAGCAGGGCGCCGGCGCCGAGGGCGCTGCGCAGGCTGGGGAAGGTGACGAAGCGGAAGGTCTGCCAGCTGTCGGCGCCGAGGTCGGCGGAGGCCTCCTCGAAGGACCCCGAGGTGCGGCGCAGGCGGGCGACCACGTTGTTGTAGACGACGACTACGCA
Organism: Solirubrobacterales bacterium; assembly: GCA_051953975.1. Classification (GTDB taxonomy): domain Bacteria; phylum Actinomycetota; class Thermoleophilia; order Solirubrobacterales; family 70-9; genus VAYN01. Next base: position 3,546 of record JBQCIG010000143.1, on the reverse strand, counting down.
GAAGGTCGCGTGGCCGACGATCACGGTCCAGAGGGCGAGGCTGACGCCGAGCACCTGGGTGAAGGTGTTGGAGAGGGCGACGCCGGTGACGATCCCGGGCAGCGCGATCGGGAGGACGACGAGGAAGGAGATCGTGTCGCGGCCGAAGAAGCGGCGCCGGCCGACGGCGAGGGCGATCAGGGTGCCGAGGACGATGGCGATCAGCATCGCCACCATCCCGGCCTCGATCGAGGTGAGGAACGCTTCGCGGACGCTTTCGCTTTCGAAGGCCTGGCCGAACCAGCTGGCGGTGAAGCCGGGGGGCGGCCATTTGAGGATCCGGCTCGCGTTGAAGGCCTCGACCGCGATCACTAGCAGTGGGATGTAGATGAAGGCGAGTGCCAGCGCGACCGCCGCTCGCAAGAGGATCTTGGCCCGCCGTGAGAGTCGCATCAGACGTGTTCGAAGGCGCCGAGCTTGCGGGCGACGCCGAGGTAGGCGATGACGACGACGATCGGCACCAAGGCAAATGCCGCCGCGAACGGCTGGTTGTTGGTGATCGAGTCGAAGATCGAGGTGCCGATGAACTGTTCGTTGGAAACCAGTTTCGGCGCGATGTAGTCGCCGAGGGTGAGGGAGAAGGTGAAGATCGAGCCGGCGACGACGGCGGGGAAGGAGAGCGGCAGGATCACCCGGCGGAAGGTCGTGAAGGGATGGGCGCCGAGGTCCTCGGAGGCGCTGATCAGCGAGTCGGGAATCCGTTCGAGCCCGGCGAAGATCGGCAGGATCATGTAAGGCAGCCAGAGGTAGCTCATCACCAACCAGACCGCGGTCACCCCCTGCCCCGGCCCGTGCAGGCCCAGCGGGTTCAGCGCCCAGTTGACGACGCCGTGTTCGGCGAGCATCGCTCGCCAGGCGATTATCTTGACCAGGTAGCTCGCCCAGAGCGGCATCAGGACGGCGACCACGAGCAGCGCCTTGGTCTTTCGCCCAGCCACCTTCGCCATATAGAAGGCGATCGGGAAGGCGATGAGCGCGTCGGCGAGGGTGACGAGGACCGCGGTGCGGACGGTGCGCCAGACGATCTCGCGGTAGACCGGGACGGTGACCAGTTCTTCGAAGTTTTCGAGGCTGAATTCCTTGATCACGGTGCCGCTGAGCGGATCGACCGTCCAGAACGCCGTGATCAGCAAGACGACCAGCGAACCCAGGTAGAGGATCACCAGCCATGCCATCGGGGCCGCCAAAAGCGACCCGACCTGCAATCGAGGCCGGCCGTAGAAGAGGCCGGCGAGCCTGCGACCCGCCGACCTCCTCACTGCGACTGCTTCGGTCGCCATCGCACCCTGCGGCTAAGCGCCTAGCCTTTGATTTCGGTCCAGGCGCGGACCCAGTCGTTGTAGTCCATGCATTCGTTCGGACCGCCTTCTTCGCATTCGGCCAGCGGCGTCTCCCAGTAGTAGACCCGTTTCCAGAAGGCCGGTTCTTCAGCGTGGTATTCGCTGCAGAAATTGGGGTTTTCGGTGTGTTCGCAGGCCAGTTCCTGCGCCGGCGCCTCGCCGAACCATTCGGCCACTTCGGCGTTGACTTTGGGGCTGATGATCCAGTTCATCCACATGTACATGCAGTTGGGGTGCTTGGCGTGGGAGCTGATCATCCAGGTGTCCGACCAGCCCGTCGCCCCCTCCTTGGGCAGGAAGCCCTGGCTGGCGGGGCTCGCCGCGACCGGTTCTCCTTCGCCTTTGAGGGCGAAGTACTGGTACTGCCAGGTGGTGCCGACCTGGTTGGAGCCGTTGGCGAACCCTTCGATCTGCTGTTCGGCGCTGCTCCAGTATTCGCCCACGTTCGGCGCCTGTTCCTTCATCAGGTTGACCGCGGCTTCGAACTGTTCTTCGTTCAGCTCGTAGGGGTTTTCGATCCCGAGCTTCGGTTCGTGGGCCTTCAGGTAGACCGCCGCTTCGGCGATCGACATCGGGTCGTCGTACTGGCTGATGTGGCCCTTGTACTTGGCCGCGACCTTCGGGTTCATCGTCACTTCCCAGGAATCCGGGGCCGGCTTCACCTTGTCGGAGTTCCACATCAGCAGGTTGGCGCCACGCCCGTGCGGGATCCCGTAGGGAACGCCTTCGAAGGTGTTGTACGGCTGTTCTTTGAGGTCGCTGAAGACCGTCTTGTAGTTGGGGACCAGCGCCGTGTTGACGGGAGCGACTTCGTGGGCCGCCCAGAGCCGCGCCGTCGCGTTGCCCGAGGCGGAGACGCCGTCGTACTGCTCGGTCTCCATCAGTTTCACCATTTCGTCGGAGGTGCCGGCCACCTTGTTGTGGACCTTGCAGCCGGTCTTATTTTCGAACGGGGTCACCCAGTCCGGGTTTTCCCCTCCCCCGGATTCGACGTAGCCCGCCCAGGAGATCAGGTTGAGTTCGCCCTCGCCCTTGCCGAGCTGCTGCAGTTCTTCACCGCCCCCGCCCCCGCCGCCACTGGTGCTGCTCCCGCCGCCGCAGCCGGCGAGCACGAGCATGAACACGACCAGGCCGGCGACGACGAGCCACGCCGTCCTGGCAGGGTGGGCGTTCCCTCTCCTCATTGTGCAACCTCCTGTTTAGTTGACTCCTCGCCGAGGGGGGCCAAGTGATCTGGCCGCCAGCCGATGAGGACCTCGTTTCCCTCCGTAGGCAGCGCGCCCGCGGACACGCCCTCCACGTTTTGCCTGACCAGCTGGAGCTTCTCCCCGGTCTCCAGCTGAACCGTGAAGCGGGTGACCATGCCGGCGTAGGCGACGTCGACGACGCGACCGGTCTCGGTCTGTAGGCCGTCGCTCGGGGCGCCGGGCTCGAGCAGATCGATCTTCTCCGGTCGGATCGTCATCCGCCGGCCCTCGCGCTCGATCAGGTTGGAGACGCCGACGAAGCCGGCAACGAACTCGTTCGCCGGGTGCTCGTAGAGCTCCAGCGGCGGGCTCACCTGCTCGATTCGGCCTGCGTTGAAGACGGCGATGCGGTCGCTCATCGTCAGCGCCTCGTCCTGGTCGTGGGTGACGTAGACGAAGGTGATCCCGACCTCGCCTTGGATCGTCTTCAGCTCGGTCTGCATCTGCTCGCGCAGCTTCAGGTCGAGGGCGCCGAGCGGCTCGTCGAGGAGCAGCACCCGCGGCCGGTTGACGATCGCCCGCGCCAGGGCGACCCGCTGCCGCTGGCCGCCGGAGAGCTCGTTCGGCTTGCGGTCGCCGTAGCCCTCGAGGCGCACCATCGCGAGCGCCTCCTGCGCCTTCAGCCGCCGCGCGGCCTTCGCCACCTTCTTCACGCGCAGGCCGTACTCGACGTTCTCCCGCACGGTCATGTGCGGGAAGAGGGCGTACGACTGGAAGACCGTGTTGACCGGCCGCTTGTACGGCGGCAGGTGGGTCACGTCCTGGTCGCCGAGGTGCACGGTGCCGCAGGAAGGTTCCTCCAGGCCGGCGATCATGCGCAGGGTGGTGGTCTTGCCGCAGCCCGATGCGCCGAGCAGGGCGAAGAAGGAGCCCTGCGGCACGGTCAGGTCGAGCGGGTGCACGGCGGTGAAGGAGCCGTA
>JBQCIG010000142.1:0-3623 GCA_051953975.1 Solirubrobacterales bacterium | reverse complement strand
GAGGGCGGGCGCACCACCCCGTCGGTCGTCGCGTTCACCGAGAGCGGCGAGCGCCTCGTCGGCACCGTCGCCAAACGGCAGGCGGTGATGAACCCGGAGAACACGATCTTCTCGATCAAGCGGTTCATGGGCCGCAAGGAGTCGGAAGTCAAAGAGGAGGAGACGATCGTCCCCTACCAGGTCGCGGCCGGCCCCAACGGCGACGTGCGCGTCGAGGCGCGCGGCAAGCAGTACAGCCCGCCGGAGATCAGCGCGATGATCCTGCAGAAGCTGAAAGCCGACGCCGAAGCGAAGCTCGGCGAAGCGGTCGACAGCGCCGTCATCACCGTCCCCGCCTACTTCAACGACGACCAGCGCCAGGCGACCAAGGACGCCGGCAAGATCGCCGGCCTCGACGTCAAGCGGATCATCAACGAGCCGACCGCCGCCTCGCTCGCCTACGGACTCGACAAAGAGGAGTCCGACCACGCGATCCTCGTCTTCGACCTCGGCGGCGGCACCTTCGACGTCTCGGTGCTGGAAATCGGCGACGGCGTCTTCGAGGTGAAAGCGACCGCCGGCGACAACCACCTCGGCGGCGACAACTGGGACAAAGCCATCGTCGAGTGGCTGGTCGCTGAGTTCAAACGCGACCAGGGCGTCGACCTCTCCCAGGACAAAAACTCGCTGCAGCGCCTCTACGAGGCCGCGGAGAAGGCGAAGATCGAGCTCTCCTCGACCCAGGAGACGCAGATCAACCTGCCCTTCATCACTGCGGTCGAGGGGCAGCCGAAGCACCTCGACCTGAAGCTGACCCGCTCGAAGCTGAACGAGCTGACCGGCGATCTGCTCGACCGCGTGGTCGGGCCGGTGAAACAGGCGCTGAAAGACGCCGACACCGAGGTCGACCACGTCGTCCTCGTCGGCGGCATGACCCGGATGCCGGCCGTGCGCGACAAGGTCAAAGAGCTGACCGGCAAGGAGCCGCACCAGGGCGTCAACCCGGACGAGGTGGTCGCCGTCGGCGCCGCGATCCAGGCGGGCGTGCTGGCCGGCGACGTCAAGGACGTGCTGCTGCTGGACGTGACCCCGCTGACGCTGGGGATCGAGACCCAAGGCGGCGTGATGACGAAGCTGATCGAGCGCAACACGACGATCCCGACGAAGAAGTCGGAGGTCTTCTCGACCGCCGAGGACAACCAGCCCTCGGTCGAGATCCACGTCCTCCAGGGCGAGCGCGAGATGGCCGCGGGCAACAAGAGCCTGGGCAAATTCCAGCTCACCGGCATCCCGCCGGCGCCGCGCGGCATCCCCCAGATCGAGGTCACCTTCGACATCGACGCCAACGGCATCATCAACGTCACCGCCAAAGACAAAGGCACTGGCAAAGAGCAGAAAATCGAGATCAAATCCGGCTCCGGCCTCTCCGACGAGGACATCCAGAGCATGGTCTCCGACGCCGAGGCACATGCAGAAGAGGACCGGATGCAGCGCGAGCTGGCAGAGGCGAGGAACCTCGCCGAGAACGCTGCCTACCAGGCGGAGAAAGCGATCGACGAGGCCGGCGACAAAGTCGACGACTCGGCCAAGGAGGGCGTGCGCTCCGCGGTCAAAGAGGTGCGCGACGCGCTCGAGACCGGCTCCAAAGAGGAGCTCGATTCCAAGGTCGAGGCGCTGAACACGGCGATGACCAAGGTGTCGGAGCAGATCTACGCGGCGGCGTCAGCGGAATCCGAAGCCGCGGGTGGCAGCACTGAGAACGGATCGGCTGCCGACGAAGAGGAGGTCGTTGACGCTGAGGTCGTCGATGAGGAGGGCAAATGAGCGCTTCCCAGGACGACTCCAGGACTGATGAGCGCCCGCCCGCGGGTCCTGTCGCGGCAGGGGACCCACCCCCTCCTGCACGGCAGGAGGAGGTCCCCCCTACCACGCCACCCGCGGGAGAGGCCATAGAGCAAGACATCGATGCCCTACCCGCAGAGGCACAGCAAGAGCGGGATGAGTACCTCGAACTCGCGCAGAGAACGAAAGCCGACTTCGAGAATTTCCGTAAGCGCGTCGCTGCCGACATACAAGCAGCCACCCTCCGAGGGAAGGCCGAGGTCGCAAGGGAGATCGTGCCGGTGATCGATCACTTCGAACTCGCCCTTCAGCACTCAGGAATCGATTCCGTCGCCGCACTCGCCAACAAGTCGCAGAACGCAACTGAGGCAGGCTGGGCGATGACGTTCAGCGACCTCCACAAGGCCCTGAACCGCATCGGGGTCGAGGTAGTGGACCCAAAGGGGGAGAAGTTCGATCCCAACTTCCATGAGGCGCTCTCCACGCAGCCCGTCGACGGGACCGAGAGCGGGGTCGTGGTCGAGGTGATGCAGAAGGGCTACATGTTGGGCGACCAGCTGATCCGGCCGGCGCGGGTCGTGGTCAGCGCCTAGGAGGAAATGGCGGACGAGCTCTACAAGACGCTGGGGGTTTCGAAGAACGCCTCCGAGGACGAGATCAAGAAGTCCTACCGGAAGCTGGCCCGGAAATACCACCCTGACCGCAACCCGGGCGACAAGGAGGCGGAGGACAAGTTCAAGGAGATCTCGGCCGCCTACGACGTCCTCTCCGATCCCGAGAAGCGCAAGGAGTACGACGCGGGTCCGGCCTTCGGCGGCTTCGGTGGGTTCGGCGGCGGCCAGGGCCCGTTCGGCGGCGCGGGCGCGGGGGGAGCTGGCGGCTTCGGCGGCGTCGACTTCGGCGACATCCTCGGCGGAATGTTCGGCCGCGGCGGCGGCCGGCGAGCGCAGCCGCAGCAGGTGCGCGGCCGCGACCTCGAGACCGAGGTCGCGCTCAGCTTCGACCAGGCGATCAACGGCGCCCAGATCAGCGTCACCGTTCCCAAGGAAAGCCGCTGCCAGACCTGCCACGGCTCCGGCGCCAAACCCGGCACCGCGCCGAAAACCTGCCCGCGCTGCGAAGGGCGCGGCGTCGAGGCCCAGGGCCAGGGCTTCTTCTCGATCAGCCAGCCTTGCCCGCAGTGCGGCGGCGCCGGGCAGGTCATCGAGGACCCCTGCCCCACCTGCGGCGGCTCCGGCCTCACCCAGCAGAGCAAGCGCTACAAAGTCAACGTCCCCGCCGGGGTCAAGAACGGCACCCGCATCCGGCTCGCCGGCAAAGGCGAGGACGGCCCCCGCGGCGGCCCGCCCGGCGACCTCTACGTCACCACCCGCGTCGCCTCCTCCCCAGTCTTCAAACGGCTCGACGACGGCAACCTCGAGGTGAGCGTGCCGATCTCGATCCCCGAGGCGCTGCGCGGCGGCACGATCGAGGTGCCGACGCTGGAGGGGACGAAAAAAATCAAAGTCCCGGCCGGGACCAAGCACGGCACGGTCCAGCGCCTGCGCGGCGAAGGCCCGCCGAAGAAAGGCGGCGGCCGCGGCGACATCCGCTACCGGCTCGAGATCACCGTCCCGGACGAACTCAGCGACGAGCAGCGCGAGGCCGTGGACAAGCTCGCCGAGGCGCTCAACGGCGGCGACCCGCGGGCCGAGCTGCTGCGGGAGGCGAGGCGCTGATGGCGACCTTCCGGCGCAGGACCGTGAAAGCGACCTTCGACGAGGAGCAGGGCGTGTTCATGATCTCGGTCGCCGCCGAGCTGG
>JBQCIG010000141.1:0-27384 GCA_051953975.1 Solirubrobacterales bacterium | reverse complement strand
ACTCTCCATCTGCAGCCTCCTTACAGTGAACGCTTGCGGCCTTCCTACCCGGAGAGGAGGTTCATCATCACCCTCCCCCGGCAATCGGGGTGCCCGGATTCGAACCGGGGACCTCCGCCACCCAAAGGCGGCGCGCTACCAGGCTGCGCCACACCCCGACGAAGCCAAGTGTAGGTTCTGGGGCGATGGCAGAGGTGCTCCCGTTCAAGGCGCTGCACTACGACCTCGGCAAGGTCGGCTCGCTCGACGCGGTCGCGGCGCCCCCTTACGACGTGATCGACGCCGCCCAGCGGCGGGCGCTCTTGGAGCGCTCGCCCTACAACGCCGTCGCGATCGACCTGCCGAAACCGTTCGACCCCGCCGATCCCGACAGCGACCCCAGCGGCGATCCCTACGCCGAGGCGGCGGCGCGGATCGAGTCCTGGCGCGCCGACGGGGCGCTGGTCCAGGACTCCGAGCCGTCGATCTGGGCGCTGACCCAGGACTACGTCGCCCCCGACGGCAACCGCTACAGCCGCAACGGCATCCTCGCCCGGGTCCGGGTCGAGGACTACGAGAGCGGCACCGTGCGGCCGCACGAGCGCACCCATCCGGGGCCACTGCTCGACCGGCTCGAGCTGACCCGCGCCAGCGGCTACAACCTCTCACCGATCTTCTCGCTCTCGACCGAGGACGCCTGGCCGCTGGTCGAGCCGGCGCTGCCGGACCAGCCCTGGGGCGAGGCGCGCGATGAAAGCGGCACCGTCAACCGGCTCTGGAAGGTCGAGGATCCCGGAGTCCTGCAAGCGGTGAGCGAGTGCCTCGCCGGCGCCCAACTCTTGATCGCCGACGGCCACCACCGCTACGAGACCGCCCGCGCCTTCCGCGACGAGGTCGGCGGCGAGGGCCCGCACGACTACACGCTGATGTCGCTGACCGGCCTCGACGACCCCGGCCTCACCGTCTTCCCGACCCACCGCCTCCTCTCCGGCTTCGCCGAAGACTCCGACAAGCAGCAGCGCCTCGGCAACGGGCTGCGCGAGCTCTTCGAGGTCGAGGAGGTGCCGCGCGAGGAGATCGACCCGGCGAATCAGGAGGGCGTCGGCGTCTTCGGCCTCTACGACTCGTTCCACAAGCGCGCCTTCCGCCTCCGCCTCAAGGACGTCGCCGAGCTCGATCGCCGCCTCGAGGGCAAGCCGGAGGCCTACCGCCGCCTCGACTCGGCGATCCTCGAGACGCTCGTCCTCAAGGGCCTGGCGGGGATGAGCGACCACGACATCGACGAGCGCCGCGGCCTCGAATACGCGAAGAGCGTCGCCGACGCGCTGGCGATGGTCGACGACGGCGATTACGACGTCGCCTTCATCCAGCGGCCGGTGCCGGTCGAGCAGGTGAAGGCGGTGGCGGAAACCGAGGAGAACATGCCGCCGAAGTCGACCTTCTTTTTCCCCAAGGTGATGACCGGCTTCGCCTTCAACCCGGTTCGCTGAGCGTGGTCAAGATCTACACCAAGAAGGGCGACGACGGCACCACCTCGCTCTGGTACGGCGGCCGCGTCCCCAAGCACCACGGCCGCACCGATGCCTACGGCACCCTCGACGAGGCCTGCTCGCAGCTCGGCGCCGCCCGCGCCCTCTGCGGTCCCGAGCAGGAGGAGCTCGCCGCCGACATCCTCCGCCTCCAGGACGACATCTTCATCGCCGGCGCCGAGCTGGCCACGGCGCCGGAGGCCTCCGAGCGGCTCGAAGACGGCATCAGCCGCACCACCGAGGAGATGGTCGCCGAGCTCGAGCGGCTGATCGACCGCTACATGGCCGAGGTCGACCTGCCGCCGCAGTTCGTCATCCCCGGCGGCAACCCGCTCGCCGCCCAGCTCGACGTCGCCCGCACCGTGATCCGCCGCGCCGAGCGCCGCATCTCCGAGCTCAACGAGGCCGGCGAGCTGGCGAGCGAGACCGTGATCCACTTCGTCAACCGCGCCTCCGACCTCGCCTTCGCGATGGCGCGCTACGCGGACGTCGACGACCCCGCCCTCTTCGAGGGGCGCCGGCGGAGCTGAGCGTGCGGATCGTCGCCCGCCGGGTCGAGGGCTACGCCCACGACGTCGAGGTCGACGGCCACACGCTGCGGCTCGACGAGCCGCCGGAGGCGGGCGGCGAGGGCAGCGGCCCGCGCCCGACCAAGCTGCTCGGCGCCAGCCTCGCCGGCTGCATCGCGATCACGGTCGAGATGTACGCACAGCGCAAAGGCTGGGACGTCGGCAGGGTCGAGGTCGACGTCGAGCTGACCTACCACGGTCCGGTGCCGGTTGGCTTCGAGGTCGGGCTGAAGTTGCCGGGCGACCTCGACGCCGAGCAGCGGCGGCGGCTACTTGTGATCGCCACCAAGTGCCCCGTCCACAAGGTCCTCGCCGGCGAGACCCACGTCAACGTGGTCGAGCGGCTGGAGGCGGCCTGATGGACCTCGGCCTGGCCGGACGCTCCTGCGTCGTCACCGGCGCCAGCAGCGGCATCGGCCGCGAGACGGCGCTGCAGCTCTGCGCCGAGGGCGCCAACGTCCTCCTCGTCGCTCGCGGCGAGGAGCGGCTGAACGCCACCGCCGAGGAGGCCGCCCGTGCCGCGGCGGCGGCCGGCGGCGCGGCGGCGGCGCTCTCCCTCGACGTCACCGACGAGGACGCGGGCGAGCGGATGCTGGCAGTCGCCGAGCAGCGCTTCGGCGCCCTCGACGTCCTCGTCAACAACGCCGGCGCGGCAAAGTGGCGTCAACTCGACGACGTCCCCGACGAGGACTGGCGCGCCCAGTACGAGCTCAACGTGATGGCGCCGCTGCGGGCGATGCGGGTGGCGATCCCACCGATGGTTGAGCGCGGCTGGGGGCGCGTCGTCAACGTCTGCTCGACCGCGGGCAAGCGCCCCTCGGCGGCGATGGCCGAGTACTCGGTGGCGAAGGCGGCCGAGCTCTCGCTCTCGCGCCTCTTCGCCGACCGCTACGCGAAGAGCGGCGTCCTCGTCAACGCGGTCGCCCCCGGCCCGGTCGAAGCGGAGATGTGGATGGAGCCGGGCGGCCTGCTCGATCAATCACGCGATCTCAGCGGCGCCGGCACCCGTGAGGAGGCGCTGGCCGAAGCCGGCTCGAAGCGCCCGATCGGCCGCCTCGCCCAACCCGAGGAGATCGCCTCGGCGATCGTCTTCCTCTGCTCCGAGCGCGCCTCCTACGTCGCCGGTGCCGCCTGGTCCGTCGACGGCGGCACCGTGCAAGTGATCATTTGATCGGTCGCGAGGTAGAGGCCGCCGTGCTGCTGCCCCTCTACGGCTGGCCGGAGGACCCCGGCTTGATCTTCACCGAGCGGCGCGCCGACCTGCGACGCCACGCCGGCGAGATCTCCTTCCCGGGCGGCCGGCGCGACGAGGGCGACGCCGACCTGCAGGCGACGGCGTTGCGGGAGGCGGAGGAGGAGATCGGCCTCGATCCGGCCCAGGTGAGGATCGGCGAGGCGCTGCCGGCGACCAGGACCTTCGTCACCAACTACGTCGTCCACCCCTTCGTCGGTTACGTCCCGCACCCGCGCGAGCTCGACCTGCAACCGAACCCGAGCGAGGTCGAGACCGTCCTCACCTTCTCCCTCGAGCTGCTGCGCGAGGGTTACGAGATGCGCCGCCTGATCCGCCGCGGCGTCCCCATCCACACCCCGACCTACGAGGTCGAAGGGCAGTTGATCTGGGGAGCGACCGCGCGGATCCTCGGCGACTTGCTGGAGCGCTTGTGAGGTGCGCCGGTAATTTGTGCCGTTATGCGGAAAAAATGACCGGGACGCTTCAGACTTTCTCGGGATCGGGGACGATGCGGATGTACGGCTTCGGCGACTCCCAGCCCTCGGGCCAGAGTTCTTTCGCCTCGTCCTCTTTGACCGAGCCGGAGATGATCACGTCCTCGCCCGGGTTCCACTGCGCCGGGGTGGAGACTTTGTGGTTGGCGGTCAGCTGCAGCGAGTCGATCACCCGCAGCACCTCGTCGAAGTTGCGGCCCGTCGTCATCGGATAGACGAGGATGAGCTTGATTTTCTTGTCAGGGCCGATCACGAAGACGTTGCGGACGGTCTGGTTGTCGGCCGGCGTGCGCCCTCCCGCATCCCCCCACACGTCGGCCGGCAACAACCCAAAAGCCTACGAGATCTCGAAGTCGGCGTCGCTGATGATCGGGTACTCGGGCTTGGCGCCTTGCGTCTCCTCGATGTCCTTGGCCCAGCCTTCGTGACTGTCCAGCGGGTCGACCGAAAGGCCGATGATCTTCACGCCGCGCTTCTCGAACTCCGGCTCGATCCGCGCCATGTAGCCGAGCTCGGTCGTGCAAACCGGGGTGAAGTCCTTGGGGTGGGAGAACAGCACCGCCCAAGAATCACCAACCCAATCGTGGAAGTTGATCCGGCCCTGGGTGGTGTCGGCCTCGAAATCGGGTGCTACGTCACCGAGCTGCAAACCCATAGGAATCGCTCCTCTCGCGTTTTTCCGCTATTACCTTAATTCCTATCAGAGTTTAGCTATTTGGTTTCACCGGCCGGCGAGGAGGGCGCGGATCTCTGCGGCGAGACCGTCTCCACCCGCGAAATAACCGGGCCGAGAAGGTCCCGGTGAGATCGTCGCCACCGGGATCCGCCAGGTGCGACCGGCAGCGCGCACGAGCTCCGCGCCACCCTCAGTCCCCTCGTAGAGCACTCCTCGCACCGGGGTTTCGACCAGGCGCTCCATCAGCCGCTCCAGCCGCGGGCCGTGAATCGCCGTCAGCTCCTCCTCGCCGCCGCGGGCGCTGCCGAGCAGGAGCACCAGGACCGCGACGTCGCCGACCAGCTCGAGGATCGTGCCGGGGCGATCGGAATCCGCCAGCGCCGCCTCGATCCCGACGGCCTCGATCGCCGCCAGGCCCTCCGGCCGGCGGCTGGTCCCGCGCACCGCCCAGCCTTCGGCCAGCAACCGCTCCCCCAACTCCCGACCACGGCAGCCGCAGCCGACGATCAGCGCTCGCGCCATGCAGTCGCCTAGGGCTCGAACGGCCCCCGGCCGCGCATTCGCACCTGTTCGTCTTCGGCGACGCCGCGGTGGAGGTCCTCTTCGGTCATCTCCGGCGCCCCGCGCCGCCGCCGCATTTCGTTCTGGGCCTCCATCATCTGGCGGATGTCGTCGATCTCGTTCTGGGCCTCGACCTCGGGGGAACGGGTCGGGAACCAGTCGACGAGGCTGGCGGAGCTGCCCGGGTAGAAATGGCCGACGACCAGCAGCACTCCCACCATGAAGGCGAGGATTCCGAGCGTCCCCAAAACGAAGAGCACCCGTCAAGGATACGGTTCATCCCCATGCCCGAGGCCTACATAGTCGAAGCGCTGCGCACCCCGATGGGTGCCTACCGCGGCGCACTCTCCGGCGTCCGCCCCGACGACCTCGCCGCCCACGTGATCGCCGCCGTGGTCGAGCGCAGCGGGGTCGACCCGGAGCGGATCGTCGACGTCTACTTCGGCGCCGCCAACCAGTCGGGCGAGGACAACCGCGACGTCGCCCGGATGGCCTCCCTGCTCGCCGGGCTGCCGCAGAGCGTCCCCGGCGCCACCGTCAACCGCCTCTGCGCCTCCGGCCTCGAGGCGGTGAACAGCGCCGCGCGGGCGATCAAGGTCGGCGACGGCGACGTCTACCTGGCCGGCGGGGTCGAGTCGATGAGCCGGGCGCCGTGGGTGGTCGAGAAGCCCGAGCGGGGCCTGCCGCGGGGTCCGCAGACGATGCACGACACGACCCTTGGCTGGCGGATGATCAACCCGCGCATGGCCGGGCTCGGCGTCTCGACCGAGTCGATGGGCGAGACCGGCGAGAACGTCGCCGAACGGTTCGGGATCAGCCGCGAGGACCAGGACGCCTTTGCCCTGCGCAGCCACCAGCGCGCGGTCGCCGCCGCCGAGAAGCTCGCCGAGGAGATCATCCCGGTGCAGGCGCCGCAGGGACGCGAGACGGTCACCGTCGAGGTCGACGAGGGACCGCGCGCCGACACCTCGCTCGAGAAGCTGGCGAAGCTGCGGCCGGCCTTCCGCGAGGGCGGCACCGTCACCGCCGGCAACGCCTCCAGCCTCAACGACGGCGCCGCCTGCCTGCTGCTCGCCTCCGAGCGGGCCGCCGAAGAGATCGGCACCAAGCCGCTGGCGCGGGTGGTGGCGACTGGCGTCGCCGGCGTCGACCCGGCGGTGATGGGAATCGGACCGGTCAAGGCCGTCCCCCACGCCCTTGCCAACGCCGGCCTGACCATCGACCAGGTCGACCTGGTCGAGCTGAACGAGGCCTTCGCCTCGCAGGTGCTGGCCAGCGCCCGCCAGCTCGGCATCGATGAGGAGCGGCTCAACGTCAACGGCGGTGCGATCGCCCTCGGCCACCCGCTCGGCTGCTCCGGCGCCCGCCTCGCCGGCACCCTGGTCCGCGAGCTGCGCCGCCGCGGCGGTAAGTACGGCGTTGCCACCCTCTGCGTCGGCGTCGGCCAGGGCCTCGCCACCGTGTTCGAAGCGGTCTGACGCTCGAACACTCGTCTTCCTCGCGGCCCAAGCAACCGAAATCACTAGGCTGTGGCGGGTGAAGGCATGGGGAGACCTCCGGAAGTACCTGGTCGCGGCGACGCTTGCCTGCGCCCTTGCCGCGCTTTCGCTTCCCGCCGCCGCCGCAGCCGAGCCGGCCGCCCACGCCTCGATCGTCGGCGGCCACTCGGCCTCGATCTCCGAATTCCCTTCGCTCACCTACATCGAGGCGATCGAAGACAAGCACCACGGCTTCGCCTGCACCGGCACCGTGGTCGCACCGCGGGTGGTCCTCACCGCCGCCCACTGCGTCGAGGACATCGAAAAGGGCACGATGACCCCGGCCGCCGATTACGCGCTGGCGACGGGCGTCACCGACGTGAGCCAGGCCGGCCCCGGCAACGTCTTCCACGTCGCCGCGACCCACGTCTTCCCCGGCTTCGACCCCGGCATCATCCACGGCGACGCGGCGATCCTGATCCTCTCCAGCCCGACCAGCGTGCCGCCGATCCCACTCGCGGGCCCGGCCGACTCCGCGCTCTACGCGGGCGGAGCCAGCGTCCAGCTCGCCGGCTGGGGTCTGACCAACGCCAACGCCAAGCAACCGCCGTCCGCTCTGCGGGCGACGACGATGCTGGTCCAGACCCCCTCGTTCTGCGAGAAGAAGACCCGCGCCTTCTACTCGCCGTACTCGACCACCGCCCAGGTCTGCCTGCTGGCCGCCAACCGGGCCAGCGGCGGCTGCTTCGGCGACAGCGGCGGTCCGACGATCGGCCAGCGCGCCGACGGCACCCCGGTCGAGGTCGGCATCACCAGCACCGGCGGCCCCGGCTGCAGCACCAAGCTGCCGAACGTGCAGACGCGGGTCGACTTCGTCTCCGCCTGGGTCGCCCAGTGGATCGCCGCCACCGAAACCGGCGCCCCGCCTCCCCCCGGCGTCGGGCAGCTGCCGGCGATGACCAGGGGTGGCGCCGAAGAGCTCGCCATCTTCACCCTGATCGACGCCTTCGGCAAGCGCTTCGAAAGAGCCAGCGAAGTCGCCGGCGGCTGTCGCAAGGCGAGCCGCATCCGCTTCCGTTGCGAAATCGCCTGGATCACCGGCGGCAACATCTACGCCGGCAACGTCTCCCCCTCCTTCGTCAAGCGCCAGGAAGCGGTCGCCTGGGACAGCCACTACCGGGTCGAATGGGCGAAGCTGAAGTGCATTCGCAAGCAGGCCAAGAACCGCCACTGCGCGATCCACACCCGGCACGGGTAACGCAGCCAAGAACCCGGTAGCCTCGCCGCGGTGACCAACGGCTTCGCAGAGCTCGCCAGCGTCGACGGGAAGATCAGCCCCACCGCGGCGGCGTTGGTGCCGCTGAAAGACGACGGGCTCTACCGCGGCGACGGCGCCTTCGAGGTGATCCGCCTCTACGGCGGCAAGCCGTTCGCCCTCCTCGACCACCTCGACCGGCTCGAGCGCTCGACCGCGGCGATCGAGCTGAAGTTCGACCGTGGCGCCCTGGAAGCGGAGATCGACGCCATGCTCGGCGAGGCCGGCCCGGTCGAAGGGCAGCTGCGGCTGATCGTCACCCGCGGCGGCCGCCGGATCGCCGCCACCGAGCCGATCCCCGCCCACCCGGAGACGCTCGCCCTCGCCAGCGTCACCTACTGCCCGACGGTGATCCTCAACGGGGTCAAGTCGCTCTCCTATGCCGCCAACATGCAGGCGACCCGGATCGCCAAAGGCCAGGGCGCCGACGAGGCGGTCCTGATCCGCCCCGACGGCACGGTCCTCGAGCCCCCCACCTCCTCGGTCTTCTGGGTCTCGGCCGAAGGCAGGCTGCGGACGCCGGCGCTGAGCGACGGCGTGCTGGAGTCGATCACCCGCGACCGGATGATCAAGGCGCTCGACGTGGAAGAGGGGACCTGGCAGATCGACGACCTGCGCGGCGCCGGCGAGGCCTTTCTCGCCTCCACCACCCGTGAGATCCAAGCCGTCGCCTCGATCGACGGCGTCGCCTTTCCCCAGGCCCCCGGACCGCGCACGCGCGAGGCCCAGCAGGCCTTCGCCGAGACGCTGGGACGGGAGCTGCGCGAGCTTTGAACCACGACGAGGAGGACAGAGCTAGATGGACTTCCAGCTGAGCGACGAGCACAAGCTGATCCGCGAGGGCGCCCGCGAATTCGCCGAGCGGGAGATCCTGCCGCGAGTGCGGGAGAACGACCGCGAGGGCCGCTTCGACCGCGAGCTGGCGAGGAAACTGGGCGAGGTCGGCTTCCTCGGCGCCCCGGTCGCCGAAGCCTACGGCGGCCGCGGGCTCGACTACATCGGCTACGGCCTGATCGCCGAGGAGATCGGCCGCGCCGACTCCTCCGCCCGCACCGTGATCTCGGTGGTCACCTCGCTGGTCGCCGGCCCGATCGAGAAGTGGGGCACCGAGGAGCAGAAGAAGAAGTGGCTGCCGCGGCTCTGCTCGGGCGAGGGGCTCGGTTGCTTCGGCCTGACCGAGCCCGACACCGGCTCCGACGCCGCCAACCTCCGCACCCGCGCCACCAAGACCGACGGCGGCTGGTCGATCAGCGGCCAGAAGATGTGGATCTCGCTCGGCAACTACTCCGAGGTGGCGCTGATCTTCGCCCAGACCGACCCGGCGCTGAAGCACCGCGGCCTCGCCGCCTTCCTCGTCCCCACCGACAGCGAGGGCTTCGCCACCCAGGAGATCCACGGCAAGCTCGGGCTGCGCGCCTCCGACACCGCTGAAATCTCCCTCGACGAGGTCGAGGTCGGCGAGGACGCGATGCTGGGCGAGGTCGGCGACGGCTTCAAAGTGGCGATGAGCGCGCTGGAAAACGGCCGCTACAGCGTCGCCGCCGGCTGCGTTGGCATCTGCGAAGGCTGCGTGCAGAGCTCCACCGAGTACGCGAAGGAACGCAAGCAGTTCGGCGTCCCGCTGGCCCGCTTCCAGTTGGTCCAGGAGATGATCGCCGAGATGATCCTCAAGCGCGACGCCAGCCGGATGCTGGTCCTGCGCGCCGGCCTGCTCAAGGACGAAAAGAAGCCGAACGCGACCGAGACTTCGATCGCGAAGCTGTACGCGACGGAGGCGGCGGTCGAATGCGCCAACCTGGCGATCCAGGTCCACGGCGGCTCCGGCTACGTCGACGACTACCCGGTCGAGCGCTACCTGCGCGACGCCCGCGTCACCACCCTCTACGAGGGGACCTCGCAGATCCAGAAGCTGATCATCGGCCGCGCCGCGACCGGCGTCAACGCGATGCTCCCCCTGCAGGAGAGCTGAGCTTGGCGGGGCTGGTCGAGGTCTCGGTCGACGAGTCCCACGTCGGCCTGGTGCGGCTGAACCGGCCGGAGGCGCGCAACGCGCTCTCGCCGGAGATGCGGGCGGAGCTGGCCGCGGCGCTGGAGCGGCTCGACGCCGACCCCGAGGTGCGCTGCCTGGTCATCGCCGGCTCAGACGAGTTCTTCGCCGCCGGCGCCGACATCAGGGCGATGGCCGAGCGGCCGCTCGATGCTCCCCCCGACCCGAAGGGGATGGAGTTCTGGAGGCGCCTCAGCGCGATCCAAACGCCCACGATCGCTGCGGTGGCCGGCTACGCCTTCGGCGGCGGCTGCGAGCTGGCGCTGGCCTGCGACATGATCGTCTGCGACGAGGGGACCCGCTTCGGCCAGCCCGAGGTCACCCTGGGGATCATCCCCGGCGGCGGCGGCAGCCAGCGCCTCGCCCGCGCGATCGGCAAGCAGCGGGCGATGGAGTACGTGCTGACCGGGCGCCGCTGGGACGCGCGGACGGCGGAGAGCTGGGGCCTGGTCAACAAGGTCGCCGGCGCGGGCGCCTGGCTGAGCGAGGCGATCGAGCTGGCGCGGCTCGTCGCCGCGCGGGCGCCGCTGGCGGTGCGGCTCGGCAAACAGGCGGTGCTGGCGGCGGCCGAGACGAGCCTCTCCGAGGGTCTCGCCGCCGAGCGCAAGCTGTTCGACGAGGCGATGGCGAGCGAGGACCGGGTCGAGGGGATGAAGGCCTTCCTCGAAAAACGCGAGCCCGAGTTCAAGGGCCGATGAGCGTCTCCCGGATCGGCGTCGTCGGCGCCGGCACGATGGGCTCCGGAATCGCCCAGGTCGGCGCCCTCGCCGGCTTCGAGACGACCCTTTTCGATGCCGACCCCGAGGCCCTGGAGGAGTCCGCCGTCAGGCTCGGCGAAGACTTCGCCAAGGGCGAGTCGCGCGGGCGCTGGAGCGAAGCCGATTCGATCGCGGCGCTGGAGCGCCTCGAATACCCCGAATCCTTCGAGGGGTTCGCCGGCTGCGAGCTGGTGATCGAGGCGGTCCCGGAGCGGCCGGAGCTGAAGCGCAAGGTCTTCACCCAACTGGCGGAGCTGCTGGGACCGGAGGCCGTGCTGGCCACCAATACCTCCTCGCTGCGCGTCGGCGAGATCGCCGCCGGGGTGCCGCAGCCCGAGCGCGTCGTCGGCATGCACTTCTTCAACCCACCGGTGCTGATGAAGCTGGTCGAGGTGGTCGCCGCCGAGGGCTCCTCCGAGCGGGCGCTGGCGATCGCGACCGAAGTCGGGGAGCGGATGGGGCGCACCCCGATCCGGGCGAAGGACTCGCCCGGCTTCGTCGCCAACCGCCTCTCCCGGCCGTTCACCCTGGAGTCGCTGCGGATGCTCGCCGACGGCGTCGCCGACGCCGAGAGGATCGACCGCATCATCCGCCTCGGCGGCGGCTTCCGGATGGGTCCGTTTGAGCTGCTCGACCTGATCGGCCTCGACGTCAACCTCGAAATCGCCCGCTCCTTCTTCGTCCAGGGCGGCGAAGCGGAGCGCTGGCGGCCGAGCCCGATCCAGGAAGAGCTGGTCGCCGAAGGGCGGCTCGGTCGCAAGAGCGGTCGCGGCTACCACGTCTACGGCGAGGGGCACGAACGCCAGCTCGATCCCGAGCTGGGGATCCTCGCCCCCACCCTCGACCCGGAGAAGCTGGCCAAGGTCGACCCGGCCGCCGAGCAAGTGCTGAGCCGGCTCTTCGCCCAGATCGCCAACGAGACCGCGTTTGCGATCGAAGAGGAGATCGCCTCGACCGAGGACATGGACCTGGCGATGCAGCTCGGCTTCAACTGGCCGCTGGGACCGCTCAGCCTGGCCGAGAAGATCGGCGCGCCGCGGGCGGTGGAGCTGCTCGAGCGCCTCGAGCGGGAGAAGGGCGCGGCCTACGCGCAGGCGCCGCTGCTGCGCCGCGCCGCCAAAGAGGAAGTCTCGCTGCGCGTCCTCAGCCCGAGCTGAGCCGCATCATCACCTCGTCGACGTAGCACCAGCTCCAATCTTCACCCGGCTCGGCCGAGCGGATGATCGGGTGCCCCGTCTCCTTGTGATGGGCGGTCGCGTGCTTGCCGATCGAGTTGTCGCAGCAGCCGACGTGGCCGCAGGTCTGGCACATCCGCAGGTGCACCCAGGTCATCCCCGCGGCCAGGCACTCCTCACATCCCTCGACCTCAGCGGGTAGATCGAGGTAGTTGACCTCGTCGAGATGAGCGCATTCAGGCACTGCCCGTCGCGATCTCGGCCGGCTCGCCGCCGGGGAACCAGTGGGCCTCGACCGGCGGCTCGGAGTCGCGGAGGTAGCGCTCGGCGTCGAGCGCGCCCATGCAGCCGGTGCCGGCGGCGGTGACCGCCTGGCGGTAGGTGTGATCGACGACGTCGCCGAC
Organism: Solirubrobacterales bacterium; assembly: GCA_051953975.1. Taxonomy (GTDB): domain Bacteria; phylum Actinomycetota; class Thermoleophilia; order Solirubrobacterales; family 70-9; genus VAYN01. The sequence continues at coordinate 15,165 of JBQCIG010000141.1, read as the reverse complement.
GGCGAAGACGCCGCCGAGGTTGGTCCGGGTCGAGCCCGGCTCGGTGATGATGTAGCCGTCCTCGTCGGTCCCGACCTGACCCTTGACGACCTCCGAGCGGGGCACGTGGCCGATCGCGACGAAGGCGCCGTCGGTCTCGATCTCCTCCTCGGCGCCGGTCTCGGCGTGGCGGAAGCGGACCTTCTCCAGCTTGCCGCTCTCGCCGGCGACGAACTCCAGCGGCTCGAGCGGGTTGCGGAACTCGATGTTGTCCTTCTCGCGCGCCCGGTCGAGCATGATCTTCGAGGCGCGGAACTGGTCGCGGCGGGTGACGATGGTGAGGTCGCTGGCGAACTTGGAGATGAAGATCGAATCCTCCATCGCCGAGTCGCCGCCGCCGATCACGATCACCCTCTGGTCTTTGAAGAAGGCGCCGTCGCAGACGCCGCAGGTGGAGACGCCGCGGCCGCCCAGCTCCATCTCGCCGGGGATGCCGAGCCGTTTCGGCTCCGCCCCCAACGCCAGGATCACCGTCTTCGCCCGGTGCTCCTCGTCGCCGAGGAAGATCTTCTGCACGCCGCCGTCGGAGAGCTCGACCCGGTCGACGTCGTCGGTGACGAAGCGCGTCCCGAAGCGCTCGGCCTGAGCGCGGAACTGGGCCATCATCTCCGGTCCCATGATCCCGTCGGGATAGCCGGGGTAGTTCTCGACCTCGGTCGTGTTCTGCAGCTGACCCCCCCACTGGAAGCCCTCGAAGACGAGCGGCTCGAGGTTGGCCCGCGCGGTGTAGAGCGCGGCGGTGTAGCCCGCCGGCCCCCCGCCGATGATGATCACGTTCTCGACTTTCTTGCTCTCAGCCATTTCTCGCCGCCTGAAGTCTATTACTTTACTTTTTATAGTAGCTCTCCGGCGGCCTTGAATCAATCACCCGACGGCCGGCTCCAGGTCGGAGGTGGCGTGGCCGCCGCGGTCGACCGGCAGGCCCTCCTCTTCCCAGCGGTGGACCGTGTTGCGCAGCTGGAAGAAAGCGAAGATGCCGGGGGGGATCGGCATCCAGAAGGAGACCAGGCGGAAGATCAGGATCGCCGGGAAGACCGTCTCCTCGGGGATGCCGAAGAGGACGAAGGCGCCGATCATGCCGGCGTCGACCGCCCCCACCCCCGCCGGGGCCAGCGGGAAGAGATTGGCGACCATGCCGAGGAAGTAGCCCTGGACCACAACCGCGAGTGGGACGTGGACCCCGAAGGCGTGGAAGGAGGCCCAGAGAACGCCGATGCTGAACGCCCAGAAGCCGGCGGCGCCGATCACCGCCAGGCCGCCGCGGGAGGGATGGGCGAAGAGGCCGAGCGCGAAGCGGAAGCCTTCGCCCAGGGTCGCCGGCACTTTGCCGGCGCTGCGGAGGAGCTCGCGCGAGCGCTCGTTGTGGGCGAAGCGGGCCAGACGGCGCCCGGTATCGGACGGAATCAGGGTGATCAGGGCGCCGACGATCAGCAGCAGCCCGGCGACGGCGGCGGGGATGATCGTCAGCTCGACCGAGTCTTCGCCGTTCATCACCCCGGTCCGCAGGAGGACGCCGAAGAGGATCAGGGCGACGGGATAGAAGACGTAGTGGAGGGAGACGAAGGCGACCATCCGCCGCCCCACGTCGCGGCGCTGCAGGCCCGCTTTGCGCAGCGCCCAGTAGGTGAGGGCGACGCCGCCGGCGCCGCCGGCCGAGAAGAGCAGCGTCGCCGCCACCCCCGCCATGTTGATCTCGTAGGTCTCCACCCAGGTGAGGCGAAGGGCGTCGCCGCCGACCACCGCTTTGAAGAGGGCAATGTAGGTCGCATAAGCGGCAATGTTGAGCCCGATCGCGATCCCGATCCAGACCGGGTCGGCGTCGTCGAGGCGGCTGAGCGCGTCGCCGAGCCCGACCAGCTTCGGGAAGAGGAAGTAGATCGCGCCGAGCAGCAGCAGGACCAGGACGACGGTCTGGATGATCCGCCGCGGGGTGAAAATCGGCATTTCGGCGAAGCGATTGCCGTTCGCCGACTCTTCCTGAGACACCCCAGGGAAATTACCCGCTCGCGATCCTCTCCAGGCGTTGCAGAGCCCCGTTTACCTCGCGTACGAGGGGTTCCACCAGCGGCTCGCCCTTCCTCACCGCGGCAACCAGCAGCGCTCCGGCGAGGAGGTCGGTGACGTAGTGCTCGCCCAGGTAGACCAGCGCGAAGCCGAGCGTGCCGGCGTAGGTCCAGCCGAGCGCGCCCTCCGCCTTTCCCGCTTCGGAGAGCGAAAGCGCCGCCTGCAGCGAGGTGGCGAAGTGCAGCGAGGGCATCGCCGCCCAGGGATTGCCACCGAGCGCGTCATACATCCGCTGCCAGGCCCGCCCCCAGGTTGGTTCGCCGACCTCGACCATGATCCGGCGCACCTCTTCGCCGGTAAGTCCGTTCTCTGACGCCCACCACGGCGGCGCCGTCGGAACCGCGAAGTAGACGACGCAGCCGAGGTCGAAGACGGCGGCCATCTGGCGCGCGGCGCGCGGGAAGCGCTCGTTGTGGCGGGCGAGGATCAGGACCAGCGAGAGGTAAGGCTCGACGAACCAGAGCCAGTGGGCCCAGGTAAGGACGTGGTTGAGAATCCCAACCCGCCTCGTGCGCACCAGCGCCTGCTGCAGGCGCACGTTGGGGAGACGGCCGCCGCCGATCAGCCGGTCGAGCTTGATCGGGTAGCGGCTGCGGAGCCGGGCTCGGAGGCGCTCCGGGCGGTCGAAAGGGAGCTCGTGGGCAACCGTGAAGGCCCACATCTGCAGGGCGAAGAGGGCGACGTCGCGCCGTTTCGAGCGCGGCTGCAGCACCGCCAACGCCAGCGGGCCCGCCGCCACCGCCGCCACCGTGACCCCGGCCGGGATCCGCAGCCGGCGGCGCAGGAACGGGACCGCGACGGCGGCGCCGACGGCCGCCACGCCGCCGGCCCGGACCGCGTGGCGAAGCGCGTTCGATGGCCGGGAGCGCTTCCTCATAGGGTGCGCGAGTATAGGTCCGAGGCGGGAATCGGACCGGGAGGGCGCGGCGCCGCCTCGCCTGAATAGAATGGCCGCGCTTTGGCGCCCCATTCTCCTGGCACCGACCAGATCAACACCCTGCTTTGGATCGGCTTCGTCGCCGCCGTGATCCTCGTGGTCGCGGTCAACGCCGCGCTCTTCTACGCGGTGCGGCGTTTCCGCGGCGAGCGGGGCAGCGAGCCGCGCCGGCTGCTCGGCGGCCCCCGCCTGCAGTTCCGGGTCGGCGCCGTCCTCGCCGTTTTCGCCCTCGCCCTCTTCGTCCTCAGCGTCGTCTTCACCGACAAGGCGCGGGAAATGCCCACGACGGGCGAAGCGGGCCTCGCCGCGGCGAAAACGGAACCGCTGAAGATCCAGGCGACCGGCCAGCAGTGGCTGTGGCGCTACGACTACCCCAACGGCGCCTTCTCCTACTACAAACTCGTCGTCCCGGTCGACACCGCGGTCGAGCTCGAACTGCAATCGACCGACGTCGTCCACACCTGGAACGTCGAAGAACTCGCCCGCAAGGCCGACGCCGTGCCCGGCAAGGTCAACGACGTCGTCTTCAGCGCCGACGAAGAAGGCGTCTACGAAGGCGATTCGGCGACTCTCTCCGGCCAGGCCTACGCGGCGATGCGGACCGAGGTGGAAGTCGTCTCGCCGCAGGAATACGAAAGCTTCGTCAAGAACCAGCTGAGTGAAATCGAAGCCGCCCAGGACCGGGTGGTCGGCTTGATCGAAAACGGAGAAGTGCCATGAGCCCCAGCCCGCGCCCCGAGCTCGTCGCCGACGGCTACCCCACTCGCCGCCCGCGCTGGGTCGAGCTGGCGACCAGCGCCGACCACAAGGAGGTCGGGCAGATCCTCATCACCGGCGCGCTCGGCTTCCTCTTCATCGCCCTGGTCGAGCTGGTGCTGATGCGGCTGCAGCTGCTGGTGCCGGAAAACACCTTCCTCACCCCCGTCCTCTTCAACCGCTTGCTCTCGATGTACGGGGCGACCGCGGTCTTTCTCTTCGCGCTGCCGCTCGCGCTCGGGCTCTTCTACTACGTGGCGCCGCTGCAGATCGGCGCCCGCGGCACCGCGCTGCCGCGGCTGGGGCAGACCGGGATGGCGCTCTGGGTCGCCGGGGCCGTGATCCTCTACGCGACCTTCCTCTGGACGCCCCCGGAGGCCGGTGTCAACCCGCTGGCACCGCTCAGCGAGGTTGCCTTCCTCGAAAACAATGGCGTCAACGCCTGGGCCGCGGGGACCGGCCTGGCGACCCTCGGCTTCGTCTTCCTCGCGATCAACCTGGTGGCGACGCTGCGGACGATGCGGGCGCCCGGGATGGCCTGGCGACGAGTCCCCGTCTTCGCCTGGGGGGCGACCGTCTGCTCTTGGCTGCTGGTCGTGATCGGCCCCGTCTTCCTGGCGGCGCTGACGATGCTGCTGATCGACCGCAACTACGACGGCATCTTCTTCGCCGACGGCTCCGGCGGCGCGCCGCTGCTCTGGCAGCACCTGAGCTGGATCTTCTTCACCGGCACCTACATGCTGATCCTGATCTTCGCCCTCGGCGCGATCGCCGAAATTTTCGCCGCCTTCTCGCGCAAACCGCTCTTCAACCGGACGGTGACGATGGCCTCGCTGGGTGCGATCGCGGTGATCGGAACCCTGGCCTGGATGCAGAACATGCTCACCGCTCCGATCGGGATCGGCTGGATGTACTTCGCGATGCTGATGTCGCTGGCCCTGCTCGTCCCCTTCGGGCTCGTCATCTTCAACCTGATCTCGACCCTGGTCGGGGGCACCCTGCGGATGCGGGCGCCGCTGCTGTTCGCGGTCGGCGCGGTCTCGGCGATCTCGATCGGCCTCGCCGCCGAGCTCGAGCAATCGCTGGTCGCCGCCGCCTGGCAGCTGAAGAACACCACCGACGCCACCGCCGCCACCCACTTCGCGCTGATCGGGGGCGCCGTCTTCGGCGGCTTCGCCGCGCTCCACTACTGGTTCCCGAAGATGACCGGCCGCACGATGGGCGAGACGCTGGCCCGCTTCTCCTTCTGGACCATCGTCGCCGGCCTGCTACTCGGCTTCGTGCCGCTCTTCCTCGCAGGTAGCGAGCAGGGGCAGGTGATCGACGCCTACAAGTACTTCGCCGGCACCGGCGTCACCGTCTACAACGTGATCTCCTCGATCGGGGTGATCGTCCTCTTCGTCGGCATCCTGCTGACGCTCGTCAACGCGATCTTCAGCCGCACCAACGGCCCCGCCGCCGGCCACGACCCCTGGAGCGGCGAAACGCTCGAGTGGTTCGCGCTCTCGCCCCCGGAGCCACACAACTTCGACGTCCTCCCGGACGTCCGCAGTCCCCACCCGCTGCGCGACATCCGCGAGGCGATCGGCCATCGCAGCCGCCGCGCCGAGCAGGCGAGGGCGGCGCGCGAGTCGCAGCCGGTAGCCTGAGCTCTCCATGAGCAGTACCACTGCGACGATCTCGCGGCGCCCGGCCGTCCCGACGGCGCTCCGCGACTACCTGACGCTGACCAAGCCGAAGGTCCAGTCGCTATTGCTGTTCACGACGATCACGACGATGTACGTCGCCGGCGACCCCTCGCTCGGCCTCGTCTTCCTCACCTGCCTCGGCGGCGCTCTCTCGGCCGGCGGCGCCGGCGCGGTCAACCACGCCGTCGACCGCGACATCGACCGCACGATGGCCCGCACCGCGGACCGCCCGGTCGCCTCAGGGCGCGTCTCCCAGGGCGCCGCGATCGCCTTCGGGCTCGGCCTCGAGACCGCCTCCTTCCTGGTGCTGGCGCTGACCGTGAACCCGCTAGCCGCCTCGCTCTCACTCTCCGGATTCTTCGGCTACGTCTGCGTCTACACCCTCTGGCTGAAGCGGGCGACGCCGCAGAACATCGTCATCGGCGGCGCCGCCGGCGCCGTGCCGCCGCTGGTCGCCTGGGCGGCCGTCACCGGCGGCCTCGATGGGATGGCCTTCTACATGTTCGCGATCGTCTTCTTCTGGACGCCGCCACACTTCTGGGCGCTCTCGCTGCTGATGAAGGACGAGTACGCGAAGGCGGGCATCCCGATGCTGCCGGTGGTCCGCGGCGAGGAGGAGACGCGCCGCCAGATCCTCCTCTACACCGTCCTCCTCTACGCCGTCACCCAGCTCCCCTTCTGCGCCGGCGGCCTCGGCGTCGCCTACCTGATCCCCTCGATGGTGCTCGGCGCCAGCTTCATCTACTTCTCCGCCCGCCTCTATCGCACGCGGGACCGCCGTTGGGCCCTCCGTACCTACCTCTACTCCCTCGCCTACCTGGCTCTCCTATTCCTCTCGATGGCCATCGCGGCCAACGTCTGAGGACTTCTTCAAGGGTGGATAGGTAGGGAGGGCAGGGCACCCCTCCCCAAAGACCGTCGCGCAGCTGAGGCGGACTTGAGGGCGCAACTGTGACTTCCTGAGCCTTTGTGGAGGGGTGCCCTACCCTCCTTGCGACACGCTTAGAAGGCCCGAGGTTCGACAGCTTTCCCTAAAGAAGGGGAGGCGGCGGGGCTTCTTTTCTCTTGCTGTTCGCTGACGGGCCGCTTTGGTGGGCTGTGGCGAAGTTGAGTCGCGGGCACGGACCGGGGGAGGGTCGGGTACCCCTCTCACAAAGGCTCAAGAAGTCGCGGTGGCGCCCTTTGATTCGACCAGCTGCGCGACGGTCTTTGGGAGAGGGGTACCCGACCCTCCTAGCACCCCCACCTCCTGATAGAACTCCGTCTCCATGGACCGTGAGACCGCACGTCGGCAGATGAAAGCCGGGTTGATCGCCGGTGGCATCGCCGCCGGCATTTTCGCCCTCAGCTTCGTCGCCGCCTTCCTCTACATCGCCTCGTAGTGGCCGAGCACCGACAAATCCCCGAGCCCGGCGAGATGGTCTACACCCCCCAGCCCTCCTGGGGCCCCGCCTTGTTCGCTCTGGGAGCGGTGGGCTTGCTCGCCGGCATCTTCGCCGCCGGCTTCATGTTCCCGCCCTTCGTCTACGCGATCGTCGGCGCCCTCATCGTCCTCGGCGCTCTCCGCAGCATCATCCGCGGCTCGATCCGCGACTACTACCGCCGTCCGCGCCGCCAGGAGGTTCGTGGTGCCGCGCTCCCGGTCGAAACCATTTCGGGGCCTCCGCAGCCCTAACACAGCTCCTCAGCCCGGCAGCGACATTTCCGACGTCGCCCCGTCGGACGTCCAGCACCTGACGATGTCCCTCATCGAGAGGACCCCGATCGCCTCGGCGCCTTCGAAGACGACGAGGTGGCGGACCCCGCGCCGCGACATCTCCGCCGCGGCCCGCTCGAGGCTCCAGTCGGGGGCCGCGGTGAGGACGCCCTCGCTCATGTGGTCGGCGACGCGCTCGCTGTCCGGATCCTGACCGCGGGCCACCGAGATCAACAGATCGCGCTCGGTGACGACGGAGGGCGTCGGCAGCTCGTCGTCGAACACCAGCGCCGCGCCCGTCCCTTTCTCGACCATTCTCCGCGCCGCCTCCCGCAGCGTGTGGGACGGCCCCACGGTGATCGTGATCTCCGACATCCCGTCCCTCACCTGCATCTGCGACCTCCGATCGCGTCGTTATCCGAGTTCGTGCGGATCAGCTCAAGAGTACCCAAATCCGGGGGTCCCGCGGGACGCTTGACGGCAGTCCCGACATATAGACTCCCGCTCGCAATTCACCCCATGCGCCGCCCTTCCAAACTTCTTCCCCCGCTGCTCGCCCTGATCGCCCTGCTCGCCCTCGCGGCGATCGCCTCGGGGTGCGGCACGACGACCGCCGACACCGCCCGCGGCCGCACGCTCTTCAAGCAGAAGTGCGGGACCTGCCACACGCTGGCGCAGGCCGGGACGACGGCGCAGGTGGGCCCAAACCTCGACGACGCTTTCGCCGCAGCGCGCGCTGCCGGAAACGACTCGGAAACGATCGAAGGGGTCGTCAAGGCGCAGGTCGACTACCCCCGCCCGAACAACGGCAACCCCGCCGTCTCGATGCCGCCCCACATCGTCGAAGGGCAGGACCTGGACGACATCGCCGCCTACGTCGGCGAATGGGCCGGCGTCCCCGGCGCCGCACCCCCGAAGGTCCCCGGCGGTCCCGGCGCCCAGGTCTTCGCCAACAACGGCTGCGACGGCTGCCACACCCTGGCCGCCGCCAACGCCAGCGGCGTGACCGGCCCCGACCTCGACGAAGTCCTCCCCGGCCAGAGCGAAGCGATGATCCACGAATCGATCGTCGATCCGAACGCGAAAATCGCCAAGGGCTACCCGCCGAACGTGATGCCCCAGAACTTTGAACAGCTGCTGACGCCCAAAGAACTCAAAGACCTCGTCAAATACCTGAGCGAAAACGCCGGCAAAGGCAAAAGCGGCGGCAAATCCAAAGGCTGAGTCCGAGCGGCCACGCGGCCGCTGCGATCATTGTGGGTAGATGCGGGAACGCTTGAAACGCCGCCTCGAAATCTCACCCGAGCGCTACGCGCAGGTCACGCTGGCCGCCCTCGCTGCCCTGTCGCTGATCGTCCTCACGGGCGCCGGGGTGCGCCTGACCGACTCGGGCCTCGGCTGCCCCGATTGGCCCAAGTGCTACGGCGGCACCACCCCGCCGCTCGAATCACACGCGATCATCGAGTACGGCAACCGGCTGATCACGGGGCTCGTCGGCTTCGCGGTGATCGCGGCCAGCGTCCTCGCCTGGTTCCGGCGCCCTTTCCGCGGGCACCTCGCTCTCTTCGGAGCGTTGCTCCCGATCGGCGTCGTCTGCCAGGCGCTCCTGGGCGCTCTGGTGGTCGAGTACCACCTTGCGCCGGGGCTCGTGATGCTCCATTTCATCCTCTCGATGATGCTGCTCGACGCCGCCTTCGCCCTCGCCTGGTGCTCGCGCTACGAACCCTGGGAGCGGCGGCGCTCACAGGACCGGCTCGGCGTCTGGGCGGTGCGGGCGCTGATCCCGCTCGGGCAGCTGACGATCCTCGCCGGCACCATCGCCACCGCCTCCGGGCCCCATGCGGGCGCCCACGCCGGCCAGCTGGTCCATCGCTTCCACTTCGAGGGGACTGGAACGCTGGAATGGGTGGTGCAGCGCCACGCGGCGATCGCCACCATCTACGGGCTCGCCACGATCGGCGTCTGGTTCCTGCTGCGACGTCCCAGAGGCGACAGGAGGGCACTGAAGCCATTGACCGTGGTGATCGGTCTGCTCGCCCTGCAGGGGGTCATAGGCGGTCTCCAGTGGTATCTGGAACTGCCCACGGAGCTGGTTTGGGTCCACATCGCCGTCGCCACCGCCAACTGGCTGGCGATGCTGTGGACGGTCGCCACCGCCGGTCGACTCGAGCCGCGGGGAGAATCCACGATACCCGCCTCCGAGGAGACCGCGGAGCCGGCGGCAACCGCCGCAGGGTCCGTCTGAGGCTTGCTCCCGTTCTGGCTCTCGATCGGAGTCCTCAGCCTCGTCCAGGCCACCCTGGTCGCGGCGCCCAAGCCACCGGCAACGCGCCTGCTCGAGCGATTGCAGAACCGCTGGTGGGCGCTGGTGCTGCCGCTCTCGATCGTGGTCGTGATCGCGGCGATCGCGATCGACTCCGCCAGCGCCAGCTTCCTCACCTACCTGGCCCTGGTCGCCGTTCCGCCCCTCGCTGCCGTCGCCCTGGCCCGGCTGCTCCGCGGCGGTCGTACCGAGCTGGCTCTGGCCGTCATCCCCCTCTTCGCCCTCGCCTGGGCTGCCCGCGGGGCCCTCGGCGGTCAGACGGCCGCCCTCGCCCTCTCCGCCCTCGCCTGCGTCAGCCTCGGCTGGCTCGTCGCCTGCGTCGTCCCGGTGCCCTGGCTGAAGCTGGGGATCTACGCGATGGCGGCCGTCGACACCTACCTGATCGCCTCAGACCTGCTCCAGGGCCCCAACGCCGTCCTCAACACTGCCGCCCCCGGCGCCAACCTCCCTCGCCTCCAGCTTGCCTCTTTCGGCTCGGCCCTGATGGGCTTCGGCGACCTCTTCATCGCCACCACCCTCGGCGCCCTGCTCGCCTCCCAAGGCCGGCGCCTGCAGCTGCGAGGCGCCGCCCTGGCGGCCGTCCTCTGCGTCGGCTTCGACCTGCTCTTCTTCGCCGTCGACGAGCTCCCCTCGACGGTCCCGATCGCGTTGACGCTGGCGGCGCTAGAGCTTCAGCGCCACTTCCGCTGCGCCCAGCGATAGGCGTGTACGCAGCCCCAGATCACCAGCACGAGTCCCAGCAGCGCCCCCACCAGCGGTCGCGTCAGCAGCGTCACCACGATCACCGCCACCGCCGCGACCCCGACGATCACCACCCACCTGAAGACAGCCGCCTCGTCGAGGTTCATCCCAGCGAGACCTCAGATGCGATTTGCAGCCAGCCGCCTCAGAGGATGTAGACGGTGACGTAGACGATGATCCACATGATGTCGACGAAGTGCCAGTAGATGCCCGGCACCTCGACGCCGAGGTGGTCCTTCTCGTCGGGGCCGAAGTGGCCGCGGAAGGCGCGGATCGTCGCGAACGTCAGCAGACAGAGGCCGACGAAGACGTGGGCCCCGTGGAGGCCGGTGAGGCTGTAGAAGATCGAGCCGAAGGAAAGATCGCGGGCGCTGAAGCCGAGGTGCACGTACTCGTTGATCTGGATGAAGAGGAAGGTCGCACCCAGCAACCAGGTCGCCACCAGCCCCAGTTTCAGGCCGGCGCGGTTGCCACGGCGGATCGACTCCAGCGCGTAGTGGATCGTGAAGCTCGAGGAGACGAGGATCGCCGTGTTCATCCCCGCCACAGCCACCGGCAGCGTGTAGGGGTGCGGCGGCCAGCTCGGTGGATTGACGACAACGCGGAGGAAGAAGTAGGAGGCGAAGAACGCCCCGAACAGCATCACCTCGGAGACGATGAAGAGGAGGATGCCCAGCGTCTGGCGGTCGATACGCGAGCTCTGGTTGGCCTCCGGCGGCCCGTGGTGGTGATCGGCGTGGCCGTGGCCGACGGATACCGTCGCGCTCTCCATCAGTGGGCCTCCCCCTCGGCGACCGCGGCGGCGACGGCTGCCGCGGGCCGGCCGACCTCGATGTGCTCTACGGACTTCTCGGTGATCTCGCGGACGCGGCCGATCAGGTCCTCCTCCAGCCACTGCGAGCGCTCGCCGGTGAAGGTCGAGATCAGGATGTCATCGATCCGGTAGTGCTCGATCGCGTTCTTGACGGCGTAGAAGGGATCGGGACTCATCGGCTGACCGGTGGCGTCGATGTCGGTGCGGTAGAGCTCCGCCAGCGTCGAGGCAAGGTCGCGAACCACCTGCGCCTGGCCGACGTCCTCGGCCCGCGGGCAGATGATCGTGAAGCGGTGGGGACGGATGGCGGCGCGCTCTTTCAGCCGGTTGACGAGATCGGGGGCGGCGACGGTCTTGGTCGCCACCACCAGCGTGTGGTTGAGGTCCCAGCGGATCGCGTCGTCTTCGATCCGGACCGGGATGTGGGTCAGCTTCACCTCAGGTTCGAGCCGCTCCCGCACCCACTCGACCAGGTCGCGCCGCATGAAGCCGAAGCGGGTGCCGGAGAGGCTGGAGAGGAGGACCTCACCGGGGCGGTGCGCCCGCACCGCGTCGTCGAGCGCCAGCGCCGGCTCCGGGTCCATCACCTCGCCGATCGATTCGATCCCGAACTCGCTCAGCACCGCCATCGTCACCTCGACCCGCGCGCGAGCCGCCTCGTGGATCTCGGCCGAGTCGATCAACTGGCCGACGGAGGGCTGGTTCTGCGGCGCCGCGACGATGACTCCGGAGACCTGGTCCTGGCGCTCGCGCACCGCCTGCAGCAGCTTGCGGCCGCCGGCCACCTCGTTGAGGAAAACCAGCAACGGCTTGCGCTCGTCGCCCGCCACGGCGCTCATGAGCTACTGCCCACCACGCTTGGCTCGCCGGCGGGCACCTCCGCCCCTTCGCCGGCCATGATCGCGTGCTTGGCACCGGGGACCCCGTACTCGTAGGGGCCGCCGACCACGCGCGGGATCTCGTCGAAGTTGAAGATCGGGGGCGGCGAGGAGACCTGCCACTCGATCGAGTTGGCGCGCCAGGGGTTGCCCTCGGCCTTGGGGCCGAAGCGCCAGCTGACGATCATGTTGTAGAGGAAGACGAGCTGGACGGCGCCAAGCATGAAGGCGAAGCAGCTGATCAGCAGGTTCCAATCGCCGAACTGGGCGGCATAGTCCTCGACCCGGCGCGGCATCCCGTCCATCCCGATCCAGTGCATCGGGATGAAGGTGCCCCAGGTGGCGATCAGGGTGCCCCAGAAGTGGATGCGACCGAGCCGCTCGTCGTACATCCGGCCCGTCATCTTCGGGAACCAGTGGTAGACGCCGGCGAAGATCGTGAAGACCGAGCCGCCGAAGAGGACAAAGTGGATGTGGGCGACGACAAAGTAGGTGTCGGAGACGTGGATGTCGATCGGCACCATGCCGAGCATGACGCCGCTGATGCCGCCGATCGTGAAGGTGACGATGAAGGCGAGCGCGAAGAGCATCGCCGTCGAATAGGTATGGATCTTGCCGAAGAAGAGGGTTCCCAGCCAGGAGAAGATCTTGATCCCGGTCGGCACCGCGATCAGCAGCGTGGTGATCATCATCGGCACCCGCAGCCAGGAGAACATGCCGGCGACGAACATGTGGTGCGCCCAGACCGAGTAGCTGAGGACGACGATCCCGATCAGCGCCAGCGCCATCAGCCGGTAGCCGAAGATCGGCTTGCGGGCGTGGGTCGATATGACCTCGGAGATGATCCCGAACCCGGGCAGCATCATGATGTAGACGGCCGGGTGGGAATAGAACCAGAAGATGTGCTGGTAGCTGATCACGTCGCCGCCGGCCGCGAAGTTGAAGAAGTTGGTGTGCAGGAGGCGGTCGAAGAGGACCATGAACTGGACGCCGGCGATGAAGGGGGTGGCGGCGACGACCAGCAGCGAGGTCGAGAGGTTGGCCCAGACCAGCAGCGGCATCCGCCAGAAGGTCATCCCCGGCGCCCGCATGGTGATGATCGTGACCAGGAAGTTGAGCGCGGTGGCGATCGAGGAGGCGCCCGCGAACTGGACGCCGAGGTTGAAGAAGGACTGACCCAGCGGCGCCCCGGTCGAGAGCGGCGCGTAGCCGGTCCAGCCGGCGTCGAAGGCGCCGCCCGGCGCGAGGAAGCTGCCGATGAAGAGGATCCCCGCCAGCGGCAGCATCCAGAAGCTGAGCGCGTTGAGGCGCGGGAAAGCCATGTCCGGCGCCCCGATCATCAGCGGCAGCACGTAGTTGGCCAGGCCCGCGAAGACGGGGATGACGAAGACGAAGATCATCAGCACCGCGTGGGTGGAGAAGAGGCTGTTGTAGGTGGCCGCGTCGACGATCTGCGTGCCGGGCTGGGCGAGCTCGGCCCGGATCAGCATCGCCATCAGGCCGCCGATGAAGAAGAAGATGAAGGTGGTGCAGACGTACTGGATGCCGATCACCTTGTGATCGGTGTTGAAGCGGAAGTAGTCCTTCCAGCTCTTCGCCCCGTGCTGGGAGTGGTCGTCGGGGATCGTCGGCAGCCCGGCGGCCCAGCGCAGCCAGTAGTCGAAGCAGCCGAAGCCGCCCAGGAAGCCGAGCGGGGCGAGGATCGCGGGCACGATCACGTGCGGGTAGCCGGTCTGTTCGGTCTGGTAGAGCGGCAGCCCGGAGATCGCCCGCAGCGCCAGCACGAGGCCGAAGCCGAACGCCCCGAAGGCGATGGCGCCCAGCACCCCGCGGGTCCAACCAGGTCTCTTGATCGCAGCAATCATCGGTGAGCCCCCATTATGCCCCGCCGGCTCCGAGTTCCGCGGGGTTGGTCGTGGTGTCCTGCTTGACCGACTCCATCAGCGCTTCCGGCGTCTTCTCTTCCAGCGAGTCGACCCATTTCCTGAACTTCGCAGGGGACTCGACGACGACTTTGGCCCGCATCGTCGCGTGGCCGAAGCCGCAGAGCTCGGTGCAGATCAGCTGGTAGGTGCCGATCTTGTCCGGGGTGACGACCGCCGTGGTCGTGATCCCGGGGACGTTGTCTTTCTTGATCCGCCACTCGGGCACCCAGAAGGAGTGGATCACGTCCTGGGCGTGCATCTTGAAGACGACCTGGCGGTTGACGGGAACGTGGAATTCGCCCTGGACGTATTTGTAGCCTTTGCCGGGGTAGGCGAAGCTCCAGGCGTACTGCTGGGAGAAGACGTCGACGGTGAGGGCGTCGGGCTTGCGTTCTTCGATTTCGTTGAGGACGGCCCAGCTGTAGCCGCCGCCGAAGAGGACGATGATCGTCGGGATCAAGGTCCAGGCGATCTCGAGGCGGGTGTTGCCGTGGATCGGCTCGCCGTCGGACTCGTCGCCCGGCTTGGCTTTGAATTTCCAGAGCGCGTAGAAGAGCATCACGCAGACCAGCGAGAAGACGAACGAGGAGAGGACGATCATCACGTTGAGGAGGTCGTCGATCTTCGGCGCCGCGGTGGAGGCCTCCTGGCCGTTCCAGTTGATCGAGACCATGACCGCGGACATGACCACCGTCGAGGCGATCGTCACCAGCAGCATCTTCACTATGGGCAGGCGGCCGTACATTGGGGCGGCGGGCATTCTACCTGCGCCGCGGCGGGAGGCTTTGCGGGTCCAGGTGACGCTTGGCACTAACTGCCGGGACGGGGCAGGTCGTCGAGATCGCCGGCGGCTGCGGCGAGCACCCCTCGCGCCACGCCCTCCCAGCTCCAGAGCCGCGCGACGGCCGCAACCAGGGCGCTGCGGGCGCTCTCCCGCTCGATCTCGGACAGAGCGAGCCAAGCATCGAGGCGAGCCGCGATCGCCTCGACCGCGCCCGCTTCGAGCGGGAAGGAAGTCAGAGATCTGACCGGCTCCGGGAGGAAGGGGCCGAGCTGGCGCGTGACCTCGAGCATCCCCGAGTGGCCGGCGGAGACCGGCAGCGCCCCGCAGGCGGCCGCCTCCACCGCGACCATCCCGAAGGCCTCGGGGAAGGTGCTGGGCATTACCATCGCCTCCGCGCGGGGGAATAAGTCGGCGACCTCGTGGTGCTCGAGACGCCCGGTGAACTCGACCGAGCCGGCGGCGGCGCGGGCCATCTCGGCATAGCCATCGGGAGGATCGGCAAGGAAGGCGGCGAGGATCG
>JBQCIG010000140.1:0-12949 GCA_051953975.1 Solirubrobacterales bacterium | reverse complement strand
AGTTCTTTGCCGAGGAGAGCTATTGAGGTGAGGGTCCAGCCGGCGAAGATGAGGTCGATTCCTACGAGGAGGCCGATTGCCCAGTCGGCGCTGCTGGGGAACTTGGCCAGCACCAGGATGCCGATCAGGAGGCCGCAGATGCCGCTGAGGCCGACCCAGCCGGCGTTGGGCTGGCCGCGGGCGATGAAGGCGACGGTGATCCGGGTCAGGCCCATGAAGAGGAAGTAGATCCCCAGCACGAAGGTCAGGGTGAGGGTGCCGTTGTGCGGTTCGACGATCAGCCAGAGGCCGACGATCACGGTCAGGACCGCCCACAGCAGCCGCAGCAGCAGCGTCCCCACCGAATGCGCCGAGAAGGCCGCCGCGACCAGCACCGCGCCGACGACCAGCAGCAGCCAGCCGATGAAGATCGCCGTCCCCACCGAGGCGAGCGCCGGCACCAGGATCGCGATGCAGCCGAGGGCGATCGCGCCGATCCCGACCACCATCAGCGCCCTCCAGCTCCGGCTCAGCCCCTCGCGCACCTCGGGATCGAGTGACGCTCCACCGATCTCCATGACACGACCGTATGGGCTTTATCGGACGGTCAAGCCCCTCAGTGTGGAGTTCGGCACCGTATAGGTGCTCAAATCCACTCTGGATTTCTCCAGCGCTACGCTCAGGGTCGATCCGGGGTGGTGTAGTTGGTCAGCACGCCTGGTTTTGGTCCAGGAAGCAGGGGTTCGAGTCCTCTCCCCGGAGTACTGCTGGTTCGAGCTACTCCTCCACCGCCCGCCGCACTTTGCCGCCCTTCGCGCCGGGCTCCAGCGCCGGGCCGCGGGGGGAGGCGATGCCGAGGACGCGCATCGCTTTCAGGCCGAGGCCGAGCTTCTCCCTGCCCTCGGTGCCGGAGACGTCGTGGCCGCAGAGCTCGCGGACGCGCTCGAGGCGGTAGCGGATCGTGTGGCGGTGGGTGAAGAGCTGTTTGGCGGTGGCGGCGACGTTGCCGTCGTTGTCGAGGTAGGCCTCGACCGTCGCCACCAGGTCGGTCTCGTACTGCTCGTCGTAGGCGACGAGGGGCTCGATCGTCTCGGCGTAGAAGCGCTCGAGCTCGGCCGGGTCCTCGCTCATCGCCGGCAGCAGCAGCCGGTAGGCGCCGGTGTCCTCGAAGGCGAGCAGCGCGCGCCCCTCCGCCTCGCCGACGTTGACGGCGAGGCGCGCCTCGTTCCCCGCCCGGTAGAGGTCGACCGGGTCGGCGCAGCGGCGGCTGCGGCCGGTGGTGAGGTGGAAGCCCGCGAGGCCGTCGTCGAGCTCGCGGGCCAGCCCGGCGGCGGCGCGCGCCAGCCGCTCGTCGTCCTCGGCGGGGACGATCGCCGAGATCTCCGCCGCCTCGCCGCCGTCGCTGGCGGCCAGCGAGCCCGGCGCCAGCGCCCGCAGCGCCCGTTGCACCAACACCAGCACGCGCTCGCGCCACTCGCCGCTCTGCGCCGCGCGCGGCATCGCCCGCACCACCACCACGCCGGCGCCGCGATCGAGGTCGGCGCCGAGCTCCGCGGCGCGGGCGACGATGTCGCCGCGGTCGGTCACCTCGCGCCCCAGCACCGCCGTCACGAAGGCGCCGGCCGCCTCCTCGCTCTCCCACTCGGGCGAGCGCGAGCGCTCCAGCTCCAGCGCCAGCAGCGTCGTCACCATCCGCGCCAGCACCGCGTCCGGCGGCGCCTTCGCCCGGTAGCGCAGCTCGCCGACGACGGTGTCGGCCACGCGCAGCTCGACCGCCGTCACCCCCTCGCCACCGGAGAGCAGCTTCTGCTCCTGGTCGGAGGAGGCACCCGCCACCGCCAGCACCGCACTGGAGCGGTCGATCAGCGCCACGCTGGCGTCGAGCAGGCGCGCCGCCGCGCGGGCCACTGCGGGCAGGCCGGCGCCGGACTCGACCGCCTCGGAGAGCGCCTCCAGCAGCATCGTGCGGTCGGCCTCGGCGGGGCTCACGGCTTCCTGTTCAGAGCTGGCCGGCATCGGGGCATTATCCCCGCTGCGGCGCCGCAGCCGGCTACCTGCCGTTAATGAAATTGACGATGTCGGTGTAGTAGTAGACGATGACCAGCCCGATCACGACCCCGCCCAGGACCAGCGCCGCCAGCACGAAGAGCGAGAGGAAGCCGGCCGCGGCCTTCTCCCAGAGCCGCCCGTAGGCGCTCAGCGCCGGGCTGAGGATGAGGGTGACGAAGACGACCAGGCAGATCGCCGCGGCGATCCCGTAGAGCAGGTACTGGTGGTCGATCCTCGCCAGGGCGAAAACGGTCACGGCTCTGGATTCTGGCGCACTTGCGAGACGACCAGCCCGATGGCTGCGCAGAAGGAGAAGGCCGCCGCCCCCAGCGCCCAGCCGCCGCTGACGTCGCTGAGGTAGTGGACGCCGAGGTAGACGCGCGAGAGCCCGACCAGCGCGGTCAGCGCGATCCCCGCCGTCACCACCGCCGCCGCCCGCGCCATCCCCGGCCGCAGCCGCAGCACGATCGTGAACGCCAGCCAGACGTAGATCACCGAGTGGGCAGCGTGGCCGCTGGGATAGGAGTAACCGGAGACCGAGATCAGGGGTTCGGGCGGGCGCGGGCGGGCGACGGCGTCCTTGATCCCGACGACTCCGAGCTGGATGATCGCCATCCCCCCTACCAGCACCCAGAACTCGGCCCAGCGGCGGCGCCAGGCCAGCAGCGCCGCGCAGACCGCCGCCAGCGCCCAGCTGAAGCCGGCGCTGCCGAAGAAGGTGACGACCTTGGCGACGCTGGTGAGGAAGTGCGTCTGCAGGTGACCGGCGATTTCGGCCGCCGTTTCGTCACCCGGCGTCGGGCCGGGTTCGGCCCCGACTACGACCGCGTAGGCGATCAGGACGAAGAGGGCGACGGCGAGCGTCGCCATCAGCGAGGTGAATTCGAGGCCGAAGGTGCCGCCGGGCGTCACCCGGTCCCAGAGGAAACGGAATTGCGGCTTGCGCCCCAGCACGACCAGCCAGCGCGTGGCGGCGTGCGACTCCATCCAGCGCACCGCCGCCGCCCGGTTCTCCTCGACGCGGAAGTGGCGGTAGAGGAAGATCGTCCCGACGACGACCGCGATCAGCGTCCCCAGCAGGAAGGCGCCTTTGGCGGCGTACTTGCCGGCGGTCTCGATGCTGCGCGAGAAGAAGTAGCCGATCAGGATGTGGGCGCTGGCCCAGAGGCCGGTGCCGAGGATGCTGTAGGGGACGAAGGCGCGGTAGCGCATCCCGGAGCTGCCGGCGATGAAGGGCGCGAAGGCGCGCACGAGGCTGATGAAGCGGCCGATGAAGATCGTCTTGCCGCCGTGGCGGCCGAAGTAGTCCTCGACTTTCTCGAAGCGCTCGTGGCTGATCCCGACGCGGGGGCCGTGCTCGAGGACGAAGCCGCGCCCCAGCCGCCGGCCGAGGAAGAAGCTGGTCGTGTCGCCGAGCCAGGCGGCGAACCAGGCGACGGCGATCAGCAGGTAGATGCTGATCGCGCCTTGACCGGCGACGGCGCCGCCGAGCAGCATCACCGTCTCGCCCGGGACGACGAGACCGACGAAGGCGCCGGTCTCGGCGAAGGCGAAGACGCCGACCAGCAAGTAGGTCCAGGCGCCGAGCGTGTTGGAGATGTCTTCGAGCAGCTTCTGCAGGTCGAGGCTGCCGAGCTCGCGGCTGAGGAAGTAGTAGCCGACGACGACCGCCACGGCGACGATCGCGACGACGATGCGTTTGCGGGTGATCGGGCCCTCGCCCGCTCCCTCGCCGGGCAGCCTCATGGCGCCAGTCTGGCGCGTCCGGCGGCGCAGACGACGAGGTCGGCGGCGGTGAGGCGCTCGGCGGCGGCTTGAGCGGCGGCCAGGTCGGGGAAGAGGCCGACCGCGGTGGGGCCGGAGCCGCTGAGGATCGCGACCGGGGCGCCGGCGCCGCGCAGTTCGTCGAGCGCCGCGCCGATCTCGGGCCGCAGCGAGAGCGCCGCCGGCTCGAGGTCGTTGACCAGCAGCTCGGGGTAGTCAAGCGGCGAAGCGCCGGCACCGGCGACCTCGCGCAGCCGCGTGGCCAGCCCGTCGAGCTCCTCCGGCTCGCGCCCGAGGCCGAGCCGGTCGGCCTCGGCGAAGACGGCGGCGGTGCTGAGGCCGCCACCGCCGGGCAACAGGACGGCGGCGTGCTCGACCGGGTCCGGCAGCGGCTCGACCTTCTCCCCTGCCCCGCGCACCAGCGCCAGCGCCGGGCGCAGTTGCGAGGGCACGTCGGCGCCGAGCTGCGCCGCCAGTTGCGGGAGGTCGGCCACCTCCCCCGCTGCGAGGCGCAGGATCGTGGCGGCGTCGCCGCTGCCGCCGCCGAGGCCGGCCGCGACCGGCACCCGCTTCTCGATCTCGACCCGCAGCGGCCCGCGCTCCCAGCCGCGCTCGCGCAGGGCGGCCAGCGCCTTCGCCGCCAGGTTCTCGCCCTCGACTCCCGGGCAGATCACCTCGTCGCGCTCGGCCGGCGTCACCTCGATCAGGTCGGCGAGCGCCAGCGGCTCGAACAGCGAGCAGAGCTCGTGCAGGCCGTCCTCGCGCGGGCGACCCAGGTAGAGGCAGAGGTTGAGCTTGGCCGGCGCGTGCAGCAGCATGGGACAGGTTTCAAGCAGGCAGCTTCGCGGAGAGGGCGGCGAATTGCTGTGGGGAGAGGGACTCGGCGCGGGCGTCCTCGGGCAGGCCCAGCTCGGCCAGCGCCGCTCGGGCGGGGGCGAGGGAGCCCGGACGCGCGTGCTCGAGCGAGCGGGCCAGCGACTTGCGCCGGTGGGCGAAGGCGGCGCGGATCAGCTCCCGGGTCGCGGCGTCGGCGCCGGGGCCGGTGCGGCGCAGGCGCAGGATCGCCGAGTCGACCCGGGGCCGGGGCTTGAACACGGCGGGGTCGACCGCCCGCAGCATCTCCACCTCGCAGGTGAGCTGGGCGACCGCGCTGGGGGCGCCGTAGGTGCGGCTGCCGGGTGCGGCCCGCAGCCGGTCGGCGATCTCGCGCTGGACCATCACCGTCCAGCGCCGCAGCGAGGGCAGCTCCTCGATCGTGCGCAGTAGCAGCGGCGTCGCCACCGAGTAGGGCAGGTTGGCGACCATCGCCGTCGGCGCCGGCTCCAGCGCGGCGAGGTCGAGCTTCATCGCATCGCCCCAGTGCAGGTCGATGTTCGCCAGTGCCGCAACCGGCGCCAGCGCCGGCTCCAGACCGCGGTCGATCTCCACCGTGTGCAGGTGCGCGGACGCGGCGGCGAGCCGCTCGCTGAGGACGCCTTCGCCGGCGCCGACCTCGAGCACCACGTCGCCGGGCGCCAGCTCGGCGTCGCGGACGATCGCCTCGAGCAGGTTGGGGTCGGCGAGGAAGTTCTGGCCGAGCCGGACCATTAGCCGACCATCTCACTACCAGCCGAACAGCGCCTGGGCGTTGGCTTCGACCGTGCGCTCCAGCTCCTCGTAGGAGACGCCGCGGGCGGCGGCGATCTCCCCCGCCGTCTCGACCACGAAGGCGGGCTGGTTGCGCTTGCCGCGCATCGGCTGCGGCGCCAGATAGGGGGCGTCGGTCTCGACCAGGATCCGCTCCTCGGGCACCTTGGCGGCCGCGAAGCGCAGCTCCTTGGCGCTGGGATAGGTGGCGTTGCCGGCGAAGGAGCAGTACCAGCCGCGCTCGGCCGCGTCGGCGACCCGCTGCGGAGCTGAGAAGCAGTGGAGGATCACCGGCGCCTCGCCGGCATGCGCGTCGAGCGTGGCGAAGATCGCGTCGATCGCGCTCGTCTCGCCCTCGGGGTCGCGGGCATGGATCACGATCGGCAGCCCCAGCTCGCGGGCGATCTCGATCTGGGCGACGAAGGCGCGCCGCTGGTCCTCAGGCGCGGCGGTGTCACGGTAGAAGTCGAGCCCGGTCTCCCCGATCGCCCGTACCTTCTCGTGGGCACCGAGGCGGCGGATTTCCTCCGCGGTCGCATCGTCGAAACCGCCGGCCTCGTTCGGGTGGCGCCCGACCGAGGCGAAGACCGCCTCGTGTCGCTCCGCGCTCGCCACCGCGGCGGCGTTCGTCTCCGCGTTCATCCCAACCGTCAGCATCCGGTTCACGCCTGCCTCGGCGGCCGCAGCGACCAGCTCATTCTCGCCGCCGTCGCAGAGAAAGAGGTGCGTGTGGGAGTCGATCATCGGCCGGCCCAGCCTATCCTTCGCCCGATGGCGGACCCCGCCGACTACTACCGCGAGATCTACGCGCGAGGGCTCGGCGGCGAGGCGCCGGCGATTCCAGTCGCCATCGCCGAGCTGGAGCGGGCGGCGGTGGAGGCGATGGAGCCGCGCGCCGCCAACTACGTCGGCGCCGGAGCGGGCTCCGAGGCGACGATGCGGGCCAACCGCGAGGCGTTCGAGCGCCGCCGGATCGTGCCGCGGATGCTGCGCGACGTCGCCAGCCGCGATCTCTCGGCCACCGTCCTCGGCACGGAGATGCCGGCGCCGCTGCTGCTGGCGCCGATCGGGGTGCAGAAGGTCGTCCACGACGAGGGCGAGCTCGCCACCGCCCGCGCCGCCGCCGCGGTCGGGGTGCCGATGATCGCCAGCACCGCCTCCCACTTTCCGCTCGAGGAGATCGCCGAGGCCGGCGGCGACGCTCCCCGCTGGTTCCAGCTCTACTGGCCCAACGACCCCGCGCTCGCGCGCAGCCTCGTCGAGCGGGCCGAGCGGGCCGGCTACGGCGCCATCGTCCTCACCGTCGACACCTTCGTCCCCGGCTGGAAGCCCCGCGACCTGCAGCAGGCGTGGCTGCCGTTCCTCGAGGGCGTGGGGGTCGGCAACTACTTCCAGGACCCAGTGTTCCGAGCGGCGCTGGAGAAGACGCCGGAGGAGGACCCGGGCATGGCGACGGGTCATTTCCTCGGCATCCAAGCCAACCCCGCCCTCAACTGGGCCGACCTCGACCAGCTGCGCGAGATGACCTCGCTGCCGGTCCTCGTCAAGGGGATCCAGCACGCCGACGACGCGCGCGAGGCGGCGCGTCGCGGCCTCGACGGCATCGTCGTCTCCAACCACGGCGGCCGCCAGGTCGACGGCGCGGTCGGCTCGCTCGACACCCTGCCGGCGATCGCCGAGGCGGTCGGCGACGAGCTTGCGGTCCTCTTCGACAGCGGCGTCCGCGGCGGCGCCGACGTGCTGAAGGCGCTGGCCCTCGGCGCCGACGCCGTCTGCCTCGGCCGCCCCTACATTTGGGGCCTCGCCCTCGACGGTCAGGCCGGCGTCGAAACCGTCCTCAAGATGGTCCTCGCCGAGCTCGACCTGACGATGGCGCTGTGTGGCCTGAGCCGGCCCGAGGAGATCGGCCCGGACCTGCTGGCCTAAACAGGGTGCTCAGGCGGGCGTCTCGATCTTCGGGAACAGCGGCGGCACCCGCTCGACCTTCTGGCCGCCCTCGCGCGAGCCCAGCGCGGCCAGGCTCCGCCCCTCTTCGCCCAAGGCCGCCAACAGCGTCTCGCTCGTCTGCGGTAGGTAGGGGACGAGCAGCAGGGTCGTCACCCGCAGGCCCTCGACCAGGTTGTAGAGGACCTCGTCGAGGCGCTCGGGATCGGCCTCGTCCCTGGCCAGCTCCCACGGCCGCGTTTCCTCGACGAAGCGGTTGAGGCGGCGGACCAGGGTCCAGACGAAGTCGAGGGCCTGGGTCAGCTCGGCCCGGCCGAGCAGGTCGCCGAAGCGCTCGACCGCGCCCTCAAAGTCCTCGGCCAGGGTGGCGTCAACCTGGGCCGCCGGCACGACGCCGTCGCGGTAGCGGTCGACCATCGCCAGCACCCGGCTGGCGAGGTTGCCGTAATCGTTGGCGAGCTCGGTCTCGTAGCGCTGCTCGAAGCCGGCGGTCGAGATCGAGCCGTCCTGGCCGAAGCTGACCTCGCGGAAGAGGTAGAAGCGCAGCGCATCGGCGCCGAAGCGCTCGATCACCTCAAACGGGTCGAGCACGTTGCCGAGGCTCTTCGACATCTTTTTCTCGCCCATCAGCAGGAAGCCGTGGATCACCATCCGCCGCGGCGGCTCGAGGTCGGCGGCGAAGCAGAGCGCCGGCCAGATCACCGCGTGGAACTTGAGGATGTCCTTCGCCATCACGTGCAGGTCGGCGGGCCAGTAGCGGTCGGTCAGGTCCTCGCCGGAGCGGGCGAAGCCGAGCGCGGTGACGTAGTTGAGGAGGGCGTCGAACCAGACGTACATCCGCTGCTCGGGATCCCAGGGCAGCGGCAACCCCCACTTCAGGTTCGGCCGCGAGAGCGAGACGTCTTCGAGCCCGCCCTTGATGAACGAGAGCGCCTCGTTGCGGCGGAAGTCGGGAACGACGAAGTCCGGCCGCTCCTCATATAGGCCTTCGAGCTGCGCCTGGAAGGCGGAGAGCTGGAAGAACCAGTTCTCCTCGCGCTCGCGTTCGAGCGGGATCTCGTGGATCGGGCAGGTGTTGCCGGGGCCGAGCTCGCGCTCGGTTTTGAAGTCGGCGCAGCGCGGGCAGTACCAGCCTTCGTAGACCCCCTTGGTCACCCAGCCGTTGTCGTAGACGCGCTGCATGATCTGCGCGACCTTCGCCTCATGCCGCGGATCGGAGGTACGGATGAAGAAGTCGTTGGTGGCATCGATCGTCGGCATCAAACCTTCGAACTTCGCCGCGTTGGTGTCGGCCAGCTCCTGCGGCGTCACGCCCGCTTTCTTCGCCGCGTTCTCGACCGGCTCCCCGTGCTCGTCGGTGCCGGTGAGGAAGAAGACGTCGTCCCCGCGCTGACGGTGGTGCCGCGCCAGCACGTCGGCGGCCATCGTCGAGTACGCGTGACCGAGGTGCGGCTCCGCGTTGACGTAGTAGATCGGGGTCGTTACGTAGAACTTTTCCACTGCGGCCCCGGAGGCTATCTGCGCGCCTCGCGCCCCGTCAGCGCTTTGTAGAGGTCGTTGGCGCGGGTGCCGGTGAGGGCGGCGACGACGCTCGCGGCCGCGCGGGGGCGGGCGCCGGACTGGACGAGGTGGCGGAGGGCGTCGACGGCGAAGCCGACGTCTTTGTCGTGCTCGGCCGAGGCGGCGGGGGCGATGACGAGGACGATCTCGCCCTTGACGTCGCCGCGGAAGCGACGGGCGAGCTCGCCGAGGGTGCCGCGGGCGACCTCCTCGTGGACCTTGGTCAGCTCGCGGCAGACGGCGGCCTGGCGGTCGGGCGCGAGCGAGGCAAGCGCCGCCAGCGACTCCCCCACCCGGCGCGGCGACTCGAAGGCGATCACGGTCTCGGCCGAGCGCAGCACCCGCTCCATCTCCCCCGCCCGCCGCGGCAGGAAGCCCTCGAAGCGCCATCTGTCGGTCGGCAGCCCGGAGGCGACCAGCGCCACCGGCACGACCGAGGGACCCGGCAGCACCGTCACCTCCAGCGCCCGGTCGATGCAGCGGCGGATCAGCTTGTAGCCGGGGTCGGAGATCGCCGGCATCCCCGCGTCGGAGACGAGGGCGACGACGTCGCCGCGCTCGATCCGCTGTGCCAGCTCCAGCGCCCGCTGGCTTTCGTTGCCCTCGTGGAAGGAGACGAGCCGCGGCGCCGGCCGGATCCGCAGCCGGTCGAGGAGGGCGCCGGTCTTGCGGGTGTCCTCGCAGGCGACGAAGTCGGCGCTGACCAGCGCCTCGCGGACCCGCGGGGAGACGTCGTCGATGTTGCCGATCGGGGTGGGGCAGACGACGAGGCAGCCCGGCATCAGGCCGCGACCTTCCCGAGTTCGATCCGGGCCAGCGCCGCGGCGCCGATCATGCCGGCGTCGTTGCCGAGCGTCGCCGCCAGGATCGGCGTCTCGTTCATCGGGGTGAGGGCCCGTTCGCGCAGCTCGCGCCGGGCCGGCTCGAGCAGCAGGTCGCCGGCCGCGATCACGCCGCCGCCGACGACGATCGCGTCCGGCTGGAAGATGTTGGCGAAGGAGGAGCAGGCGACGCCGAGCCGACTGCCGATCAGGTCGAAGACGCCGATCGCGGTTTCGTCCCCGGCCAGCGCCGCTTCGGTGACGAGCTTGCCATCGACCTCCTTGCCGGCGGCGAGCGCCTGGCCGATGGCCGACTCGGGGGCGCTTTCGGCCGCCGCCTTCCCCTCCCGCCCCAGCGCCGTCCCCGAGGCGAGCGCCTCGACGCAGCCGTGGTTGGGGCAGTTGCCCTGGCAGGGTGGGCCGTCGGCCTGGATCACGACGTGGCCCAGCTCGGCCCCGGCGCCGGTCGAGCCGCGGTAAATCTCGCCGCGCAGGATCAGGCCGCCGCCAATCCCGGTGCCGACGGTCAGCATCACTATGTCCGGCATCCCCTGCGCCGCCCCGTAGAGGTGCTCGGCCAGGGCGGCCACGTTGCCGTCGTTGTCGACGAAGACTGGCAGGCCGACGCGCTCGCTGACGATCTCGCGGACCGGCAGATTGGAGAGCGGCAGGTTGACGGCGGCGACGGCGACGCCGCGGTCGTGGTCGATCGTCGCCGGGATGCCGAGGCCGACGGCGGCGGCATCGGGGCGCGCTTCCCGCGCCTCTTCGATCTCGCGGACCAGCAACTCGACCAGCTCGTCCTCGGTCTGGCCGGTCGATGCCTCGCGCTGCTCGTAGAGGCAATCGGTGCCCGAGAGGACGCCGACGAGCATCTTCGTGCCGCCGAGATCGACCCCGATCGTCTCGCTGCTGCTCACGAGGAGCTGGAGGCTGGAAGGCGAAGGACCGACTGCATCGCCATGATTTCTAGCCCTTCATGACGCCCGACGGCGAGCAGCGGCCCCCCGAGCCGCCCGAATACAACCTCTATCGCTCCCGGCGGGGACTGTTTTCGCGCCTGAAAGGCGCGGATCTGTCCTCGCTTCGCGATCGTGCAAGGTTGCCTTCATGGCGGCGGCGCAAGCGCGACGAGCCGGACCTGCCGCCGCCCGAGCGCGGCCGCGTCACCCCGCGGCGCGTCCTCAAATGGGTCGGCCTGGCGGCTTTGGGATGGATCTTGCTCAGCTTCGTCGCCTTCGGCGTCTCCGCCCAGATCCAGTCCTTCAAGCTCTCCGGCGAAGCCGGCGACGCCCTCCACGGCAACCCCTTCCTGCTGCCGAGCGCGCAGACGATCCTCGTCCTCGGCACCGACGCCCGGCCGCCGAACACGAAGGAACGAAACGAATCCGGGAGCAGCGCCGCCCCCTCGCAGAAGTGCTTCGAACAGCAGGAACGCGGCGACGCCCCGCACGACGGCTGCTCACAGGGCCAGTTCCGCGCCGACACGCTGATGCTGATCCGTGCCGGTGGCGGCGCCTTCCGCAAACTCTCGATCCCCCGCGACACCTTCGCCGAAATACCTGGCCAGGCACCGCAGAAAATCAACGGCGCCTTCGCCTACGGTGGCGCCGCCCTCCAAATCAAGACGATCGAACAGTTCCTCGGCATCAAGATCGACCACATCGCGATCGTCGACTTCACCGGCTTCGAAAAGCTGATCGACGCGGTCGGCGGCGTCGAAGTCAACCTCCCCCACAAGCTCTGCGCGGAAATCTCCGGCGGCGCCGGCCACGGCCAGGGCGGGATCACGCTGCACCTGAAGAAGGGCGAGAACACCCTCGACGGCGAGAAGGCGCTCGCCTACTCGCGGGTCCGCGAGCCGGTCGAATGTCCCGGCCCGGGAAAAAGTGCTTACAGCTTCCCCTACACCGACTTCCAGCGCGAGCAGGCCCAGCAGGCGGTGATCAACGGGATCAAAGATCGTCTCACCGATCCGCTCCGCCTCCCCTACAACTTCATCCACGGCCCCTTCATCGGCTGGGACGCGCCGAAAGCGTTCGTCAGCGACATGGGCTTCTTCACGATGCCGCAGCTGGTTCTGGCAGCCGCGATCGGCGGCAGCTCAAACACCCACGTCCTCTGCGGCTCGCCGAAGGAAGAATGCAACCTCTCTGGCCCCGGCGGCTCGATCGAAGTGCCCGAGGCGACGCGGCGCAAGGCCGTGCACCAGTTCCTCAACGGCTGACGATCGACGCTTGGCGAGTTTTGGCCCCTATAGGGGCCTCAATTCACCAATCGCTACTCGGCGGTCGAGGCCGCCGGCTTCGACTCGCTCTTGCCGGCGTCGGACTTGGGCTCCGAGGAGCTTGAGCTCGACTCGGAGGAGCTTTCCGAGGCGCCGTTGCCGCCGCTCTTCCGGGTGCCGTAGTCGGTGTTGTGGAAGCCGGAGCCCTTGAAGTGGATCGCCGGCGGCGTCAGCACCCGCGAGGCAGGGGCACCGCAGACCTCGCACTCGCGCAGCGGCTCGTCGCTCATCTTCTGGATCACCTCGAAGACGTGGCCGTTGTCGCATTTGTACTCGTAGATCGGCATGGCGGCCCGGGATTATCGCAGCCGCTACCGTTCCCGCCATGGCAACCGAGCAGGGAACCCGCCCGACCGAGGTGACGATGGAGGAGATCGTCGCGCTGTGCAAACGGCGCGGCTTCGTCTTCCCCTCCTCGGAGATCTACGGCGGCCTCGGCTCGACCTACGACTACGGCCACTACGGCGTCCTGCTGAAGAACAACGTCAAAGCCGAGTGGTGGAAGGCGATGCTGCAGGAGCGCGACGACATCGTCGCGCTGGACTCGGCGATCCTCCAGCACCCGCGGGTCTGGGAGGCCTCGGGCCACCTCGCGGGCTTCACCGACCCGTTGGTCCAGTGCCTCGGCAAGTGCAAGAAACGCTGGCGCGAGGACCATCTGCGCGAGGCGGTCGAAGCCGAAGGCGGCGACCCCAACGCGGAGCTGCGCTGCCCCGAGTGCGGCGGCGAGCTCTCCGAGCCGCGCCAGTTCAACCTCATGTTCGAGACCCACGTCGGGCCGGTCGCCGAGGAGGGCTCGACCGTCTACCTGCGCCCGGAGACGGCGCAGGGCATCTTCATCAACTTCAAGAACGTGCTCGGCTTCGCCCGCAAGAAGCCGCCGTTCGGGATCGCCCAGATCGGCAAGTCCTTCCGCAAC
>JBQCIG010000139.1:0-8998 GCA_051953975.1 Solirubrobacterales bacterium | reverse complement strand
GCCCCCCCCCCCACCCCCCCCCCCCCCCCCCCCCTCCTAGGTCAAATATCTGTTTTCTTTGTCTTTTATTTCCCCCCTCCCCCCGGGGAGTGGGGGAGGTGGCTCGTGTCTGAGCTGGCGATCAGGCGCGGGACGGCGCCGGCGCTGGCGGTCGCGGGGCTGAGCTACGCCTACCCGCGCTCGGCCGCCCGGGCGCTGGAGGATGTCTCGCTGGAGGTAGCGCCGGGGGAGTTCGTGCTGCTCGCCGGTCGCTCGGCCTCGGGCAAGTCGACCCTGCTGAAAGCCGCCTGCGGCCTCGTCCCGCACTTCCACGGCGGCGAGATCGAGGGCGATGTCCGGGTCGCCGAGCTCGACGCGGTCGCCAGCGGGCCCGGCGAGTTGGCCGCCGCCGTCGGTTACCTCGCGCAGGATCCGGAGACGCAGGTGGTCTCGACCACGGTCGCGGCCGAGATCGAGCTGCCGCTGGAGCTGCGCGGCGACGCCCCGGCCGATAGAGCGAGGTCAGTGGAGGAGGTGGCTCTAGCTTTGGCGATCCCGCACCTGCTCGACCGCGCCGTCGACACCCTCTCCGGCGGCGAGCTGCAGCGGGTCGCCCTCGCCGCCGCCCTCGTCACCCGCCCGCGCCTGATCCTCCTCGACGAGCCGACCTCGCAGCTCGACCCGGTCGCCGGCGACGAGCTGATCTGGCTGCTGCGCCGCCTTAACGAGGAGTGGGGGGTGGCGGTCCTGCTCGCCGAACATCGCCTCGAGCGCTGCCTGGCCGCGGCCGACCGCGTGGTGGCGATGGACGGCGGCCGCATCGCCTTCGACGGCGCCCCGGCCGAGTTCCTCGCCTGGTCCCAGGTCGCCGATCCCGCCCTCACCACCCCCGCCGCGCGCCTCTTCTCCCTCGCTGGTATCGACCCGCTGCCGGTGGGCGTTCGCGATGCCCGTCAAACGCTTCGTGGGATGGGGATCGCTCCCCCTCCTCACCAAGCAAGTAGGAGGGTGCCCGATCCCTATCCCAACGCTGCCGATCCCGTCCTCCGGGCCAAGGACCTCTGGGTGGAGTTGGATCGAGGGGAAGAGGTTCGCGACGTCCTCCGCGGTATCGACCTCGCCGTCGGGCCCGGCGAACGCATCGCCCTGATGGGCCGCAACGGCGCCGGCAAGTCAACGCTGCTGCGCACCGCCGCCGGGCTGCACCAGCCGGTCGCCGGGAAGCTCGCGGTCGACTCGATCGCGCTTCTCACCCAGAACCCGAGCGACTACCTCGTGCGCGAGCGCGTCGGCGACGAGCTGCCGGGAGAGGAGGGGCTTTCCGCACTGCGAGTCGTCGGCCTCGAGCACGCGATCGACGCGGACCCCCGCGACCTCTCCGGCGGCGAGCGGCAGCGGCTGGCGCTGGCGATCGCGCTGGCGGGGCGGATGGAGGGCGACGAACTGCCGGCCGTCGTCGCCCTCGACGAGCCCACCCGCGGCATGGACCGCGCCCGCAAAGACGAGCTGGTCACGCTGATCGAACGACTCGCGGGGAGTGTCGCTTTTGTCTCGCATAGCGAGAGGAAAGCGACACGCGGAGCCGCTGTCATCGTCGCCACCCACGACGTCGAGTTCGCCGCCGAGTTCGCCGAGCGGGTCGTCCTTCTCGGCGACGGCGTCGTCATCGCCGACGGGCCGATGGCGGAGGTTCTCTCCGGCGGCTGGTACTTCGCCACCGAGGTCGCCCGCGTGCTCGACCTGCCCGGCGTCGTCACCCCCGAGCAGGGCGCGGCGGCGCTGGCGGGGGAGGAGCCGCGATGAGCTGGGAGCTGACCAGCTTCCTCATCCTCGGCGCCGTGCTCGTCGCCGGCTTCGCCTGGTACGAGCGCTCGCGGCCGCCCTCGCAGACGGTCGCCCTGGTCGCGGCGCTGGCGGCGCTGGCGATCGCCGGCCGCAAAGCCTTCGCCGCCTTCCCCAACGTCAAGCCGACCACCGACATCGTCATCTTCGCCGGCTACGCCCTCGGCGGCGCCCCCGGCTTCGCGGTCGGAGCCCTCGCCGCGCTCGTCTCCAACTTCTGGTTCGGGCAGGGACCGTGGACGCCATGGCAGATGGTCGCCTGGGGCCTCTGCGGTGTCCTCGGCGCCGCCCTGGCGCTCGGCGTGCGCAACGCCGGCCGCCTCACTCTCGCTGCAACCTGCGGGTTTGCAGGCATCGTCTTCGGCGCTCTGATGAACTTCTCGTTGATGGCGACCTACGGAGGGGACCTCTCGTGGAGGCACTTCTGGCTGCTCGAGGGGCGGGCGGTCCCCTTCGACGTGGCCCACGTCGTCGGCAACGTCGCCTTCGCCCTGATCGCCGGCCCGGCGATGGTGCGGATGTTGAGGCGCTTCCGCGAGCGCTTTGAGTGGTCGCGGGGCGGCGCGCCGGAGCCCGGCGCCGGAGCCCCCGGTCGTCTCGGCGGCGCCCTGCGCGGGGGCGGCGTCGCGGCCCTGCTCCTCGTCCTCGCCCTCGGCCTGTTCGCTCCCGCGCCGGCCCACGCCTCCTCGGTCAGCCGCGCCGCCGACTGGCTGGAATCGGTGCAGCGCCCGAGCGGCGGCTTCGCCGCCGACACCGACCGCGAAGCCGGGGCGGAAATGACCGGCTGGGCGATGCTGGCGCTGGCGGCGGCCGGCCGCAACCCCTTCGACGTGACCAAGAGCGGCAAGTCCCCCGTCGACTTCCTGCGCACCCACCTCGGCGAAGTGGGCGACGCCGGCGACCTCGCCCGCACGATCCTCGCCCTCGAGGCGGCCGGTGCCGACTCGCGCCACTTCGGCGGCGAGAACCTGGTCCAGCAGCTGCTCTCGCAGCGCCGCCAGAGCGGCTCCTACCAGGGCTGTCCGGCGACGAGCGCCTACGCGGTGCTTGCCCTGCGCGCCGCGGGCGCGAACGGGGCGACCGCGAAGACGGTCGAATGGCTGCGCAAGGTGCAGGGGAAGGACGGTGGCTGGGGCAACGAACCGAAGGACCCGAGCACCGCCGAGGTCACCGGCGCCGTCCTGCAGGTGCTGACGCCGGGTTCGGACGCGAGCGACCGCGCTCTCTCTTACATGCGCAAGGCGAAGCGCCCGAACGGCGGCTTCGCGCCAGCGAACAACCTCGCCGCCAACGCCCAGGCGACCGCCTGGGCCTCGCAGGGGCTGCTCGCCGCCGGCAAGGACCCTGCCGGCTTCGGCACCGGCCGCAGTTCCTTTGCATATATGAAGGACCTGCAGGCCGACGACGGCCACTTCCTGGAGGCGCCGGACCAGGAAGTCTCGCCGGTCTGGGTGACCGCCGACGTCGTCGTCCCGCTCTCGGGTCACTTCCTGCCGATCGCCGCGCCACCTCGCGAAAAGAAGCCGAAGCCGAAGAAGTCGAGCGCGGAATCGTCGAGCGCGGGCGGGGGGCTCTCCAGCGAAACGCCGTCGCTTGAATCGTCCAAAGAAGTGCTCGAAAAATTCAACGAAGCCGCCAAGAACGGCGGCTCCTCGGCGGCTCCCGCCTTGCCGCCCGGGGGCGGCGCAGCAAGCGCCTCGCCGGCTCCATCAAAGGGCGGCTCCTCCGCGGCCGGTGGCGGTGGTGGACGTCCGCCGGGGACCGGTCCCGCAATCGTGCTTCCCAACACTTCCGGCGCAAACGGCGAGGCCTCCGGCGCACCCGCCTCGGAAACGACCGACTCCGGCAGCAGCACCGCCGGCTCGATCATCCTCGGCCTGCTCGCCGGTTGCGTCCTCTTCCTGCTGGGCATGGCCGCCCGCCGCGGCTGGATGCGCTGGCGCTACGGGCTCTAAGTCACAGAATTGGCACGCAATTGGTGCTCATTCGGCGCTCTCGTGCCTTGTTTCGTTGCAGACGACTCGTTACGGTACGATCATGGTGGTGATGACGCCGAGGGAAACCTGGACCGACAAGCGCCTTGATGACTTCAAGGAGAACGTCAACGAGCGTTTCGACCGGATCGATGCCGACATCCGAGAACTGCGGCAAACCATGACCTACGGATTCTTCGTCCTGATCGGGGTCATGATCACCGGCTTTCTCACCCTCGCCGGCCTGATCGTCTTCTAGCTCCTCTATACCCTCGGGCGGATGGACGTCGAGACCGCGATCCGCACCCGCCGCACGCACAAGGCGTTCGGGCCGGAGCCGCTGCCGCGCGAGCAGATAGAGGAGCTGCTGGAGCTGGCGAGCTGGGCGCCGAACCACAATCTGACGGTGCCCTGGCGCTTCCGGGTGGTCGGGCCGGAGACGCTGCGGCGCCTGAAGGAGGTCGCCGGGTCCGAGGGCGCCGCCAAGCTCGACCGGGCACCGACGTTGATCGTCGTCTCCTGCGTGCTCGACGGCGACCCGGTGACCGACGAAGAGGACCTGCACGCGACCGCCGTCGCCTCCTACATCGTCCTGCTCGCCGCCCACGCCCGTGGCCTCGCCGGCTACTGGCGCACGCCGGGCATCCTCCGCGGCTCCGAGGGCCGCGCCGCCGTCGGCCTTCCCAAGGAGGAGCGCTTCGTCGCCCTCCTCCACCTCGGCCACGCGCGCCAGGAGAAGGAGCCGCCCGAGCGCCCCGGCGCCGACCGCGTCACGACCTACCTCGACTGATGGCCGACGGGACGAAAACCGGTTACATAGACCGGAAATCGTCCCGTCGGCGGAGGGGGTTCTGATGCTTACCCGCGCCCGCGCCATCGAGGAGATCGCCGGCAAGCGCTTCGAGGTGGTGGTGATCGGTGGCGGCATCACCGGCGCCGGCGTCGCCCTCGACGCCGCCTCGCGCGGTTACTCGGTTGCCCTGCTGGAGCGCGGCGACTACGCGCTCGGCACCTCCAGTCGCTCCTCGAAGATGGTCCACGGCGGCCTCCGCTACCTGCAGAACTTCGACCTCGGCCTGGTCCGCGAGGCGCTGCTCGAGCGCCAGCTGATGGTCCGCCTGGCGCCCCACCTCGTCTACCCGACCCCGTTCCTCGTCGCCGCCCTCGGCGAGGAGCGCCGCGACCGCAAACTCGGCCTCGGGCTGAACATGTACGACGTGATGGCGACGACCCGCGCCGGCCGCAGCCGCCGCGAGCGCCGCGCCTCCCGCGAGCGCGAGGAGCCCGACGAGAGCTACTGGTCCCCGGACCGCCACCGCACGATCGACCGCGATGAGGTGCTGGAGCTGGTGCCGGCGCTCGCCGCCCGCGAACCGAACGACGCCTACCTCTTCTACGACTGCCAGACCGACGACGTCCGCCTCGTCCTCACCGTCCTCGGCGAGGCCGAGCGCTTCGGCGCGGTGATGCTGAACGGCGCCGAGGTGACCGAGGTCCTCTCGCAAAACGGCAAGGCGAGTGGCGTCGCCTTCCTCGAGGCCGACTCTGGCGAGCGGATGGAGGTCGGCGCCGACCACGTCGTCAACGCCACCGGCGTCTTCGCCGACCGGATCCGCCCCGAGGAGCTGCTGGGCGAGGAGGACGTGCCGCGGATCGCCCCCAGCCGCGGCACCCACCTGCTGATCGACGAGGCCGACCTGCCGATGGGCAAAGCCGCCTGCATCGTCCCGGCCGGCGAGGGGCGGATGATCTTCTCCCTGCCCTGGTATGGGCGCACCCTGGTCGGCACCACCGACAACGACTTCGACGGCGACACCGCCCACCCGCGCCCGGCTGCCGAGGACATCGCCTACCTGCTCGACGCCGTCAACGACTTCTTCGGGACCTCCCTGAGCGATTCCGACCTGGTCGGCGCCTACGCCGGGGTGCGGCCGCTGATCTCGACCGGCGACCCGCGCAAGTCGGTCGACATCTCCCGCAAAGCCGAGCTGTACGAGACCTCCTCGGGGATGCTGACGATCACCGGCGGCAAGCTCACCACCTGGCGGCGGATGGCGAAGCAGACGGTCGACCGGATCGTCGAGCGCGAGGGCCGCGAGGCGCCCTGCCACACCCACGAGATCCCGCTGGGGATGGAGGCGCGCCCCGGCGACCTCGACGCTCCCGACGGGGTGGGGGAGGAGGCGCTGGAGCAGCTCGCCTTCCGCTACGGCCACGCCGCCCGCAAAGTGCTGGACATCGCACGAGCCGAGCCGAGGCTGGCGCGCCCGATCGTCCCCGGCCGTCCTGACCTGCTGGCTGAGGCGGTGCTGGCGGCCCGCCACGAGCAGGCTCGCAGCGTCGCCGACGTGCTGCTGCGGCGCACCCGATTGGGGATCCTGGCGGCGCCGGAGCTGCGCACGGCGAAGGCGGTGCGGCCGCTCGCCGATGCGCTCGGGACGGAGCTCGGCTGGTCGCGGCGGCGGCGCTCGCGCGAGGCCGAGGCGTGGCTGGAGGTCGCGGCGCTGGAGGGGACCGACCCCGCCGCTCACCCGGTCTCCCCGGTCGAATAGTCTGCGGCCCGATGAACAAGGCCGAGCTGGAGAAAAAGCACCTGTCCGACCTGCACGCGCTCGCCGCCGAGGCGGGCCTGCCCAGATACCGGATGCTGACCAAGGCCGAGCTGGTCGAACAGCTCGCCGAGGGGAACGGCAACGGGGCGGGGGAAGCCGCCGCGGAGGAGCGCGAGGAGCGCCCGCAGCGGCGGCGACGGAGCCGTCGCACCGGCTCGCCCGCCGCCGAGCGGGAGGGCGGGAAAGAGCCGCGCGAGCGCCGCGAGCGCCCCGAGCGGGCGCCGGAGCGCGAGCGGGAACCCGAGCCCGAGCACGCGCCGGAGCCGGCTGCGCAATCCGCCGCCGAGTCGCCGCGCCCCCGTCGCCGCCGTCGCTTCGGCCGCCGCAGCAAGGGCGTGACCCTGCAGACGCTGCTGCTGCCCCCCGAGGCCGGGCGCCAGGCGCTGCTCTGCGCCGAGACCCGCGAGGGCTGCACGGCGCTGCTGCGCAGCGTCGCCGCCGACCTCGCCGCCGACTCCAAGGGCCCCGATCCGGTCGCCCTGCTGATCGACCCCAGCCCCGAGGAGCTCGCCGACTGGAAGCGCGACGCGCCGCAGGCCGAGATCGTCTCCGCCGGCCAGCCGCGGCACGCCGACGACGCCCTCGCCCAAGCGGCTTCCCGCGCCGGCGGTGGCGAAGACGTGATCCTCCTCGTCGACTCGCTGACCCGCCTCGCCGAGGCCTACGGCGACGCCGAGGCCGCCAAGGAGTTCTTCAACGCCGGCCGCGCCCAAGGCGGCACCGGCGGCGGCTCGCTCACGGTGGTAGCCGCCATAGAGCGCCCTGCCGCGGACTAACTAGGGAGAGGATCTATCGCCGGTAGGCGATGCGCCGCCACGACGGCTCTTTGCTGAGCTCGATCAGTTCGTCGCTGCGGTCCGGCTGCACGTAGCCGAAGGTCTGGGTGCGCTCGTCGAAGACGACGTCGAGCTCACCCTCCTTGACCCGCTGGTCGAGCCAGGCGCCGCGGAAGACGAGGCGCCGTATCCAGTGGACGAGGCTGCGGTTGGCGGGGCCGACCAGCTCTTCCCAGTTCTCGTTGATGTGCTCGCCGAGGCGCGAGCTGGGCTCGGCAATCTCGCCGCTGACTGCGAGGTCGAGGAGGTCGTCGAGCTCCTCCGCGCTGAGACCCTGGTCGACGAAGTTGAGCTTCACCGCGGCCTGCTCGACCCGCTGCGCGAAGTCCTCCTCGTTGAAGGCGAAGCGGAGCTCGCCGTACTCGAGCACATAGTCGGAGCCCGACTCGTAATTCCCTCTGCGGGTCGCTTTCTTGTCCATGAGTTGAAGCCAGTCCGCCCACGCAAGCCCGGCGTGAGCAGGTCCATGATCTTGCCGATCATCGTAGTGGCGTGCCCGCTCGGGCAGGTCGTTGAACGCGCGGTTGCACTCATCCCCCGATTTCGGGTAGGAAAACCGGCGAGGCGCCGTGATCGACCTGCACTGCCACATCCTCGACGCGATCGACGACGGGGCGCGGGACGCCGACGACAGCATCGCGATGGCACGCCAGGCCGAGGAGGACGGGATCACGGCGGTCTGCGCGACCCCGCACATCCGCCACGACCACGACGTGCGGATCGAGGAGCTGGCCGAACGGGTGCGGGGGCTGAACGCGCGGCTGCAGCAGGAACTGGTGGCGGTGAAGGTCCTGCGCGGCGGCGAGGTGGCCGAGACCGCGGTCGAGGGTCTGAGCGAGGAGGAACTGCGGCTGGTCTCGCTCGGCGAGGGCAGCTGGATCCTCCTGGAGCCGGCGCCGGGGCCGCTCGACGACAGCCTCCTGCGCCGGGTCGGCCACCTCGCCGAACGCGGTCACCGGACGATCATTGCCCATCCCGAGCGCCATCTCTCCGTCGACATGTTCGAGCGGATGGCGGCGCTGGTGCGGGAGGGGGCGCTGATCCAGGCGACCGCCGACTTCTTCCTGCGCGAGCAGATGGCGGCGGGGATGCTGGCGATGGCCGAGAAGGGGCTCGTCCACGTCCTCAGCAGCGACGCCCACTCGGCGCGGGCCGGGCGCCCGGTGCGGCTCTCGCCGGCGCTGGAGCGGCTGCGCGAAGTCGAGCTGCTGGCGCCCCACGTCGAGTGGATCGCCGAGACGGCCCCGCGCGCGATCGTCGAGGGCGAGTCGCTCGAGGTGCCGTTCGAGCCGCAGCCCTGATTCGTGCGTTGGACTTTGACCTCGCTATAGCGAGGTCAAAGTGCGCAGCGCTAATCCAGCTCGCGCAGCTGCACCCGCGGTGCCAGCTCCTCGACCACGCTGCGGGCGCCGGTGCCGAGGCCGCGGCGGAGGAAGTTGGTCGCGCCGGCGGCGGCGCTCAGCCGCAGCACGTCCTCCCAGTCGCGTCCCGCCGAGATTGTCGCCGCCAGCGCGCCCATCATCGAGTCGCCGCATCCCTCGCGGGCACCGCGCTCGAACCTCGGCGGCGTCACCTCCCAGAACCTGCCGTCGCGCAGCGCCAGCGCCGGGTCGCCGGCGCGGGTGACGATCACCGCCTCGGCGCCCGCCTCCCGCACCCGTTCCATCGCCTCCCGCATCCGCTCTTCGGTGTCGACGGGGCCGGAGACGAAGCCGGCGATCTGCCAGTCGTTGATCTTGACCAGGTCCGGCTTGCC